>JAISNY010000012.1 GCA_031275995.1 Oscillospiraceae bacterium | reverse complement strand
TTTTTTGCCTTTTTCATAAATAAACAAACTGTGTTCTATGAGTTTGTCCCTAACTTCTATAAATTTTTTGTCGCTGGTTATTTGCAATCCATCCATTAACCTTGCATTGCTTATCTGAATCCATTCCGGCCACCCTAATTCATTAAACAGTTCAACTAAATCGAACCATAATAATCGTGATAGAGCAGGCAAAAAAATCATTTTGCAATACTTGTTAAAACCTTTTTGCAATTTAATGTAATTCAATATTTCTCCTCCTTAATTTAATGAGAAAAAATAAACCGCCGTTGTCACTGACGGCGATTTCATTTATTTTTTTTATCCTTTTTACACTCTTCAAAACGGCAATTCGTCATCATCTAACACGTTTGTTTCTTCGCCATTATCTGTTCCTCCCTTTTTTGAACCGCAGAAATCTACTTTTTTGGCCCAAACTTCAAATGTTTTTCTTGTAATTCCATTGTCGTCCGTATATTTTCCAGTCCGAACTTGTCCTTGTATCAAAATTAAATCTCCTTTTTTAAAATATTTACATATAAATTCTGCGGTCTGTTCCCAAGCAACAATTGTGAAAAAATCCGCTTCCGGATGTTCTTTTGGCGTGTACTTATTTACTGCAATATCAAACCTCACAATTGCTTTGTCTGATTGCGTTTGCTTGAGTTCTAGATTTTTTGTTAATCGGCCTTGTAATATAATTATGTTAAGCATTTTTGGCCTCCTGATTTTCTTTAAATTTACTGATCCTTTCTCTGATCTCTTTTGCTTGCTCAGAACTCAATTCAAGCAAGTAATTCACTTTGTACTGCTTTAAAATCTTGTTTTCTAAATTTTTATCGCCAATTAAAGTTCTCAATTCATCTTTCTCATCTGGTGAAATACCTGGCTTTTTCTTGATTTGTGTTGCATCAAAAACATCGTTTTCAGTAATATCAAACATCGCCATATACAAATACCTCCGGATATAAGTTTGAGTCCCGCCAATCGCCTGAATCGCGTTTGTTCCTTTGATTTCAAGCTTTTCTATCGGCGATGTTACTGATATCGGCGTTTGATCTCCTAATATTTCACTGTCAAATGCCAATAGCTCTGCGAATTCTTTGTTAAATCTTATTACTGTGCAAACTTTGTATTTATCGCAAAGCCTGATTATGTGAGGCATGAAGTCGCTTAGCTCGTAATATTTAAAGCCCGAAAACTTGTTGTTTCCGGACTTCTTTAAATTGCATTCAAGTAATTCAACTTTGATCTTTTGTAACTTTTCATAAATGTTCATTTAAATTATCTCACCTCCAAATTTATTTGATTTCTAATCTTTTCGTCTGCACAAGCTCCACGTGCTCTAGTTTCCCGCCATTTTTTAGATATTCTTTGATTTTTAATTTATCAGGCTCTGGATCACGCCATTTCAAGAGTTCTTCTGCGTTTTCTCGCGCCCAATTTAAAAAATCCTTCTCAATTAACACTGAGCAAGGATTTTGTCTGATTACAATTGAGTTTCGCGAAGTTTCTATTTTATGCTTCCCGACCAGTTCCATTTGGTTTTTTAAATATTTAGTGAGTCGTTCAGCACATTTGCACTTTATACTTCGTCGTTTCATGAGTTCATTGACTTCATTAACGATCGCTTCGCTTTCTGATTTTAAATTTTTTATAAAACAACAGATCGAATCAGCTTTTTTATTAAATTCATCATCTAAATTTTTTAATTTGCTTTCAATTTCTTCATCTGAAACTTCATTGTTTTCCAAATAATCAAAAAACTCCAAATATTTCCCGCTAATCTCATACAACGGCATTCCTCTTTCACCTCCTTCCTTTAATTGTAGTAAGGATCCTCCTCGATCACTTCCATTTCTTTGATTTCTACTTCTACATGTGGCTCTTCTGAATAAAATTTTTCAATTTGCAGTTTGCAAATCTGAACGTCATCGTGATAACAAACGCCGTTTAAAGCGTCGCAAATTAATTTACTGATGTTGTCTACATCTGGTTTTTTAGTCGGTAAAATCTTGCCTTCGAGCATCGGTTCTATCCATTTCTTCGGCGTGTGCTTTGATATTCCGTAAAATGCTTTGATTTTGATTTCTATCGGAATCTTCTCTTTAAATTTGATTCCTACTTTTCTGCTGTACTCTTCGCGCACTCGCTTTTCATAATTTGCTGTTTTCTCAGGCGTATACGTAACAACTCTTAATCCTTTGTTACAGAATCTTGGCCTTTCTTTACCGAACGGTTCTCCGTGTATTACAAAACTGATTCTCATTGTACTTCTCCTCATTTTATTTTCACTTAACATTTGTTTCTCCTTATTTTAAAATTTGTTTTAGAATCTTTAATGTTTTTACTCGATCATTTTTATCATCTCTTTTATTTGTTCCTCTGCTTTTAATTTTTCTTCACTTGATTTGCAGCTCTTTAACATTTTTAAACTCCTCCTTAACTCAACTTTCATGAAATGTATCTCTAAACTTTGAAAGATATTTATCATTAGCAAAAATACTGTCATTAAAATGCATACAAACACTAAGCTTGGCATTGTTACTGTCATTTCGTTTCCTCCTTCCATTTTAAATTTGGGTATTAAAAAACCACTCATCAATTTTTGATGCAGTGGCATTTTTTGAAAAATACTTGTTTTATTTAAATTTATTTTTTACTTGACAACCTTTTTAGCCTTCTGATACAGTAACTGCGTTGTTAATATTTTGATTTTTTCTCCTTAAATGTTTTTCAGTTTTGTGCTTTTCAGTTCCCTGAATTCCACTCGCACCATAATAGTTCTCAATCTTTGATACACGCTGAAAGCTCGATATCCTTGTATTTTTCGGGCTTTCAGTGATTTTGGGGCAAATTTTTGTTTGTAAATTCGCCTTATTTTTGGTAAAATTGAACCCAACGTTAAATTGTATGCAGCTGGCAAATACCTTTCGTTAAAAAGTGCACCAGGGAAATCGATGATTTTTAGAGTGGTAGAAAATGGAAATTTAATTACAACTTAATAAAGTAGTTTTTGTTTAAATATGGCTTTTTAAACTATTGATTTTTTATGGCAAAAGTCAATTAGTGTTGGTGCTGAAAAAAATTAAAATTTATGATTTAATGATAATTAGAATTAACTTGATAAATAATAAGGATTTTATCAGGTATTATTAGGCGAAAAACAAAATTCTTCGAGCTTGTACAAGGTGTATAAAACAGATATTGCTAAATCAAAGAAAATTTTTGAAATTTCACTTCTAAAAGAAACAATGCTCAATATGATATTTTATCCCAGTTATGGTTGCTTGCTTTATATTGCAAAAGCAGAGGAATCCAAATTTGAAAAAATAAAACTTCCGGAACATGAATGGCCTACGGCAGTTTTAAATGAAAATGATAATGATTGCGTATCCGAATTTGAAAGAAAAATGAATAAAACATCATAAACTGGTTTAAGTAATTTAATTTTAGAAATAAATGAATAAAGAGGTGAAATTTTATGGTATTAGGCATCGAAGTTGCAGTATATACAACTGACAACTGATATGATAATTACCCATAAGAGAGAGGATCTGAGTTACCCGAAGGCAGTGCGACAGACCCTCTAGTGCTATCATAGGTACTGCTTTGCCACTACTCCAAACAATAGTATTAATTATCCTAAAGTATCGAGGAACTATGGATTGGCCTACGGTAATATCATATTCTTTAACATTCGCTTCATCTGCTGCAGGGAGTTTTATAAGTTATTGGTCTTGGTGGGTTCCGATATTAACAGTCTGTGTTTCTTTATTGATTATAGCTGTGTGGTGGTTTATTTCAGTACTAAAGTATTGCCGATGCCCCCAAAGAATCGGCAGCGGATAGAGCAATGGCAATAATAGATGATTATTTTAAATTCTAACGAAAAGGGTGTTTATTGTGAAGGAAAAATTAGAATTTCTAGTTTTGGTATTTTTATTATTTATGTTTCCGAGTAATTGTTGGGATATTGAAGATTGTAGATTTGTTAAAAATCAAACAATACTTGATGCAGTAAGAAAACAAATTGATTGTTCAGACACGAAGGCGAAATTTTGTCTAAATGAAAAATATATTGGGTATAACAGTAGTGTTTTTATTATAGTGAAAAAAATATAAAAAAAGCATCAATCATTATTCCAGTTTTAAGCAATAACAAAAATAGTATTATTGGTGAAATAGCAATTGCTGTTACAATTGAAAGAGCTGAAAAAATAGATGATGTCCTAGATTGTTTTTTATCAAATTTAAATTGTTTTTCTGAAAACGAGATGTTTTCCTTTGCTTTCAGACCGTATAACAATTCTGGTAGATATTTACCTACCTTTGTTTTACTGTCTCGTTTAAAAATTGCCGATAAAACGAATGGTCGAATCATTTTATATGGTCCCGATGAATACGATCACTGGTGTACGTATAGCCTGTGAAACCGATACGATATAGGAAATAAAACTATTAGAAGAATATTTGATATTCAAAATTATCGTGAAATTAAACCCATTAATTTAAATTTGTCTAGTGGTAGTACAAGCATATTTCCAAAATTTTTTAGTTGGTTTAGTTCTTTTAGTCGTACAAGAGAAGATAAGAGAACATACGGCAGATTAATAGAGGAAACTTAAGACTTCTTTCGGAATTAACCTTTCCTGTTCCTAAATCAAAATAATAATAATTATCTTTTGTTTTAAATGTTTTGCCTAATCGTTTAAATGATGATTCCTTCGTAATTTCTTGAAACATTTTTTTGAATATTTCAAATTTTTTATCATCATAATTCGTAAAACCACTCCATTTTTTAACATTGACTCTAAAAATTTTAATTTGAATTTTAATACAACAAGTATCTGAAAAAGTTTTTAAGTATGTAACAATTATAAGACCTATATATTTTGAAATAAATCTAACTACAACTCAATCCCTGTCTCGAAAAAACATAAAAATCAATTCGCAACATGCTCTAAACGAAAGCTCGAATGCGCGCTGATCGGCAGTGGCAGATAACTGTTTGTATTTATAAACTTCCTGAATTTGTTGCGAATAGCAGACTGCCGTCATTCGGGGCGCAAAGCCATTTCGGAAATCGAAACCAGTATCCAAATTAAGGCGATACTTCTGTGCGTTTTTGTCCATTTCATTTTCGTAAATTAAATGTTGAGGTAAACGAAAAAGATTGCCAACATAACCCCGCAAGTGAACTACGCAACACATATCTTGCAAATAATGCAAAGAACAACCCAAATCTTTTAGGCATATATTTTATGTTCTACTTTCCAATGATTGACTCCGGATTGGAAATATCGATACATTCGTGTCAATGTTGAATCCTGATTTAGATCCAACCCCGCACTCGGATCATAAAAATGATGCTTAAAGAAAAAGCCTACCTCGTGCTCATCCGGAAAGTTGCACGCTTTTAAAAACTCTACTTCTGCTCTAATTTGTTCTCCACCACTAAAAAGTTCATCTTAGTGAAGGCAAATGCACTTGCCGTTAATATTTCGTGTGTTTTTCCGTTATAAGCAAACACAGGTGCATCCAAAAACAACATCGTAAAACAGACTAAAAAAAGTGTTATTAACTTCTTCATTTATCTTGTCTTATTTAATTATAAAATTAAGCAATCTTTGCCATTCTTTTTTACGTCATCGTAAGCATTATGCGCAACATGCTGATAAGCTACTGTAGGCAAATCCGCTATATTAATGTTCGTTTTAATTATATTCCAAAAATCTTCCAACCCCTCATCTCTAATTGCCGATGTAAGGCAATAGTGAAATCTCACATGAGTTTTTGTAAGCCCTTCCAGCTTTCCTTTCAATTCATTGATTTTCGGCTCTGAAACGAGATCCTTTTTTGTACCTACAAAAATAATTCTACTTTCCGGCGAACTCCTGTGAACAGCCTCAACCCATTCCTCTAGCGACTTTTTCAAAAGATCACTGATCTATAAACTTTTTCTTGAAGGCCAAAAGTACGAACGCCATAGGAAAAATTCTTGAAAGGATGAAGATTAAGTCGCCGAGCGGGCAAGACAATTGGTGTCAGAGTACCGTCAAAAATATCCTTCATACATAATGAAAAATATAAAGGCTCGGCAATTCTGCAGAAAAAATTTACAGTTGATTTCCTCAGTAAAAAACAAAAAGTTAATGAAGGTGAAGTTCCACAGTATTATATCGAAAACAGCCACGAAAGAATAATCTCGCCCGAAATATTTGATTTGGCGCAAATTGAGATGAAAAACAGGAAAATCCGGAAAAAGTACACGAGCAGTTTAAGTTGTTTATCGGGCAAAATAATTTACGGAGAGTACGGGAATTTTTATGGTCCTAAAGTTTGACATCCAACAAGTAAGTACAGGAGAACGATTTGGCAATGCAATCATAAATTCAAAAACAAGAAAAAATGCGGAACGCCACATTTGACTGAAGAACGGATTAAAGAGATTTTTATAAAATCATTTAACAAAATTGTGGAAAATAAAGCGCAAATTATTAAAGATTGTAAAATTCTTTTACTTGAGGCATGCGATGGATCAAAAATCGAAAACGAAATTAAGAAAACGCAAACTGAAATTCAAAATATCACAAATTTAATTGAATCAATGACTGATAAAGAATGCAAAAACGGTACAAAATCAGGAAGAATACAGAAGAAACTATGAAATTCAAGTCAAAAAATATTAAGATTTGAAAGAAAAATTAGAAAATTTTGAAAATCAAAAACTTGAAAAGAAAGCTGAAAAGCGGAAAATAGGAGAATTTCTTAAAAATCTTGAAGATAGAAAAGAATCTGTAACCGAATTTGACGAAGAACTTTGGTTTACTGTAGCTGAAAGTATTGCGATAAAAACTAAAGATGAGGCGGTTGTGAAGTTTAAGAATGAGAAGGGAATTTTAACAAAGTTTTAATTTATGATATCTCTCCAAATTCAACAAATATTTTTGTGCGTCAAGACCTCCGGCGTAACCGGACAATTCTCCGTTATGACCGATAACTCGGTGGCAAGGTATGACAATTGCTATCGGATTTTTGTCATTTGTGTTTCCCGCCGCGCGCGATGAATAATGAATACCCAAAGGAAAATTAATGTAAATAAAATTGAAAAGCTAAAATGCTTTTTGGAACAGATTTTAAAGACTTTGGAAGAAGGTGAAATTGAAACCAGAAATTATCGAATTAATTTTAGAACTGTTACAAAATTAAAAACAGAAGATGAAGAAAGCTTTAAGAAGTGGGTTGAAACACATTCAATTGAAGCGAACGATTTTCTTAAATTTGAAGACCCAAAGGTGGATAAAAATAAACTGAAAAAACTGCTATTGGAAGGGAAAGCAATCCCACTTTGCAAGCTTGTTCAAAATGAGGCGTTGAAACTTTCAGGTGTAAAAGCCAAAGAAACAACAGAAGGTGAGCGATTTTGGCATCAGCTTTTACGCCATCCGTGGCCATCTCGACGCCTTTCATGAAACGAATTACGAAAAAATAAAAACAGATTTCTTGATATATGCATAACGTTCTGCTAGAATGAATATGTTCAAGAAAACTTCGATTGGTCAGCTTAGCTGATTCAAGGTTTCGAATCCGAGCGCGAAGGGTTCGTATATCTTTGGAGTTTTCTTTATTAATTTATTAAATAAAGGATGATAATTATAATAACTATAAAAGAAATAGTAAAAAATTCGCACTGGGAAACTTTTGAGTGCAAAGAAATTTTTCAAAAGCTGAATACTTCGACGGAAGGTTTAATATTACACGACGCCAATCAAAGATTAATTAAATTTGGCAAGAACAAATTGCCCGAGGGACCGAAAAATAGCATTATTAAAAAATTTCTTCTTCAATTTAATAATTCTCTCATATATGTTCTGCTCGGTGCTTCGGTGTTGACTTTCGTGATGAACCACATGCTCGATACCTTTGTTATTTTGGGTGTCGTGATTATTAACGCTATTGTCGGGTTTATTCAGGAAAACAAAGCAGAGAGGGCACTTGACGGAATTAAAAATCTTTTATCGCTTAAATCAAATGTTATAAGAAACGGCGAAAGGTTCGAAATTTCCGCCGAAAATCTCGTTCCTGGTGACATCATTCTGCTTGCTACGGGCGATAAAATTCCCGCAGATATCAGGCTTACAAAAGTAAGTAATTTAAAAACCGATGAATCCTCGCTTACAGGTGAATCTGACGCCATTATAAAAAGTACAAAAATTTGTGAAAAAAGAACAGTTCTCAGCGAACGAGAATGTATGGTTTTTGCGGGAACGACCATTGTTTCGGGTTCTGCGGTTGGCGTAGTGGTCGGGACGGGTATTTATACGGAAATCGGGAAAATTAATGTTCTTTTGACAAAAACGCATCATGAACACAGTCCTCTTATGAAAAAAATGGACTCTCTCAGCAAGGCTCTTTCTGTTATTATATTAATTTTTTCTATTGTCTTAGTTATATATGCAAGTTTTTTTACAAAAATGAGTCTTGTCGATAACATCATTGCTGTGGTCGGGCTTGCGGTTGCCGCACTTCCCGAAGGTTTGCCCGCAATCGTTACAGTTACTTTAGCTCTGGGCGTTCGCAGAATGTCAGCGAAAAACGCGCTTGTACGGCGGCTTCAATCCGTTGAAACACTCGGCTCGGTAACTGTGATTTGCTCCGATAAAACGGGCACTCTTACTCAAAACAAGATGATCGCCAAAAACATTTATACAGCTTTTAGTAATTATGATGTTTTGGGTGAGGGTTATGACCCTGCGGGACAAATTACCCTAAATAATAGTGAAATAGATTATAAAAAGTTACAAAAAATAATTGAAGCAGCTTATATTTGCAACGATTCTCATATAATTCATAAAAATGGTGCATGGAATGTCAGTGGTGCGGCGACAGAGGCTGCATTACGTGTGCTTGCTCATAAAGCAGGTTTTGACAAAAAAAAAATTGATAAAATATATGAAATTCCGTTTGATTCAAAATATAAATATCGTACAACCTTGTGTGAAATTGAAAATAAAAAAATAATATTTGCCCTCGGTGCGCCTGAAAAACTTATAAATTTTTGCGAAAAACAACTTTCGGAAAACGGCAAGAAAAATATCGATCATAAACTTTGGGAAGAAAAAATTCAGAGGGCGGCGAATAAAGGTCAGCGCTTAGTCGGTTGCGCTTATAAAGAAACTAATTTTGACAAAGTCGAAATTACTCACGCCGATTTGGAGGAAAATTTGATTTTTTCGGGAATTATCGGCATAATCGACCCTCCGCGCCACGAAGCAATTGAGGCTGCCAAACTGTGTAAAGATGCCGGGATAAAAGTTAAAATGATAACTGGGGATCACGAAATCACGGCGCGCGTTATCGCTTTGCAAATGGGTTTAACGGAAAATCCCGTGGTAATTTCAGGTTGGCAATTGGAGGAAATGAATGACGAGGAAATTAAAGTCGCCGCCAATAAATGCGATATTTTTGCCAGAACAAGCCCCGAGCATAAATTCAGATTGGTCAAGGCTCTTCAAGAACTAGGCGAAGTCGTTGCAATGACGGGCGACGGCGTCAATGATGCGCCCGCACTGAAAAAAGCGGATATTGGCGTGGCAATGGGTGTAAAGGGTTCAGAGATCGCCAAAGACGCCGCAGAAATGGTTCTTGCTGACGATAATTTTCGCTCAATCGTTTCTGCCGTGCAAGAAGGACGTACGATTTATGAAAACATTAAAAAAACAATACTTTTCATTTTCGCCACAAACGGCGCAGAAATGCTGGTTATGTCACTCGCGATGGTACTTGGCATTGCATTGCCAATAAGCCCTGTCGGTATTCTTTGGGCAAACATGGTAACTGCATTGACTTCCGCACTTTCGCTGATATTCGAGCCTTCTGAGAAAGATATTATGAAAAAACCACCACGAAACAGCAAAGACTTGCTGATAAGCAAAAGTATGGTTCCCGAAATGGTTGTTGTTTCCGTGATCATCACTGCTTTTGCATTTGTGTTTTTTAACTCTTACAATAACAATTTTGGCGCCGCATACGCACAAACAATGTCGACAAATATGCTCATTTTCGGCGAAATGTTTTATCTTTTTTGCTGCCGCCGAATGCAAAAAACCGTCATCAGCAAAGGCTTTTGGCAAAACAAAACGGCATTTTTGCTGGCGGGAATTTTAGTCCTGATACAAATAATATACACGCATGCCCCATTTATGCAAAATTGCTTCGGAACAGTTTCAATAAATATAATGGATTGGGCAAAACTTTTTGGCAGCGGACTGTTGATTTTCTTTGCGGTAGAGGCGGGAAAAATAATTATTGGACGACGAAAACCGGCATAATTTTGTAAAATTTAAAGTTGTTCAGGTAGCTAGCGTTGGAATTGGAAATGAAACAATAACGGTAGTTCCAAAATTTTCTTCACTTAAGATTTCCATAGTACCGTTATGTGCAGAAACGATTTCTTGTGCAATGGCTAGGCCAATACCCGAACCTACTACAGCACTGTTGCCTCTGAAAAATTTTTGCTTGATCTTTGGTAAATGCTGTTTTGGGATTCCACAACCGTTGTCTGTAATTTCAGCATACATTATATCATTTTTAAAATTAACGCTCACACTTATACTCATACCGTTGGAAGTGAACTTGAACGCGTTATCTATTAAATTCATAAAAACTTGGCGAAGTCCATTTTTGTTTCCTAAAATTTGAATTGTTTCAGGAGGTTTATTGTAAGATAAAGTTTTATTTTCGTTAAGAGCTCTTTCTTCAAACAAAAAAACTATCTCGTCAATTTCTTTTAAGATATCAATGTTTTGAGATGTATTAGCGTTTTCTCTTTTAAATTTAAAATAATTTGAAATTTCGTTTACAATAAGAGCCAAACGGTCGCTTTCATTGGCGATAATCTCTAATCCCCGACAAAGTGTTGAATGCTCTATAGAGCTTCCCATTTTCATTGTTTCGGCCCAACCTTTAATGGCGGTTAAAGGAGTGCGAAGCTCGTGAGCCATAGAAACTACAAAATCATTTTTTGAATCCTCAGACCTTTCAATTTCTAACTCAAGCTGTTCGATCTTTTCTTCAAGATTAATTATTTCATTATTCGATTTAGCAACAAAAGCATTTGTTTTTTTTTCTGGATTTATTTTATTAATTATTTTTTCAACACTTTTAGATATTCTTCTCATATACTTCAAATTAAATGAAAAAATTATGAATCCTGAAATAAAAAATAAAAAAATATTAACTAAAGTTAAAGTAAGCAAGACAATATCACTTTCCAAGCAAAGGCAGCATAAAAAAATAAATGTAATCAAAATTATGAAAAATGAACACGTATACCAGCGTAAGACTGAATTTTTCAAGCTAGGTTCACTCGCTTATTTAAAAAAATGATTTATAATATTCTAAGAAAAATTAAAATAACATAAAGTAAGTGCAATTTAAAACTTTATCTGTTGCATTAATTGAAGATAAAACTCCCTAAGCCATTTATTTATTCGAACAAAATGGTTTCGATATTATATCCTGAAGCGATGATAAGTAAAAATTTTAAATTTCATATTCTTATTTGAGTACGACTATTCTTGAAATTCCGCAAGAGACAATTTTCTGTCTTTCATGAATGCCAATTTTTTCTCCAGGCATAACCAATGCCAACCCAGGTGGACATTTGCTCACTGGAATTGCTGAAATCCTACCTAAGCTTTCCTGTGTGAAAATTTCTTCACGTTCGGCAAACAACGCTTCTTTAAAACTGCAGAACTTTTCAGGTAATGCCATGAAATTTTCGGTCTTACTGCGTTTGTTTTGCAAATTTTTAAAACACGATATGTTTTTTTGAGAAAGAGAAATTCTCAAACGTTTCCAGTCGCGTCCGCTGTTGAAAGCAGACGGAATTAAAACAACAACCTTATTGATTATAAATTCAGGTTCTATTTTGAATTTACGAAAATAATCCAACAAAATTTCATCGTCGCAAACAAAGTTTGAAAAATCAAGAACGATCCTGGCGGGTTCGCAGGGAGCAGAAGATAAAACACCGTTTCGTTTTGCTAATGTTTTAACAGCGTTAACTTCTTTTAACATGTAATTAAATTTGCTTTTTCCTTTCGATTTTATCCAATTCAAACATTTTTCGATTGAAATGAGCGTAAGAAACGATGGACTTGTAGACCCAAAAAGTTCCATAGCGGATTTTGCTTGGCTAACAGTAAAATTTTCTGAATTAACGTGTAAAAAAGCACCGCCAGTAAGTATAGGTAAAGTTTTGTGAGCGGAATCTGCACAAGCCGAAGCACCTTGATCAATAGGGTGCAAATTCTTACCGATTAACTTAAGATGAGAACCATGTGCATTATCCACCAAAACCGGAATATTCCCACAAATTTTTGATATAGATTTAATGTCCGCAGTATTCCCAAAATAATCCGGACTCGTGATAAACACTGCGCCGCTGTCAGGATTTTCAAGCAAAGCCAAGGATATTTTTTCAGATGTAGCCTGACCAAATTCAGAGCACACTACCCAGACTGGCTCAATTCCAAGCAAAAACATTGCATAAACCACAGAACGATGCACATTCCGGCACACGATTAGTTTTCCGCCGTTTGGGAAAAAAAGTCTGAGCATAGCCTGAATGCAAAGCGTATTACCGCCGGTAGAAAATATTGTAAACTTCGAACCATAAATATTACTTGCCATCCGCTCGCTTCTTTCAATCAAGGAATTCGAACGATAAAGATCGCCAACTTCAGGCAGCTCGGTGACATCAAAACGAGAAAATCTACCAATGCTACCCTTATGTCCGGGTAAACAAAAAACCGACCTGCCAGACCTCACAAATTTAGAAACTTCACAACTAATGCTTCTTTTCAAATCAGATTACACACCAAGTTCAAATTTTTGAAAACGAACTTACATACGTAAGCAAAGAGAAAAATTCCCTACCAAACCTCATAAAATTTCTTAATCAATACTTCCTTTCGAATCAACTATACAACAGTTTAAGTTTCACCAAGTTTCCCCGACCGAATACACCTGGTGCAAATATTTATACGTTTTTTAATTCCTCCCACAATCACACGCGCTCTGCGAACATTAGGCTTCCATGTACGGTTAGATCGCCTATGAGAGTGCGAAACTTTAATCCCAAAACATAGAGACTTATCACAAATATCACACTTTGCCAATTAACTCACTCCAAATAACTTGATTCCTCGTCTTGATTATTATCGTACAAACGCAACAAACGCCTTTTGTTAACTGCACGTTTTCCTTCTCCATACTTATCTTTTAATTCATCGAAAGCCGAATACATGAGCTTTGCAACTTTAACACTATTCCAAATATTTTCAAACATTCCGCCTCCTTTAATTTCCGACTCTCCACCTTCGCTTAAAATGCCATTTTTATCTTGATCTTGAATAATTTGCGGACCTTTTTCCATCAAGGTTTTTCGGAATTCTACGAAATTGACTTCCCCCATGACACGCCGAGTGAACTCATAAACCTCTTCCGGGGTTTTCAAGGTTACAAATTCTTTTATTAAATCGTCGCTACCGAGTAAAGTATTTTGAAAATCAGCGAACTTCTTTTCAAAACTCAATTTTTTACCGTCAACTTCTTCTTTATTCATCCTTCACCCCTAAACAAAACACTGTTTTGATTTTAAGGCCTTCAATGAATATTGTCAACATCGTGTTTGCGACAATTTCAACATGTAACGGGTACCACATTTTATTAAAATAATTATTAATAATTTGAGGTTCCCGTAAATTTTGTAAATTCTCCCTGCCAATAAAGCGGTATCGAGCACGTCTCTCCATGACGATTTTTTGCTACTATACATTCACTTTCGCTGTGGTTTATGTTTTCATCAATTTTGGAATTCGCATAATATGATTCGCGATAAAGGAACATTACTATATCGGAATCCTGTTCTATGGAACCTGAATCTCTGAGATCTGAAAGTACGGGCCGATGTTCAGATCGATGTTCGCTCGCGCGAGAGAGCTGAGAAAGACAGATTACAGGCAAAGTCAGCTCTTTTGCCATGATCTTGAGCTGCCTGGTAATTGATGATATCTCCTGGACTCTATTAGGATTTTCTTTTGAACTTGAAAGAAGCTGAAGGTAATCGATAACTGCCAAATCTGCGCCGCCAAAACGGCGCAGCCGAGCCTTCATTTCAGGAACTGTAATGCTGGCCGTATCGTCAATTGAGATATTTAAGTTTCTTAATGTTCCGCATGTTTCAAGGAGCCGTTCCCATTCATCGTTTTCTAATTTACCTGACCGGAGTTTTTGTCCTGAAATTTTGCCCTCTGAAGAAATCATTCTGCTTACCAATTGTTCTTTGTTCATTTCAAGTGAAAAAATTGCTACTTTTGCATTTTTCTGTTTGCTTACATTTTCGACTATATTAAGTGCGAAACTGGTCTTACCCATACCAGGGCGCGCGGCAATTAGTATCAAATCAGTTTTGTTAAGACCCATAATAACGCGATCAAGATCGCCGAAGCCGGTCGGGAGGCCTGAAAATGTATTAGAATCATCAGTGTGGAGCATTGTGTCGAGACGTTCGACCGTCTGAATAAGAACTTCATTTATATGGCTGAATCCGGCGTGTACATTTCCGTTGCGTATGTCGAATATTTTTTGTTCCGCAAACTCAAGAATTTCCTCTGCGTTTTCACCCTCGCGGGCACTTTGTAAAATATCTTGGGCAGAAATCATGAGTGCACGAATATCATATTTTTCCTTTACTATTTGCGCATACTTTGAGGCGCTAGAAATTGAAGGTACTATTTGAGCTAATTCAAGCAGATAAGATTTACAGCGTGCTTCTTCTGAAGGTTCTTGTAAAGAAATTTTTTCGAGTACCGTGATATAATCTATTTTTTCTCCCACAGCGAACATTGAAAGCATTACAGAGTATATATTTTTATGTTCCTGCAAATAAAAATTTTCTGAAGAAGGCAAAATTTCTATTGCAACATTCATAAATTCGGAATCGAGTAAAACCGCGCCTAAGACAGCTTGTTCTGCTTCAGGACTATAGGGAAAAGACATACCGTCGATTTGTGTTAATCCATCTTTCATCTGCTTCCCTCTAATGTTAACTTTCCACAATTTTCGATATTTTAATGATACCCTATGTTGAAGTTTTTTTCACGTTTCTTCCGGAAACGTTTAAGCAGATTTTATTTTGCCTTTATTTTGACACATCAGAGAGACCTGGCTCCATAGCGAAAAAAGTAGAATTTCTTTAGGATCGAGAGTATAAGAGCATAATAGGATGGAAGGTATAAAAAATGAATCGAGCAAACAAATACAAAATAAAACAATCTGCAGATTTTATTTTGCCTTTTTTGACACATCAGAGAGACCTGGCTCCATAGCGAAAAAAGTAGAATTTCTTTAGGATCGAGAGCATAAGAGCATAATAGGATGGAGGGTATAAAAAATGAATCGACCAAACAAACACAAAATAAAACAATGTTTAGCAAGAATTTTGATAGATTTTCTTTTTGTCTTTAGTTTTAATATAACCATTGCTTATGCACTTCCTGAAGACTTTGTTTATGTGACCGACATAGTTCAAGATGTCATTTTAGAGCCAAGATATTTTGGCACTTATAATTTTGTAGGCGAAAGAATTGATGGTTATAATGAGCCTAAAGCCATACTTTCAGAAAAGGCTGCAAGCGCCCTAAAATCGGCAAGTGATGAACTAAAACAGAGGGGATATTGTATCAAGGTTTGGGATGCTTATAGGCCCCAAACAGCGGTTCGCCATTTTTTAAGATGGGCAGAAGATACTTCAGATGTACGAATGAAGGAGTATTTTTATCCTAATGTAGACAAAAGTGAATTATTTAAACTTGGATGCATCGCAGAGAATTCAGGACATTCTCGAGGCAGCACAGTCGATCTTACTATATTGGATATGAAAACTGGAAAAGAAGTTGATATGGGTACGTCATTTGATTATCTTGGAGAAAGTTCTCATCATGGTACAAATTTGATAACCAAAGAACAAACAGCAAATAGAAATATTTTAAAAACGGCTATGGAAAATGCAGGATTCACGCCCTATCTATACGAATGGTGGCACTACACACTTAAAGACGAACCTCACCCGAAGACCTATTTTGATTTTCCAGTAGAATAAATAATTTAAAAAGGATTTGATTTAATGAAATTTTTCAAAAATCTCCCGATTTTGTTTCTGGTAATGATTTGTTTTATAAGTTTTGTTTCCGTAAATGCCGAATCTCAAAAAGAAACAGTAAACATTGCTATCTTAGGCTATGGTACGGTTGGTTCAGGTGTTAAAGAAATTGTAGACAACAATTTTGAAAGAATCGAGAAATCATCAGGTAAACAAGTTAAAGTTAAGAAAATTTTTGTGCGTGGCAGTCATACCGAACTCTTAAATAATAGCAACGTATTCACTTCTGATTTCGAAGCAATTTTAAACGATCCAGAAATCAAAATTATTGTAGAATCTATGGGCGGTCTTGACCCGGCATACGATTATGTGAAACGAAGCCTTGAAAATGGCAAAGATGTGGTTACCCCAAACAAAGAGTTGGTTGCGACGCACGGTGCTGAACTTTTAAAAATTGCAGCATACAATAACTTGAGTTTCAGATTCGAAGCAAGTGTTGGTGGAGGAATTCCGATAATTGAGCCGATGATTAGCTCTTTAAATGCAAACAATATCAAGCAAATTTGCGGAATCTTAAATGGCACCACTAATTTCATGCTTACAAAAATGATTAATGAAAACTTAAGTTTTGAAAGTGTTCTTAAAATCGCACAAGAACTCGGTTATGCCGAGTCCGATCCAACTGCCGATGTTGAAGGGTTAGATGCAAGAAATAAAATCTGCATTTTAGCTTCAATTGCTTATGGCAAACATATTTATCCTAAAAATGTTCACGCCGAGGGTATTACTAAAATTTCATCTGAAGACGTGGAACACGCTAAAAATTTAGGTTATGTGATAAAACTTATCGGATATGCCAAAAAAGAAGAAAATGACAAAATTTCAACTTTTGTTGTTCCCATGCTTGTATCATATTCAAATCCGCTCTCGATTGTAAACGATGTTTTTAATGCAGTTTTGGTTGATGGCGATTGCACTGGTGCAGTTCTGCTTTACGGCAAGGGTGCAGGAAAAATGCCAACCGCGAGTGCTGTTGTTTCTGATGTTATCGGCTGCATAAATAATTCTAAAGCTCTTAAAAAAGTTTATTGGGAGGATTCAAACAATAAAGACATTTTAAACGATTTTGAAGATTTCGAAGCGCCATTTTACATCCGTTTTCAAAAGGATAACACAGAAGAATTTCTAATAACCGAAAAAATGAAAGTTAAAGATTTTAATGAGTATACCCAAACTTTTGAAAAATTGGGTTTTAGAGTATTTTCGAAGATTATGGTTTTGGATTAAAAGTTTGCATCGTCAAAATATTTTCATGAATAACAAAATAAAATGCACCAAAATGCGGAAAATTAAAAAAGTAAAATGTAGTTTTATAATAAGCGCAAATTAATTTTCCTTGTTAAGGGATTTGACTGCTTTTTTATTTAAAAGCTATAGTATCAAGAGATTGATATGTTAAAGAGGCGTTTTAATTGCAGATTCAACTTGGTGTTAATAAAGCTAATCTTTCGGCAACGAAGCGTTCTCTTGCGTTTGCTGATCTAGGTTACAATATGTTAGATAGAAAAAAAACCGTTCTTATGCAAGAAATGATGTTGCTCCATGGCAGGGTGATAGAACTTGGGAAAAAAATTTCAGAAGCCTATAATCAGGCCTATAAAGCATTGCAGGAGGCGAATATTTCAATAGGTCTGTGTTCAGAAGTTGCTATGGGCGTGAGCGAGGAAGTCGGTTTAGATTGTTTTTTTCACAGCGTAATGGGTATTGAACTTCCTGCACTTTCGCTCAAGGATTCCTCGGGGTCAAACGCTGTTCCCTATAGTTTATACGATTCAGATTCCCTACTTGATGAAGCCTATCTTAAATTCTTGGAGGTAAAAAAACTGACTATAAAATATGCTGAGGTTGAAAGTGGTATTTTCAGTATAGCTAATATGATAAAAAAAATAAAAAAACGAACTAATGCGCTTAAAAATTTAGTAATTCCAGACTTCAAAAAAAATATCAAAAATATCGTAATTAATCTTGAAGAAAAAGAGAGAGAAGAATTCGTGAGGATGAAAATTGCCAAGAGTAAATCTAAATTTTGATGTCGCTCAGCGTTACCGTTTTGCCATCGATTGAAGTGGATTTATTTTTGAATTATTATGACGAAATTCAAAATGGAGATGAGGCCCGGTGGAAAATCCGGTGCTTCCTACCCAGCCTAAAGTTTGGCCTTGTTTCACGCTCTCACCCAGCTTTACTGCTATTCCACTCATATGTGCGTAGATAGTAACATAACCGCTTCCATGATCAATTATTACAAAAGTACCATAACCGCCGCCGTAAGTGCCTGCAGAAGCCTTAATGACTTTCCCCTTCGCAGCAGCTGAAACTTTTGCGCCGTAAATTCCGCGTCCTGCTATATCGATTGCACAGTGTTTCGATCTGCGCCCGACCATGTCATCGAATCCTGACGATATGTAACTAAAACCGTGAACCGGCCAAGCAAGCTTAGGCTTTTCACCAGAAAAACTTTCTCCGGGCAAATATCTGGAATTATATTCTTCAAGTTCTTTTTCAATCTTTCTGAGTTCTGCATCGCTTTCGTCAAATTCTTGATTAAGAGATTCTTGTGCTTCCAGACATCCCTCTAACAATTCACTCAATTCATCACGCTTTTTTGCGAGCTCAACCTTCCGTTGAGCAATTTTTTCAACACGTTTTTCGTTTTTTATTTTGATTTGCTCTGCATGTTCGATGCTCCGATTAATTTCATCAATAGTACTTGAAATTTTCAAACTAAAAAAACGTGCAAGTTCAGCTTTATCAAGAAAATCGCCAAGATTACGTGACACCAAAATGATATCGGCCACACTTGGATTTTCAGCATGATAAACCGAAGTTAAACATCCGCGTAAAATTCCAACGTTTTGCGCAATTCTAAGTTCAAGCTGAACAATTTCCGATTTGCCTTGTTCTATTTTGTTTTTCAGATCAAACACGGAGCGGTTAAGAAAATCTATTTCACCTTCCCTTTTTGCAATATTTATGCGAAAAGAAACTTGAGCCGCTCTCTGTTTTGCCATTTCTTGTCTGTTTTTTCTTCGTTCTGAAAGAACTTCATTTTTGCGTTCGTTCAATATATCAACATACGGAATTTCAGCTCTGATATCAGGAGTAAAAACACATATCGTAGCAAAAATTATACCCAAGGCTCTACTAACATTGTTACCACACAGCAACTTTTCCACCCTCTTTTTTCAAATACCTTCCAACTGAGATGCCTCCGCCCAAGCCACCGAAAATTAATCCAGTAGTGGTGAAAATTATGAATATTTTTTTTGAAAATAAACCAAAAGGAACAACTCGAAAGGGAGCTATGCTGACTATTATGTTCAAAATTTGAGCATATATAATGTCTAATATCAAACATGAAATTGCTGCGGATATAACCCCTATAACTATGCCTTCAACAACAAACGGTAAGCGCACGAAATAATCAGTTGCTCCAATCGATTTCATTATGCTAATTTCGAATCTTCTATTGTGTAGCGTAATCCTTATTGTGTTTGATATTATCAAAAATGAAATTGCACTTAGCGATATAACGACCCAAAAGCTTATAATTTCTACAATTTTCTTAAAATTAGAAAGGCGTTTAGCCATTTCGCTGCGATCGCTGATGGCCTCAACGCCTTTGATGTTCTTCAAACCCTCAACCGTTAAATCGTACTCATCAAAACTACTCATGGTAACATGATAGGCATCCGGCAAGGGATTCCCCTCGCCTTGAAAAAAATCAGCGACTTTCTCACCCAAAAGGCCCTCGTATTCCTTCATCGCGTCTTCTTTGGAATAAAAGCTGCAAGAAGAAATATTGGGGATTTTTAAAATTTCTTCTTCAATACTCATGCACTCTTCTTTTGGCAAATTGGAATTGAGATAAATCGTTATGCTATTTTGTCCTTCAATCGTTTTTAAAGTAGATTTTATATTTTCAGAAACAAAAAAAGAAACACCGATAAATAAAAAACAGCAAACCATGACCAAAATCGAAGCGACCGACATAAACCCATTCATCCAAACATTTCTGAAACCCTCTTTCAAAAAATAACAAACAGAACCCAAACCAAATCTAACCTCCTCATTATGATCCAATTGAAACACTTATTGCGTCAGTGTAACATAAAATGAATTGAAATGTCAAGTCTGTACTGGCTCGGCAGTGCACTGAAGTATACAAATAAAAAAGTAAAAAAGAGGAAAACTAATCACGAGATGATCAGAATTAACAAATGCCCAAGACGTTAAAGTGAACTGCGTTGGAAACGCGGATTTTTAAGGCACGGGAAACAAAGATATACATGCAAAAAATGCAACTAACCTATACAAGAAGAATGTGGAAATATTAAGACGCTCAGCAGAAAAAATGTAGTTTCAGATAAAATCACTAAAATCGAGTTCAACGAGACATAATTTGATAAAAGAAGACAAAAAATTATTTTTATAGATATCATCTGTATGATAAAAATCGATTAAGCATTCACATATTTGATGCAAGTTAACACGTTAGAATTATTGAAACTTCCCAAAGTGATAAATGGAGCGAACGGCTCAGATTTTTAAAGACGCTGAGCAAAGAGAAAAATGGTGATGTTAGCAAAAAAACACAAGGAAGCCAATTAGAAAGCAGCAGTATGATATAGGCAAAGCCGAGGAAAAACTTGAGATAGCGGGAAATTTACTAAGCATTTGGGGCACTTAATTTCGTTATTTGCGAAAATTTTTAACAATGTCTATCTTTTAACGAAAAATTTTTTACGACACAAGTAATAACTTAAAGCCACAAAAAGAGTTCCAAAAAATATAGAAATATCCGAAATGTTAAAAACAATGGGCAAAAAAGATAAACTTATATAATCTATTACAAATCCGTAAGAAATTCTGTCTATTAAGTTCCCAAAAGCTCCCGCAACCATAAATATAGCCGGAACATTATCAAAAAGTTTTGATCTTAAAAAAAACAAAACCACAAAAAAAATTAAACAAAGACTCAATGCATCTCTTTTAAATACTCCAAAAGCAATCCCGCGATTTTCAACGTACGTAAATTTCAAAAACAAAAATTTAAAATCCACACTGCGCTTTAAGTTAAAAAATAACCAAAACTTTATAAATTCGTCAACTAAAATCAACAAAGCAGCACTTAAATATGCCGCCGCTCTAGCACTTCTATGCACCTTTTGCAAAGTACTTGCCCCTCATTTTCAAAAATCCCATACATCCAGCACCGCTCACACTTTCGACCGGAAGCTCTCTGTACTTCCACGCCTATTCCCTTCCAATTTTCTAAACCTTTACCTTTACCTTTACCTTTGCCCAAATCATGGTTAACTTCAATTTCAGAAACAATTAAAATCATTTTAATATCTTCTTTCGACTCTTCAATCCATTTTAAAGAAACATCATCACAAAAAATTAAAACTTTTGCTTCAAGAGAAGAACCTATAATTTTTTTCTTACGCGCTTCTTCTAATTCCTTTTTTATGTCGCCACTTATAGCTATAAGTTTTTCCCAATAGGCTTTGAAACCTTCGTTCACTTCAAGAACTACCGGTTTAGGAAACTCGGTACAAAAGACACTCTTCTCCCCAACATTCAAAAATTCGAAAATTTCCTCCGAAGTAAAAGAAAGAATAGGCGCTAAAATTCCTGTCAATGAGGAAACAATTATATAAAGGGCTGATTGAGCAGAACGCCTATCAAAATCTTCAGGCGCGCTAACATAAAGCCTATCTTTAATTAAATCCAAATAAAAATTCGAAAGATCAAGCACACAAAATTTTTGCACAGAATGAAACACAATATGAAATTCAAAATTATCGTATGCTTCATGGCATTTTCTTATCAATTCATTAGTCTTTAAAATTATAAATTTGTCAACAGGAAGGAATTGCTTAACATCCACCAAATCAACAGAAGGATTAAAATCATAAAGATTGCCTAAAATAAATCGTGCCGTGTTCCTTATTTTCCTGTAAGATTCACTAATTTGCGCTAAAATTTCTTGAGAAATTTTAACATCCGAAGTGTAATCCGAAGAAGCTACCCAAAGCCTTAAAATATCCGCGCCATACCTATTAACAACATCTTTCGGGTCAATCCCGTTGCCCAACGATTTAGATTGCTTGCGTCCGTCTTCATCGACAACCCAACCATGAGTCAAGACAGTTCTATAAGGAGCCCGTGAATGGACCGCAACAGAAGTCAATAACGAAGATTGAAACCATCCTCTATATTGATCAGAACCTTCCAAATAAAGATCAGCTTGAGCATGTTTTTCTGGTAAAACAGCATAATGAGTGACCCCCGAATCGAACCATACATCCATTATGTCGGTTTCTTTCTTAAATTCTTTAGCACCACATTTGCATACATTACCTTGTTTAAGAAAATGCTCAGGAGGATTTTCATACCAAGAATCAGAACCCTCAACTGAAAAAATTTCGGCAACACCACACATTACTCCAAAATCCAAAAGCGCTTCTCCGCATTTTTTGCAGAAAAAAACCGGAATCGGAACGCCCCATTTTCGTTGGCGTGAAATACACCAATCAGAACGCTCACGAACCATGCTTGCAATGCGCTCTCTGCCCCACGACGGAATCCAAGTTACTTTATCAATCTCTTTCATGACTTTTTCTTTAAAAGTTTCCACAGAGCAAAACCATTGTTTTGTCGCACGAAAAATCACGGGATGCTTGCAACGCCAACAATGCGGATATTGATGCTTAATACGTTTTTCTGCAAAAAGCAAACCGGATTCCCTCAAATGTTTGATAATCGCGTCGTTAGCTTCATCAATGTTGATACCTGAAAAAACACCCGCTTCCTCGGTAAGAATTCCCTTGCTATCGACCGGAACGACAACCGGGAGCTTATATTTAGCACAGACCTCAAAATCTTCCGGCCCGTGCCCGGGAGCAGTGTGAACACATCCAGTACCGCTTTCCAAAATGACATGATCGCCGAGAATAATTTTTGAAAATCTACTTAAAAACGGATGAAACACCTCAATATTTTCAAGCGCTTTACCAGTAAATTTCCCAATTACTTCAAAATCAGAGCCACATCCGATTAAATCCAGAGACCGTTCGACAAGCGCCGAAGCTATGAGATAAAATTCTCTCTTACACCTTACAAGAGAATATTCGAAGTCAGGGTTCAAACATATTGCGACATTTGCAGGTAAAGTCCACGCCGTAGTAGTCCATATGACAAAATAGGTATTAGAAAGATCAGCTCCAGCTTTATAAAATAAACCCTTATCGTCCCTAACTTTAAATTTGACAAAGATTGAATTACACCAATCCTCTCCATACTCTATTTCGGCTTCAGCCAACGCAGTCTCACAGACAGAACACCAGTAAACTGGCTTAAGTCCGCGATAAATAGCTCCGCCGCGCACCATTTCGGCAAAAACTTCTATCTGTTTGGCTTCAAATTGCGGGTTAAGAGTAACATAAGGATTTTCCCAATCGGCAAAAACACCTAAACGCTTAAAACTTTCGCGCTGAATATCCACAAAACTCAGCGCTGTTTTTTTGCAGACCTTCCTTAATTCAATATCAGAATAAGAAGAATAATCTTCTGTTTCGGCCTTAGCCTTAAGCTCAGTGGGAAGTCCATGAGTATCCCAACCAGGAATAAAAGGGGCACAAAAACCCGTCATATTTTTGAATTTCACTATAATATCTTTAAGTACCTTATTAAGCGCATGACCAAGATGGATATTTCCGTTTGCGTAGGGCGGACCGTCATGCAAAATGTAAAGCGGCTTGCCAGCATTTTTTGCAAGCATCAACGCATAAACATCTATATCCCGCCAACATCTAAGCTCTTCTGGCTCGCGTTCCGGCAAACACGCTTTCATTTTGAATTCGGTTTTGGGTAAATTTAAACTATCAGAAAATTTATCAACAGACACTGTAATCACCTCTAAAAATACACACTGCCATAAACGATTCGGATTCATAGTCCATCAAATATGCTTTCATCTTAAATCTGATTTGGTACAAATCTTAACTGTCAAAAAGTTCATCAGCGGACCAATGTTCAAAACATAAAACATCTCGCCAATGTTTTTTCAAGCGTCAACTTGCAACATTACATATTGCTAAAATAGAATTCTAAGCTTTCACAAACTCCCCTTCGCATGTGCCACCCGAAAACTTAGCTTCATTTCCCTCATTAAAAATAGTGTGCCTCGACTCAAACGTAAATAAGTCATTCTTTTCACAAAACTTCTGAGCAAATTCATCATTTTTTAATAAATTATTATCGATCTCAACAAATTTTTCGAAAGTCACGCTGTTGATCAACCCAATCTGCTTATCATAACTTTTAAGCAAATCACACTTAAATTGTTCGGTAGCATTATAAAGCTGACGCGAAACCTCTAAAGTTTTTTCGAAGTCACGCCTAGCATCAGATAAAACCCTAGCAGCTCTCTCAGAAGCCTCTTTTATGATGTACTTAGATTTAACGCCCGCGTCAACAACCGACGCGTCGGCAATCTGCTGCGCGTTAACAATCGCACGACGAATTTCCAACTCTTCTTCGCGAAAACGCTCAACCTTAACGTTTAACTCAGCAATCTCTATCTGTAAATTTTTATTCTGCAATTCTATTGCTTCAAAAGATTCCAGAACCTCATCGAGAAACCTATCCACATCTTCAGGATTATAGCCACCAATTGCCTTCCGCGGAAACTTAACGTTTCGAATCTTAATAACATCAACCATTAAATTAAACCTTCCTTATCGGGTCAGTTCACCGTTCCTGTTCAAACAACCAAGCTCGTCTGGCAGAAGCCCCTCCCCGGTAATTTCAAAATTATTAGGAGTGATCGTATAAGTGTTCCTTGAAACCAATATAAACTTACCAACTCGTGCATGCACAACACCGCGCAAAAAATCAATGATCCTGCGTGCAGTTTCAGGCTCGGTATTTTCAATCTCCATATTAATTATAATCATGTTCCCTTCCATAAGTCTATCCGCTATCTCAAGAATCTCCGAATTATAATTTTCTGGCTTCACACAGAAAATTTTAAAATTTTTCTGCGGAAAATTTATACATTTCCCTTTTGACGAATCATCTTGAACTAAAGAACTCTGACTAAACGTTTCTTCACGCCGGCGTTCAACCTCTTCACTGCCATACTCGTCCTCTGCGGACGAATCCTCCACGCCGTTCCACATGTCTATAAACTTCTTCAAAATACCAGGCACAACTTTCCCTCCTGCGTTTAACTCACACGTTCACACAATTCTTACAAAATGTCCACCAAATTGTCAAGCCTTAGATTTGCAAATTTGACCGTCAAGAAAAAGATATTTTTTTTATAATAAAAAAATGCGACTTTAGTTTAGGAAATGTGACTTTATAGGATCCATTCGCATCTCCTAAAAGCGCCATGCTGGGTACAGCGGACGCCATAGAAATAAAAACTAGGGCTGCGAACGTTATGTTTCTAAATTTAAATTTTATTTTTCTCCTCAAATTTTTTAAAAAAATGCCATAAAAGGTAGCGAACGCTTAACAAATCTGTTTTTTAAAAAAACGCAAAGAACAATCACTTACAACTTAATTTTATCCATACACCCCCTCTTTGCGCTATTTCAACCGCAATCAATTTTACTAACCCGCTATTTTAACAATCGTATTGTATGTCAATTTGAATAATTTTGTAAAGAGTTACTTCAAGCCGTAACAGGAACAATTAATTTGCGCCTGTTATAAAATTGCTTACTTTTTCAATTTTACCGCATTAAAGCAAAATTTGTACCTCGAATTAGCGCCAAATTATCTTAAAATTTTCAAAATAAAAAATGAAACATAAATGAAACATAAAGATTTAAAAGTTAACATATAATTTGAGCAGCAAACATAACTTTTTTTGGGGCGGTTTTTATGAGTATCGGAACTTTGCGTGTAAGTGTTTTTGATGTTTCTGTAGGTTTCCCGGTTCAAGGCGCCCGGGTAACTATAAACAGAACCGGTTCTGAGGACGTTATTTCCATAAACGAAACAGATTCTTCAGGAATTTCTGAAATAGTCGAGCTCGAAGCTCCTCCGGTAGATTATTCACTTGATTCAGAATCTCCCAAACCTTACAGCGAGTATGACATACTTGCGGAAAAAGAAGGATTTGAGCCTATAACCTTAAGGGGAGCTCAAATACTCGGAGATTCCAGAGCACAGCAAAATATTTTTCTTACACCTGCAAATACACAGGCTGAACCTCAAATTTACAGCATCCCAGAACATGTTCTTTATGGTAATTACCCAGAAAAAATTGCTGAACCTGAAGTTAAAGAATTACCCTCCCCTACCGGGTTTGTAGTTTTAGAATCTCCTGTAGTTCCTGAATTTATCGTAGTCCACGACGGCACGCCAATGGATAGCTCGGCAAGTAATTATTGGATTCCTTATAAAGATTACATTAAAAACGTATGCAGCAGCGAAATTTATCCCACTTGGCCGGTGGAGTGCATAAAAGCTAATGTTTTAGCTATTATTTCGTTCACTCTTAACAGGGTTTATACAGAATGGTATCGAAGCCGCGGATATGGTTTTACAGTAACCTCCTCCACAGCTTACGATCAAAAATTCACTTATCAGCGTAATATATTTGAAGAAATTTCAGTGGTAGTTGACGAAATTTTTTCAAGCTACATTACTCGCCCCAACATCGAGCAGCCACTTTTTACACAATACTGCGACGGTAAAAGAGTAACGTGCCCAAACTGGCTTTCGCAGTGGGGCTCTAAAGATTTAGCCGATAACGGTGCAAACTATCTAGACATATTAAGACAATATTACGGATATGACATTTATCTAGAAATCGCCAAAGAAATTGCTGGAGTTCCCGTTTCTTACCCGGGGAATACACTTCAAATAGGTTCGACGGGAAACCCCGTAAGAACAATTCAATCTCAGCTTAATTCGATAAGCAATAACTATCCCGCCATTCTTAAACTAGCTTCCGATGGAATTTATGGCTCAGCAACTTCCGACGCAGTTAAAACTTTTCAATCAATTTTCAATTTGCCTCAAACCGGAGTAGTCGATTACGCAACGTGGTATGCCATTTCAAAGATCTACGTAGCAGTAGAAAAAATTTCTTAAAATGTAAAAATATAAACCAATAAACAAAAACATGGGCAAAAATTTTTGCCTTTGTATTTTTTATCTAAAAATATTAGAATAAATTATAAATAACCAAATTAAGTTAAGGAGGCGGGGAAAATGCCGAAAAGTGAGATGGATGAAAGTTTGGAAGAATTAAAAGAAAGCTCAACTAGATTTAGACTCTACTTAAGATGCATACCTCGTGCAATTTCTCAAAGAATCAAAGATATTTATCTTCAATTAGGATTAGTGACAAAGAATGCTAAGAATCCTCTGGATCTAGTGTCACATTTAGAAAAATTAATTGAAGTCTGCAGAAAAATTTTAGGTGATATAGATAAACTAAGTGGTGAAAATTTGCATGGAAAAGAAAGAAAACAATTAAATTCGTTCCGAACAGAGTTAAGTTCATTTTCAGAGGAAAGCGAACTTATGAAAGAAAATTTAAAAGCCAGTGACCTTTATATAGCTGCGGCTGAGTCAACAAAAGCCAATGCCAAAAAAATACCTCCAGCTGCTTATTATTTTTGGGCAGATACCATTGAGTTAAGTAAGAACTTTTATCTTTACATATACGTGGGAGGACGCGGAATACCCGGATGCCCAGAGAAGCCTGTTATTCCTCCAGACGGTGTTAGAAGTGTTATTGCTCTGGAAGAAACAGTGAAATTTCAGGGTGCTGCAAACAAAATTACTAAAATTTTAAAACGTGCTGTTTCGATACCAAAAATGAAAATTGTAGCGTACATAGGGATCGTACTTAAACCTAAAGTTTTATATTACTTGGGTCCATGGATTACAAGACTCATTGCAAAAAGTGTAATTTTAGAAAATAACGGTGGTAAGCTATTGGAATTTTAAAAAAATTTAAGGTTTGACATAAAATTTAAATCGAAATACAATAAATCATATGTAAGTAGGGATGCTGTTTTTGATTACTTGCAGACTGGGGGGAATTTAAACATGAAAGATGAATTAGATAAAAGGATTGTCAGAATTCTTGAGAATATTTTCTCAGATGAAGATTATCAAAACAAGGTTAAGGAATTCAAAAGCATGACAGAGTTTTATGAACACTGTGTCTCTATCGAAGGCGGGTACAGTTATGACGAGTTTGTTCGTACCCTATCCCGTCTTGTGTTTTGTGGAGCTAAAACCGATAAAGATATCAGCGCGAAATCAGGTAAACATATTGCGTTAAATAGCATAGCGCGGAGGGGTGTTGCCGTGGCTATGCTTGCACTAGCGGCAATTTCAAACGTGGTGAGAGGGAACGTTTCTGCTCAAACGAGCTCTGAAACAGGGGGAGTGGCTGAAACATCGGGACCAGCTGGGGAATCCACGGCCGAGGTTACACCGGCTAAATCTCCGAATGTAACTCCATCTAAAGCTGACGTCGGCACGGGCTCTTTAAGTTTAGGTAGAATTTTAGATGTTAGTTTAGCCACGGCGGCCGTGGCGCTCGGGGTGGGCGCACTGATTATACATTTTAAGGGAGACAAGCTTACGCCTAGACAGGCTCTTCGTAAAATGGCGACTACTAATGATTTAAAAGATTTTGAAAACCTTGTGGAAGACTTCGCCAAACTGGTATCAAAAAGTCTTGAGGCACTTGCAGCCGCATTGGGTCCAGAGGATGTTCCTACAATCCAAACAATTAAAGATAAATGTGCTCAAAGTGCAATTAATGCCAATGGATTTGATTTATTATTGAGAGCTATCGAAACAAACGAGCAAAAGAAAGCGCAAGAAGCTGAAGCAAGAAAGAGAGCTACAGAGAGAGAAAAAGCTGAAGAAGCAAAAAGAAAAGCTGAAGAGAGACAAAAAGCAATTGAGCAGGAAAAATCAAAAGCTGAAAGAAATGCTAAGGCGGCTTTGGTTTTAGAAATAGCAAACCGAATGTCTCCAATATTTCCTCAAACTGCTGAACTTTTAAGGCTTAATCCTGCGGCGTATGTAGGAAGTTTAGAATTCCTTAGAAGACTTATTGATGTTTCATCTAGATTCGATGCTGAAAGTTTGAATGTATATGATGTTGAATTGTCAGAGGCCGCTAGAGCCGGTGAAGAGCAGTTTCGTGTGAAAGTGCAGGTCATTGTCGACCTATTTTCAAAAGAAATAGCTAATAGAGAAGTTATGGCTGATGCATTGAGAACGGGAGTTTCTAATGTTGGAAAATTTTTAAGTGAGAGGGTAGATATTTTTGCTAAAGTTGCGATAGCTGCTGGATATTTCGAGCTGGATACGCCGGAAGGAAGACAGGAAAGTATTCTTAAGGAACTTAAGACTAGAATTTTGAATCATTTAAAAACTATTCCTGAAAAAAGTGATCTTGATACGATATACGAAGTCATTGGAGGAGTGTTTGCTATCTTCGAAAGCGATGATTTTTTCATTGCGTATGCGAACGCGGTTGCGCGCGGTGTTGAGGTAGGGAAATTTATTTTAATGCAGATTATGAACATGATTTCTGGGCAAACCGTGACCTCTGTAGCGAGTTTGATGGCTTCACTTACTGCGTTTAGAGTAGCTTCAGTTCGGGCCTGGGAATACTTAGACGCTTGATTATTTGTGGATTTATGCTCGCAATAGCTATTTTGTTGTTGTCCATATCAATAAAAATGAGATCCATCGTGAAAATTCTTTTATTAAAAATGTTACGAGCACTCCAATTGCGGTAGTTATAGATTTTTGTTTTTTAGTTTTGTTTTTTACCAGCAGTGGTGCTACTCCAAAAGCTACGTATGGTATTACGTAATCAAGCAATGCGCTACCTGTTATTGTAAAAAAGTTTGCGTTTGGTGGAATGTAAAACTTGAAGGCAATTTTTAATGTGCTCATTATAAATCCCGCTAAAGCTCCAAATTTTGCCCCGCGCTTGAAAGCGAATACAAAAAGAGGCACTGGGGCAAGTGTGATGGAACCACCGTTTGGACCTCTAAAAAATGGTAAAAATTCATTAAGCACAAAAGCCAAGGATATGCAAATTGCCATTTCTGAAATAATTAAAGTTCGCTGTGTTCGCCTTCTTATTTTAGCTTTCATTTTGCTTTCCCTTCATGGATTTTTGTTTTTTAATTTCATCAAGCCGATTTGTAGTATTTTATGGTTCTTTCGTGTGATTTTTATTACGACTTCATTTTGTTTTTTCCCCTTTATAAAATCCTGCAACAGCTCGGTCTATCCCGTAAAAATCCTTCATTATTTCTATGTTTTCAAATCCGTTTTTTTCTAGCAATGTTAAAACATCGCGAGATTGATTCTTTCCAACTTCGAATGCCATTACACCTCCAGGTTTAAGTTTATCGGACCATATTTTTATAATCTTTTTAAAATAAACAATTCCCCTTCGGCCACCATCGAGGGCAATCTTTGGTTCGAACTTAATTTCGTTTTGTAAAAACAGCATGTCCCCACTCGCAATGTAAGGCGGATTAGCAACAATCAAATCAAAAAAATTATTTTGATATTGGCTGACGACATCAAAGATATCAGCGTTCACAGCTAAGATCCTTAAGCCGTTTCGGTTTATATTTTCCAGTAAAAACGTGAATGCCTTTTTCGAAATTTCAACAGCAGTAACTTCACACTTTGCGCCTATATTTTTTTTAAGAGCTAAAGCAATTGCACCAGATCCGGAACATAAATCAATGATTTTTGAATTTGGCTTTGTAATTTTTAGACATAAATTAACCAAGGTTTCTGTCTCCTCTCTCGGGATCAAAACTCCTTGGCCGACTTTCAGATCCATATCGAAAAAATTCCAGTGCCCTAAAATGTACTGAACTGGGATTCCCTCAAGTCTTTGTTTTAACATCTCAAAGAAACGCTCTACCAAGGCTCTGTCAGAGACATCTTCATTCCCATAGAAAACAAGATCTAACCTGCTAAGCCCAAATACTTCCTTAAAAATATGTAAAAAATCAGTTTTGTAATCCTCTGAATTAGGGTCATTTAATAAAAATTTCCTGCCCAAATTATATAATTTATACAAAGTCATATTTATACATTAAAGAATTTTTCAAAAAAGTCAATTTGGATATTTTAAGGAATTTTTAAATTCAAACGCTTCCAAACTTGAAATGTTTACAAATCAGGTTATCTGAATGTTTTTATACGCCTTTGGGATCCTAAATTAGATACAGATTTACTAAAAATAACTTTTTATATTTATACACTTGCTAAAGTGAACAAAAGATTTGGAACTTACACAATTACAAATCGGCCAAAGTATCTTAAGGCATTTTTTAAATATTTTTTGCGGAAATTTATGCTAGGCATAACCAAAAAATTTTAAAATTCCATGATAAATGGCTAAGGCAAACTCTTGTTGCTTGTCGCGCAGTTTTACAGCATCTTCTACGTTAGTTATGTATGCAAGCTCAACTAAAATTGCCGGCATCATAGTTTTCTGCAAAACGTAAAGTGAAGGATTAGGTCGTACACCGTTATCTTTAGTTCCTAATTCCGAAACAATGGAATCAAGAACAGGCTGAGCTAAGGATGCCGCTGCGGTATCAAGAGAATAAACATAAACTTCACTTCCATTAGCATCCGGATTCGTACTTGCATTAGCGTGAACACTAACAAAATAATCAGCTGGCCAAGTATTTGCCTTTTCTACACGTTGACAAAGACTGGTAGCATTGTCACTGCCAAGCACTTGATCAGGCATTTCACGAGAAACGCGCACATCAAAACGCGAATCTTTCTCAAGAATTTGTGCGAGTGCAGTTCCCACACTGTATGTTATATCTTGTTCCCGCAATCCGTTACCTTCAGCCCCTGCATTGAATCCATAAGGATTATGACCTTGATCTATAAAAATTTTGATTGCCAAAATAACCACCTCTAAACCTTATCATACGTATCTATATTTGAGGATGTGATTATTTTGTTTTTTAAAAAAATTACTTAACAATTAAATCAACGGTTCTTTTAGAAACTCGCCTGCATAAAGCCAAAAAACAGCCCCCAAGATAGTATTAGCCAATATTATCTCTGGCTCAAATAAACAAAAAATAGAAACAGATATAAAAACAAGCATTAAAATTTCGGTATTTACATTAATAAAATACAAGCCCATTAAGAAGCGGCGTAATCCCTTAATTATTTTAAAAACAATCTTTAAATAAAAACAATAAAAGAAAAATACGCCAAGAACTCCGAAACAAACGAAAACCCCTATGTGTGTATTGTGAATACTCAAATATTCGCTTTTGGAAATGTATGTCTCAGGCAATACTTCTTTTGCATAAAAGACTAAATTACGTGGAGAAACACCAAACATCCATGAAGTTTTAAATATATCTAAAGCACTCAACCAGATTTTAAAACGTAAATTTGAAACATCCTGGTTACTTTCTATGTCAATTCGGTTCAAATCAATTTTTAGAGATTTAAAATTATAATCATGAAAAATTCTTAAAATAAACGGTGGAATACATGAAAATGAGAATTTTACACACTGTATTGAAAAATAAACTCCAACACAACAAATCACTGCTATAAAAGCATTTAAAAATAATCTGAATTTACTAAAGCGGCTTACATATGCAAAAAAGACAAGAAACATCACTACAAGCATAGTTAAAATAGTAACTCTTGACCCCGAAAGCGCTATGTAAACAAAATTTGCGATAATACAACTTACTCTAAACAATTTTTTCTTTTTTTGTTCGTTTTTTATTGCAGAAAATAAAGCAAATAAAATCGCGACAAAAGAAAGAGTAGAACCTGTGTTCGGGCTGTAATAGATTCCAAAAAGACGATTCTCTATGAATCCAAAACGAATAGGATCCATCCTGGCACTTTCACGTGTAGCATTTTGTATGTAAAAAATGTAATTTGTTTGGAAAATAAAAGTAATGATTGAAACTACCGAAAACATAAGAGAAAAAATTAAAATTATTTTTTCAAAATTTTTAATAATTTTCTTATTTTCTAAAAATTCAGAATACACAAGAAAAAAATACACGGCCAACCAAAGAAGTAGCCTTAAATTAGAAAAAATACCATACCTGGAATTAACCAAACATGAAACAAATGCGGCGACCAGAAAACAACAAAGAGTTTTATTTAAACTTTTAAATCCATTTTTAACAAAGCAGATCAGAGCTAAAATAATTCCGGCCAAAGAAAGAGTTCCAAAAATAAAAGAATCTACAAAACTGGGAATTAAGCTGTAAAGGTTAACGCTTCTTACTAGCAAGGAAACCAAAAGAATAGAACAATAAATTTCACGCAATGAGGATAATGAACGTAGTGTCCATTTTAAAATAACTATCACCACCCACTAAAAATTGTACCAACAACTTAGTAATTTGAGAACCTTTAAGAATACGATTTGTTATATAAATCTTAAAAAACCTTCTTATGTATATTGAATTTTTAGTAAAAACAGCTAATAATTTTAATGGTCAAGCATAAAACAATATTTTCAGATTTTCAAAAATTTTGTGTCATTCTCACTCTTATCTAAATAAGATAATTTCAAGAATGTTTTTGGAGAGGATCATAATGGAACTAAAAGGGATTGACGTCTCGGCATTTCAAGGTTTTGTAGATTGGCCACGCGTCGCCGAAGAAGGAATAAAGTTTGCAATGATAAGATCTTCCTATGGAAAGAGCGGAGTCGACAGCAGATTTAGAGAAAATATAATAAATATACAAAATACAAAAATACCCGCAGGAGCCTATCACTATTGCTATGCAATGAATGAAAACGAAGCTGTTGCCGAGGCAAAGCATTTCATAGACACAGTTTCTGGTTTCGAGCTAAAATATCCGCTTGCTCTTGACATAGAAGAACGATCCATTGCAAATTTAGGCAAGGATAAAATCACAGACATAATAGTTGCATTCACAAATGAATTGAAAAAATCAAACTACTTCCCCATGGTTTACTTAAACAGCAATTGGGTTGAGAATTATGTAAACATTTCCCGCATTCCTGATCTGGATATTTGGCTTGCTCATTGGGCACAGACTCCAAGTTACACTAAAAATGTGGGCATTTGGCAATATTCTAATTCCGGAGATGTGAATGGAATTGGAAATAATATTGACCTTGACATATCGTATAAAGATTATGAATCTGAAATTAAAAATCTCGGAATGAATAAGCCTATAGAATCGCAACCCTCCGAACCTTCAACCCCGAGCGTACCTTCGCCTCCTACCTCTGACGGTCAAGAATCGTTAGAAAATCTTGGCCCTGTACTTTATACTGTAAGAGTTGGAGATACACTTTGGAATCTTTCCCAAAGGTTCACAGGAGACGGACAGAATTATAAAGAAATAATGACCGTTAACGAATTGCCTGACGAAACTATTCATACTGGTCAAACGTTATTGATTCCACAAAATCGAAACACAAATTGGGCGCTTTACAGCGTAGCCAGAGGCGACACACTTTGGTCTCTCGCTAGAAAATATCTTGGATCTTGGTCCAGATATAATGAGATAATAAACTTAAATAATCTAAGCAACGATTCAATTTATGCAGGGCAAATTTTAAAAATTCCTAAAAATAATTCAAATCAAAACAACATTTATACAGTCAAATCCGGAGACACTCTTTCGGAGATTTCTTTAAAACTTTTAGGTAACGCCGAAAGATATCACGAAATAATGGATGCTAATGGTTTAACAAGCACCGTAATAAAACCCGGACAAAAATTGAAAATTCCTACAAGATGAAAACGTGAAACAGTAATTTAAATTTTTCACACTTGACAAATCAGAAATATTTTGAGAAAATTACATCATAATGGTATTGTGCTTAAATTCAAGATGTTTTTTGATATGTTTCAGGTGTGAGTTTTTATAAAAATTGTTTAATGGAATTAGCTTCTATTGTTACAATGGAGCACTAAGCGATTGAAATTATTCCAAATGTCATGAACATTCGTGCTTTTCAGCCGATGAGATTAATAAATTGAAGGATAAAAATGGAGAACAATATAAAAATGTTGTTAGGTTTGTTGACCCTTACTACAGTTTTTTGTGGGGCTGCACTAAATCAAATAAGACGAAACCCTAACCCTCTTCAGGCTCCAATGAGTCAAAACCCTAACCCTACGGCTTCAACACGTTCAAGGATTTTATCGCTCGAACCCAATCCAAATGCTGAACAAATACCATCTGTCATACCTCATTCTGCACATTATTCTACTATTATTCGTATTTATGACGGAGACTGCATTTCTGCAGCGTTAAATTTACGCGAAAAAGTCGGGATACTTAATTTTGCCAATGCTCACGCGCCAGGAGGCGCACAAGAAGGAGCAATTTGCAGCCAGACTAATCTTTTGACATTTTTAAGAGATCCAAGTGTTACAAATTTTTACGAATTAAACAAACCCGAATATCCAGAAAATGAGCGGCGCGTTGTAATGTCGGATGACGTTACAATACTTAAAGAAGGACATTATGATCTCCCTGAAACAAGACAAAAAAAAGTATTGGTGTGTAGTGCCGCTGCAGTGGATAATAATGAAGGGAGGTTTAATGCTGAATCAGAGATGTTAATTCGTGTTAGGACGGTTATTTCTGCGTTTGCATATTACAGAGTTCCTAACATCATTTTAGGTGCTTGGGGTTGCGGTGTCTTTGGTAATAGTCCGGATCTTGTAGCAAGGGCATTTTATCAAATACTAATCACAGAACATATGAAAGATTATTTTAAAAACGTTCACTTCGCCATTTATGGAAATGCAAACGGCATAAATAATAATATTGATGCTTTTAAAAGAGTTTTTTCAGGCCAGGCATTAGATTAATGCTCAAAAGTTTTTTGTCTGTGTTTTCCTTTCAAGATACGGATTTTAAAACTGTATAAATGTCTTATCATTTAATCTAAAAATGAAGAAATCTTAAGTCCTTAGGTAGAATATGTTTCTAGAACCTCCCGCTTTTGTTGGTTTTTGAAAACAAATTTCAGCAAATTGTTTCCTTCAGATTTTTTAATATTGATTATTTCACAGATAAACTATACTTCTCTTCTATTCTGGTTTTCTGAGACAAACTTCATGAAAGTATTTTTCTCAAGTTTTTTAATATTAATTTTTCTCGACGTGAAACCTGAACTTGTGTCATTCCTAAAATTTTCGCCGAATCCGACTGCGTTTTTAATAAAAAAAACCTTAGATGAACTATTTTTTTATCATTTTCATCCAGTAATTGAAGCGCCATTTCAATGGTAACTTTTTCTGAAATTTTTTCATCATCAAATTGCACAGGGATATCAAAGTCAAAAAATTCACCCTCACCTTGTGATGTTAAAGAAATCGCCGGACGCAAAGCATCGGAGGCTTCTAAAATTTTTTCTTGATCTACTCCAAGAATTTCAGAAAGCTCCCCAATAGTAGGTTCGGTTTGATGCGACATTACAAAATTTTTTCTTTCTCTTTCTATTTTGCAAGCAAGTTCTTTAACTGGCCGGCTAACCTTGACTTGAGTATTTTCTCTGAAAAGCTGCTTAATTTCACCCAAAATTACCGGCACCGCATAACTCGAAAATTTTATCCCACGACTTTCATCAAAAGCCTTGGAAGATTTTACCAATCCGGCGCACCCCGCCTGATAAAGATCATCATACTCAAGGCCTCTGCCCTTAAATTTGTTCGCACAAAGCCTAACTAAACCAAGATTTCTTTCAACGATGTCATTACTGGATTTCATTCTTCACCGATCGGCGTATTATAAACTTTTCAAGCGTTACAGTCGTTCCTCTTTGAGGCTTGGAACTAACATGGATTTTATCCATGAAACTTTGCATCACAGCAAAACCTAGGCCCGAACGCTCGTTGCCACCAGTTGTAAAAAGTGGCTCCATAGCTTGTTTCACATTTTCTATCCCACAGCCGCGATCTTTTATCTTTATCACCACGTGACCTCCAAAAAAAATCTGTGCCGTTATGTAAACCATTCCGAACTCATTTTGATAGCCATGTGCAATGCAATTAGTCACAGCTTCCGAAACCGCAGTCTTTATATCTGTAAGCTCGTCTATCGTAGGGTCTAACTGCGCGACAAAGGCAGAAATTGTTGCTCTTGCAAATGATTCGTTACATGATTTGCTTAAAAAACTAATATTTACTTCGTTCACAATATCTTTCATATATTCCCTATTTCCTCCAAAATTTTAAAAGTCTATAAAACTCCGAGAATGCCAACACCCGCAAGTTTAATAATTTTTTCAAGACGAGGTGAAACGTTTTGAATTTTAAGCGACGCACCATAAGACTTTGCTAAATTGTAACGCCCCATAATCAACCCGATGCCAGAACTGTCCATAAACTTTACATCACCAAAATCTAAAATTAATAACAAAGGACGAAAATCTTTGATTGCTAAATCGATTTCATCCCTCATACCTTTAGCAGAGTGCTGATCTATATCGCCGCTTAATTTTGCTAAAAGTTCATGATTTTTAAGAATTAATTCTACCCCTTTTACTTTAAGTGACATAAACCTCACCCTTTAAGCTTAATTTTAAAAACCATTCTAACCAAACCCACATCCTTGAGCCTTAAAAATAAAACGAGTTCATTTTAATGCATGTCCTAAATGTACTTTGTTGAATTTTCTATAAAAATGTCGTTAATTTCAAAACTATAGCCGATATTCAGAAATTCTTTGCAAAAAAATCCCACATGCAACTGAAACATTCAACGAATTTATTTTACCTCTCAGAGATATTGAAAGCATAAAATCACACTTTTCTTTTATAAGTCGACTTATTCCATAGCCTTCAGAACCGATTACCAAAGCAACCGAACCCGAAAAAATATTCTTTGGTATACTTGTAAAATCAACACCAGAAGAATCAGTTCCCAAGATCCAAACACCACGTTTTTTTAAAAAATCGATTGTACGTGAAAGATTTGTTTCACGCGCAACCAAAATGTGTTCAATCGCTCCCGCTGAAGCTTTTGCAACGCTTTCCGTTAAAGCGGCTGCCTCATGTTTACAAATTACAACCCCATGAACTCCCATGCATTCAGCGGTTCTTATTATTGCACCTAAATTTTGAGGGTCTTGAATTCTATCAAGAATCAGCAAAAAATTAGGTTCATTTTTTTGATTTGAAATTTCTAAAATTTTATTAATATCAGAATAACTTTTAGAACACAACTGTGCAACAATACCTTGATGGTTTCCGTTATTAGTTAAAAAATCCAATTTCCTTTTATCAGATTTCTTGATCAAAATTCCTCGTTTTTTTATGGCATCAAATAACTCTTTAGGAATTTTAACCGAATTAGTTACAAAATTAATTTCCTTTCCGGAATTAATCGCTTCCAATACGGGTTTCCTTCCCATTATAATTTTTGATATCTTATCAGCCATAAATTAAACCTTTGTTAAAATTATCAACTACTACCTTACCATCGCAAATGACCAATTGGGGTGTTACTCCAACTTTCAAAGGGTCATCGTTAAATACAATAATATCGGCATCTTTGCCAACTTCAAGGGTACCTACTACATCACTTATACCACAAAGCTTAGCCGGAACCGAAGTGATAGAATGTAGGGCTGCTTCCCAACCCAAACCGTTGGCGGCAGCAATAGAAGCGCAAAGAGGTAAATGCTGAATTGGAATCACTGGATGGTCAGTAGTTATTGAAATCTCAATTCCGGCTTCATGCAAAATTTTTATATATTTTAGATCAAAGTTTAAAATCTCAGGTTTAGAACGATCGGTTATAATCGGACCCACAAAAACTCCAGCATTCGATTTTTTCAAGTATTCTGCAATCTTATAGCTTTCAGTTCCATGAATTATATGAAATTTTAGGTTAAACTCATGTGCTAAACGCATTGCTGTAAAGATATCGCAAGCACGGTGCGCGTGAAATTGTGCCGGAGCTTTACTTTTTAAAAAATCAATCAAAGCCTGGTTTTTAATGTCAAAGTCGTTATCGTTTGGATTTTCTTCTAAATCTTTTATACATTTTTCAGCTTTACGGAGCGCTTCACGTATGCCGGCAGCAATCGCCATTCGAGTTTTTGGAACGTCTTTTTCTCCTGTGCTTTTAGGATTTTCACCAAGCGAAAATTTCATTGCAATTGGGGATTTAATAACCATGTCGTCAATACAAACACCATAAGTTTTGATGGCAGAAACTTGCCCGGAAATACTGTTTGCACTTCCGGGACTCACCACGACAGACGTAATTCCTGCACGTAGCGCATCGGAAAAATAACGGTCAAAAGGATTAATTGCGTCAATAACCCTCAAATGCGGAGTTATAGTATCTCCGATTTCATTTGCATCATCTGTTTCATAAACTTGTCCCTCTTCAAAAAGCCCCATATGAGTATGACAATCGATAAAACCAGGAAAAACCAAAGCGCCATTGGCATTAAACTCTCCACTACCAGAAAAATTTCTCATGTTTCCTATTTCAGAAATCTTTTTTCCCTCTATCTCTATGTATCCATTCTCAAAGTGCTGGCCAAACATTGTATAAATTTTCGCGTTTATTATCGTCACTTTTTACCTCCACTTAAGTTAAATCTAAATAATTATAAAAAGCTTTCAATATTTATCTAAATCTAAATAAATCAATTGAAATTATTCATTGCACGTTCAATTTGCTTATGCAAAATTAGCTTTAACGCTGATTCGGCGCTTTTAAAAGCCACATCAAGCTGCATCAAATCATTTTCGTTGAAACGCGAAAGAACCCAATCGGCTAAATCCCACGATGTATTAGGTTTTTCACCAACCCCAATCCTAATTCTGATAAAATCCTCGGTGCCGCAATTATTGATAACACTCTTTACACCATTATGACCGCCGGACAAACCATTTTTGCGGATCCGAATTTTGCCAACCGGCAAAAAAATATCATCAAAAACCAGAATTAAATTTTTACTAGGAATTTTATAGTAACGCATAAACTCACACACAGCCATTCCACTTGAGTTCATGAATGTCTGCGGCTTCAAAAAGATTAAATCCTCACCTTCAAATTCGAACCTAGAATAAAAAGATCCAAATTTAAATAAAAATTTTTGAGTTACCAAACGATCAATAAACATAAAACCCGCGTTATGTCGAGTATTCTCGAACTCCAACCCCGGATTACCAAGACCTACTACCAAAAATATGGAAGAATCCCCGGAAAATTTACCAAAAAGATTCAGTATGCACCAACTCTGCTAATTATTTTTTTACGTTTTTCCATCATTTTAAAAAGTTCACGCGATATTCCCCCAGAACCTATCAACCGTGGATACGACGAATACATACCATGAAAATTGCTCCCCCCTGTGATTAATAAATCATTTTTATTCGCAAAATCCACCAGTTTTTCTTTCAATTTTTCATTTATATCTGGACTAAAAACTTCAATTCCGTCCAATTTGTGCTTAACCAGAGAAGGCAACAGAAAATCTAAATCGCATTCTTTAACCCCAGCAAAAACAGCAAGCCCTTCCGCTTCGTGAATAAAATTTATAACCTCTTCCGGCTCGGGATAACGTTCTTCAAGCTTGGCAACGCCTTCCGCTCCAAACAATTTATTCGAAAGAAATGCATAACTTTGAGAAGAATAACCAGAATCCATAATCGCTTGAATCACATGATTCTTAAACACATTCGAACTACCTCGAGCTTTAGCAGAAACAGTTTCCGGTGAAATCGGATACTGACGCATAATTTTTGGCAAATATTCTTCAAAAGCACTTTGACGAATCTTAGAATTACGCAAACACAACCCTTCTAATCTATAAGGATGCTCACACATGTAACAAAGGATGCTGACTCCATGTCTCGCATTTGTACTAAAAGAAGAGAATTCAGCACCCAAAACAACCTCTATTCCCAAACGCCCACCCAAAACTTCCGCACGCTTAGCTCCAGCAAAAGTATCGTGGTCAGTTACAGAAATAATGTTCACACCCATCCTTCGGGCAATGAACAAAAGCTCATCTATATTCGTTGAACCGTCCGAAATACGTGTATGACAATGCAAATCTATAGCCAACTTATATACTCCAAATCTCTTCTCTGTTTCTTCATTCTACCAATATTATATATCCATGAAATAAACTAGTCAACTACCGGCAACTTCAGGAGTGGAAAAATTAAAGATAAGATATAACATATAATAACAAATCATAATATAAAGCAAAATTTTATTATTCTTAAACAAACTACCAAAAAGCTTCATATTTTGGTCCATATTTTTGATTATAAGAAAAAAAATCACACCTTTATGGTTGAAGGTTTAAATTCAGATATAGAAATACATATTCCCGATTTTCAAAAAAATCAAAATGTTTTTGTGATATTTGGATATTTTATAAATTTGTTATGGACGTTTTGTTAATCTTTGTAACAAATTTGGGGCATAGGGTATATAAACTAAAAAATTTTAATTTTAAAAATTCCGATTTTATTAAAATAAATTTTAACTCTTATTAAGTTGACAAAAAATTAAAATTATGATCTAATATTAAGAAGTAGCGTTTCACATGGTGAAAGCTAAAATTAAATAAGGAGTTCTAGAATGTTTAAAAAATTTAAAACGGTGTCGTTAGGGTTATTGGCGTTTTCTGCCTTTTCGTTCTCAAGTGTTGTTTATCAGCCGGTGAAGTCATTTTCTTTCTTCAATAGAACTTTTGAACTTGATGTCAGGAATTTAGGTGAATGTTTTTTTATTGGTGATGACGGTAAAGTTGAACACTCTCCGAGGATTCCTTCTGTTTCTTTTAAACAGAAGGTAAATTTTCGTGATGAGTGCTTGATCATTTTTTCGTTTGATAACCTTAAACAAAGGCAACTTTTCAAATTTGAACTTTTGAAACTTCGCAACAATACTCTTGTTGACAGATTTCTTGCAGGCAGATTTTCTTACGTTTGTAAAGCGGGTGATGCAACCAATGATTCTCTAGCAGTGGGTAATATTTATATTGTTTGCCAAGGTAAGTTCGCAAAGGAAATAAGGGGAATGCTAGGGGATAGATCTTTTACTGTAAATATGAAGACACGTCTTGCTGTCGATAAGCGTGGAGATTTTTTTGGTCCAGTTCCACCTTTTGAGCTTTCTATTTGTCGTATTGTCAAGGCATTAGGTGGTAAGCCGTCATTTATTCCATGGGTCAACACATGCATTCCACCCGCTAATAGTTATCGTATCCCTGATTTTGAAGAATTTTGGACGGCTTATTATGGATCCGTCAAAAAATAAAGCCAAATTGGAAGCTCCTTTGCTGTAACCGCAGATATTTCAGCCATAATTCACGGCGACGGGAGCTGGCGGTTTGGCCGATGTTGGCTAAAGAAATCACTCCAGAGTGAACCACAGCAAGGAGTTTACTGATCAAAAATGATGTGTAAACGGTTGTTTTCATTTACAGCTATCAATGAGTTATGAATGCAGAAGATGGAATGATCGAGAAACTTTAATTGTCAGTTTACCAGTGTATCAAGGGCGTATGAGCTTTTTGTCAGTATAAAGATAAGACAGTTTACTGTTGGAATAAAATTGCGATAAAGTATGGGTTAAGACGGTCGATATCGTTAAATCAAAGTATTTTACAGTTCTGGAAAAGCTCATACCTGTTCCGCTTGATCTGTTTCTTTTAATAATTTTTCAACTCGAGATTTTAGAATTTTTAGTTTATTTTGTGTCTTTTCAATTACCGCCTTAGGTGCTTTAGTTATAAATTCAGAATTAGATATTAATTTTTCCGTATTCTTTATCTGATTTTTTATCGAGCAAATTTCGGCAATGTTCCTTTGGTTTTCTTCTGCTCTATTTAGAGAATCTATTTGAACATAAATCTTTTCAAAATCTGTAGTGATCACGCTAAAATTTTCTTCATTGCTGTCGTGTTCAATAAAGTTAATCTCACTTGCTCTAACTGCGGTTTTAATTGTTTGTAAATACGGTTCTAAGAAAGCTCTATCTTCTGTTTTAATTAGCAAATTTACTTTTTTGTTAGATGGTATATTCAAATCATTACGGCGGGCTCGTACCGATTTTATTATAAAAATGATACGTTGCATAAATTTTTCATCACTGAAATTTAAAAGATTCCTGTCGAATTCAGGAAACGAGGAAACCATAATCGATCCCTCACCAAAATGTTGCCAAATTTTTTCAGTTACAAATGGTATAAACGGATGCAACATCGCAAGAATTTGCTTTAATACATAAACCATAACGTTTGCAGTTTGATTTGGCTGTAACTTTAGATTTTTACTACAATTCGATTCGCTGTCTCCTATTTCTAATTCAGGAACCGTACCCGATCCTTTTAGAAATGAATCACTTTGAATGGTTTTATAGGAATCGTTATTTGTTTCCGCCAAAAATTTGAACTCTATTTTAGAAATCTCTAAATACCAATCACAAAAGTCTTCCCAGAATAGTGAGCAAATCTTTTGCAAGGCAATACCAAATTCAAAATCTTCAAAATTTTTCTTTGTTTCATCAATGAGACCGTTAAGTCTACTCAAAATCCAGGAGTTGTGTAGTTTCAAATTTTTATACTCAAAATTTTCAATGATCTTATAATTTTTTGTATACATTTCAACACATCGCGCTGCGTTCCAGATTTTATTAATAAAATTTCGGCTTCCTTCGATTTTTTCTTCAGAAAACTTAACGTCATTACCAGGAGTTATACCGCTGACGAGCGCATATCGCAATGAATCAGCGCCGTATTTGTCTATTATTTCAAGAGGGTCGATTCCATTACCTAAAGATTTGGACATCTTTCGGCCAAGCGAATCTCGAACGAGCCCGTGCACTAAAACGTGTTTGAACGGTGCCTTCCCAGTCAGCTCGAGCGAAGAAAAAATCATCCTGGCTACCCAGAAAAAAATTATATCATGACCGGTAATGAGAGTGTCAATTGGGAAGAATTTTTTATAATCTTCTGTATCATGAGGCCAACCAAAAACTGAAAACGGCCACAAAGCGGAAGAGAACCAGGTATCGAGCGTATCGTCCTCTTGAGCTAAGTTTTTTCCCCCGCAACAGGGGCAAACATCTGGTTCTGAACGTGCAACAATTTCCTTTCCGCAAGAACAATACCATGCGGGAATTCTGTGACCCCACCAAATTTGGCGCGAAATACACCAATCTTTAATATTCTTGAGCCAATTAAGATAAATTTTTGAAAACCTTTGTGGAACAAATTTAATATTGCCGGATTCAACCACTTCAATTGCCGGAGCGGCCAAAGGTTTCATGCTTACGAACCACTGAGTTGAAACTCTTGGTTCAACGACGGTGCCGCAACGGTAACATGTACCTAACCTGTGAACAATAGGTTCGGTTTTAACAAGAACTCCAGATTTTTCAAGAGAATCAACTACTGCTTTTCGTGCTTCGAAACGTTCGAGCCCTGAATATATCCCACAATTAGTAGTAACGCCGTGTTCGTCCAAAATTACCACGCAGGCGAGATTGTGCCTTTGTCCGATTTCAAAATCTTCATGTGAGTGAGCTGGAGTAACTTTTAAAATTCCTGTTCCATAATCGGGTTTGACGGCTTTATCAGAAATTACTGGGATACTTCGCCCTGAAAGAGGGATTAGAGCCTGTTTACCTATAAAAGGTTTATACCTTTCATCTTCAGGGTGTACAGCAAGAGCGGCATCGCCAAAAATTGTTTCAGGACGAGTTGTTGAAACACATAGAAAATTGTTTGAATCTTTTAAAAAATATCTAAATTGATACAAATAACCCTGTGCTTCCTCAGAGTTAACTTCGATGTCCGAAACCGAAGTTAAACATTTCGGACACCAGTTGATAGTACGAGTTCCACGGTAAATCAATTTTTTTTCATAAAGTCTTACAAAAAATTCAATGACCGCTTCAGAACAGCCTTCATCCATCGTGAAGCGCTCCCGAGACCAATCACAAGAAATTCCTAACTTTTTAATTTGGTTAACAATAATTCCACCGTATTTATGCTTCCATTCCCATGTACGATTTAGGAATTCATCACGCCCGATGTCCCATTTGTTAATATTTTCCTTAGCCAAATCCGCCGTAACTTTGGCTTCCGTGGCTATTGAGGCATGATCAGTACCAGGGACGAACAAAGCCTCGAACCCTTTCATGCGTTTGTATCTTATAATAATATCTTGAAGAGTTTGGTCCAAGGCGTGCCCTATATGGAGATTACCGGTTATATTCGGAGGGGGCAACACAACCACAAACGGACGTTTTTCAGAATCGGAGCTTGCTCTGAAAAAACCGCTTTCCTCCCAGAATTTATATATATCCTTCTCAATAGATCTTATATCCAAAATTTTTTCAAATTTCTTTTTCCACATTTTAATCATCCCAAAATTTTTTTACTTAACGACCTTTCAAATGTTCTTACTTGTTACGCAAAATTATTAGTTTCTATAGTTTTAAATTAAAATATTTTTGAATTCTTAAATTTGATTTAAAAATTCTAATCAGAATTTCCATCTAAATTTTGTTCTAAGTTTATGCTAAAAACTTCAAAAATTTCACCATTTTCATCTTTTAAAATCTTCTGCTCTAATTCAAAACCCGCCTTTTTTAAAATATCAATCATTGAAAGATTTTTAAAGTTTACCTTAGCGGTAATTTTTTTAATATTGGCAACTCCATTTTGAGAAAAACTCTCAATTGTCTCGAAAAGAAACTCTAAAGCCACCTTAGGAATACCCATCCCTTCATAGTGAGACAAAATGAAAACTCCAAGTCGAGCTGAAGATAAATCAGAGGCTTCTACTGTTATGCTGATCCGACCAATATCAACCACATCGTCATTCGATTCAAAAATACCTTTAATTAGAAAGGTTAAGTCGCCAGGGAACACCTTACCTTTATCAAACGAAAAGTTTTCGTTACAAATTGGTAAAAAACAAACCGCGCCTATACGATCCTGATCCGTATTTGGTATGATTCTACCGTCCATTTTCATTTCAAAACACGACGCAATCATTCCTACTTGTGCAAACTGCTGGACTACATAAGATTCAGTGGGCTCCAAATGCCACTTTTTTGCCAACTCTTCAGTTGGCTTGTCCAAAGACTGCGAAGTGCTTGGAGTTTCATCTGATTGACCTAAACAAAAATAGCTTTGAACCTGTGCCACACTGTTAATTTCCAAAAACGCTAGCCCAAACGAGACAAAGACAGCAACACATCTTTTAAACATAGAATGCACCACCCCTGGCGATTATACTTTGATTTTACTACCGAGTCTGCCGTAAGTCAAAACTGTCTTAAATTTGGAAATTATAAAATAGAATCAAATGTTAATAATTTTCGAAGTTACACACCTAATATTCTTGAATTTTAAACTTCAAAAACTCAACGGCTTTTTTCAACTACTATCTGCAATATATAACTATTTATCATCAATTTTTAGCGCAGAAACAAAAGCGTCGTGAGGGATTTCTATACTCCCAAATTTTCTCATGCGCTTTTTTCCTTCTTTCTGTTTTTCAAGAAGCTTCCTTTTACGTGTGATATCCCCGCCATAGCATTTGGCGATAACATCTTTTCGGAATGATTTAACTGTTTCTCTTGCTATTATTTTACCGCCTATACATGCTTGAATCGCAACTTCAAACTGCTGACGCGGGATCTTTTCTTTAAGTTTTTCCGCAATCTTACGTCCTTTCTGATAGGCTTTGCTTTTGTGAATTATCATTGAGAGAGCATCGACTAAATCACCGGCAAGCATTATGTCTAATTTTACCAAATCTGAATCTTCATAGCCTTTAATTTCATAATCAAACGAAGCATAACCTTTGGTTTTTGATTTTAAAGTGTCAAAAAAATCGTAAATAATCTCATTTAGTGGCAATTTATAATTTATATCAACCCTTTCGGAATTAATATATTTGATTTCAATAAGCTCTCCTCTGCGTTCCTGGCAGAATTCCATGACACTCCCTATATACTCAGATGGAACGTATATATGAGCATCTGTTATAGGTTCCATAGATAGATCTATCTGAGAATCAGGCGGATATCTTGAAGGATTGTCTATCATCATCACCTCGCCGTTAGTCTTTTTTATTTTGTAAACAACACTGGGAGCCGTTATCATTAAATCAAGACCGTATTCGCGCTCAAGACGCTCTTGAATTATTTCCATGTGCAATAAGCCAAGAAAGCCACATCTAAAACCAAAACCAAGAGCTGCGGAACTTTCAACTTCAAATGTAAGGGAAGCGTCGTTAAGGCTTAATTTTTCAAGAGCGTCCTTAAGTAAAGAATATTTCGCTCCATCTACCGGGTAAACTCCGCAGAAAACCATCGGATTTATAGCCCTGTAGCCCGGCAACGCATTTGAAGCCGAATTCGATGAAAGAGTGACTGTATCTCCTACTTTAGCGTCTGAAAGAGTTTTTATCGATGCAACAAAATATCCGACCTCTCCGGCGGAAAGCCCGGTTGCGGGGTGCCATTTTGTAGGCAAAAGATGACCGCATTCTGTAAGAATAAATTCTGCGCCGCTGGACATGAATTTAATTTTATCTCCTGTTATAACACTTCCGTCAACAATTCTTACATAAACTACAACACCTCTGTAAGAATCATAAAAAGAATCAAACACCAAAGCGCGCAAAGCTGAAGATGGATCTCCTTTTGGTGGTGGAATATTTTTTACTATGCATTCGAGCACTTCTTCAACATTTAGACCGGTTTTTGCAGAAATACGCGGAGCGTTCTCGGCAGGAATTCCAATAATTTCTTCAATTTCTTTAACAATCCTAATAGGGTCTGCACTGGGTAAATCAACTTTGTTAATAACTGGAACAATTTCTAGGTTTGCATTAATAGCAAGATAAGTATTTGCCAACGTCTGCGCTTCAACACCCTGTGAGGCGTCTACAACCAAAACAGCGCCTTCGCAGGCCGCAAGCGAACGAGAAACCTCATAATTGAAATCAACATGTCCAGGAGTATCTATGAGATTAAAAGTATAAACAGATCCATCCCGGGCTTTATAAGAAAGCGTCACGGCTCGCGATTTAATCGTAATTCCGCGTTCTCGTTCCAGGTCCATATTATCAAGAATCTGAGCCGACATTTCACGGGATTCTACAGAATTGGTCAATTCAAGAATACGATCCGCAAGAGTTGATTTTCCATGATCTATATGCGCGATTATGCAAAAATTACGTATGTTCAATCTCTTTTCCATGATTCCTCTTCCTTGTTACAATTTTAGTAAAATATTCTTCTTGAATAAGTAATGTTGCTGATGAATAGATATATCAAGGAGGACAAACTAAATTCGGATTTTAATAAAATACTCGTTGGCGCGTTTACGAGTAAATGTTATGAACATTTGGTTAATGCTGCCAATATTTGAACAAGTTGGAATAAAACATTATATATCCTTGATATATATTTAAACAAATATTTGTGAAATCACTTAAACTTAAAATAACTTTTCAAGGAGAAACAGATGTTCGTCAAAAATTTAAGAATCAGTAACTTACTATCGAATAAAAAAATTCTAGCTCTCGTGATGATGTTTATTTCAATGGCTGCCGCACCTCTTGTTTCTCTTATCAGATTTCCGGAAAGCCCCTTTAATAACAATATACCAAATTCAATAAAAATAAAAAAATTTAAAAGAGAGAAAAAAGATAATTATACTTTTACAGTATTTGATGTTTCTGAGCAAAAGACGTTGAAATTAACGGCGCGCGAGCTTGCATATGGAATTGTTACTGCTGAAATGCCCGCTTGGTTCGAATTTGAAGCACTTAAGGCTCAAACTATAGCCGCACTTACTTATTGCACTTATGAAAAAGAAAAAAATCGTAAAATAAATCCTGATTCGGAATACGATTTTAAAATTAATACTTCTGAAACTTTATGGTATGCTCCATTTGAAAAAAAACGCGAATCTTGGGGTAAAGATTTTAAAACTTATCGAAAAAAAATTAAAAAAGCGGTTAAGGAAATTAATGGAGAAATTATTAAAGATTCACAAGGTCGAGCAATTTGTGCCATGTTTCATTCAATGTCATGCGGTAAAACATATAATTACGAGGAAGTTTTTGTTAAAAAAGAAGGCCACTTAGGAAAAATGAATTATTTACAGAGCGTTGAAAGCCCCGGTGATCTGCTTGCTCCGAAATATTTGTTTACCGTTACGTTTTCTAAAGAGGAATTTGCTAAGCTTGTTGAAGAAAAATTAAACGTCCACCCTCAGGGCGAAAACCCCGAAACTTGGGTGAACGAAATTCAAAGGTACGACTCCGGGTTAGTTAAATGTGTAAATATCTCCGGCAAAGAATTCCCTGGTTCTGTAATTCGCAGCGCGTTGGGGTTACGCTCAAGCAATTTCGATATTTCATGGAATCAAAACAAATTCCAGGTTATCACACGCGGCTACGGACACGGCGTGGGTATGAGCCAATACGGTGCGAATTACATGGCCGCAAATGGTTCCTCTTGCAATGAAATTCTAGCACACTACTACCCTAACACAACCATTGTTAGTTAGCAGGGAACGCCGCAGTTATATCGAATCCAGATAGTCCACCCTTAAGTGCGCCTAAACTACTTCTAAGCTTTAATAAGCCATCCAACTCCCGAATTTCAGCAACATATAATGGAGACAAAATCTTTTCCACATTTCCACGGTGCTTAGCTACAGCGGCCTTTCCTTGCTCTGTGGCTCTCGCACCCTTCCTGGCACCTTTTTTATCTCGATTTTCTCCTTCTTCACCTTGTGGTGCCTCAGGATCAGATCGAAGATACGTATACGCGTAAAGACCCAGCCTGTCTAACTCTTTCTTGTATTTACCTGATTCTCTTGAGAGCTGCGCTGGTATTGCATCCAAAACTCCTTCAGATACTGGTATAACACCATGTGCATCGGATCTTGCAACTTCTAAAGGCAGGAACTTAGCGCTTGTAACTTTGCGATACCCCTTCGTAACACTTTCTTTAGCTCTATTAACACTTTCTTTAGCTCTATTAAAAAGATCTTTAATTCCCAAATTTCTCATCCTCCTTTTTACTTTAAGTATTTTTTGGGATCAATTGTCTAGACCGATGGTAACAGTTATTATCGTAAGGCTGACTCTACTCTGCTGATGCAACAACTGGTTCTAATGGAACTTCTGATGCAGATTTTGTAAAAAAATCATCCATGTTTCCAGCGGCGTTAATAACGGCTAATCCTGCAAGACAGTCAGTCAATTTATCTATTCTTTTATTTACTTTTGAAATTAATTCATCTGTTTTGCTTGCATAAGTTCTTACTGTATTTTGCAAACTTGCTGTATCGCTCAGCTTTGCCCAACCCCCTCTAATTCCTCGTGCTTCATTACGACCCACCGTAACTTCGTCAGCGATAAATTCGTCTAAATCTCTAAAAGTTTCATCGAACGACTGCACAGCATCAAAGCCATTACCTTTAACTTCTCGTATTAAATTTAATGCTGTTTTGCTTTTAGCTTTCCGCTCTACAGCAATCTTCCGGGCTTTTAAATGGTTTTTTAATTCTTGTGACACTTTTCCTATTCTCTTCACAACAAGCGGGGGTAAATCTCTAAAAAAAGCCATTTTCCATCATCTCCTTATCAACAAACTTTCAATGAAACCCTTGCGCAAAATTTTAGGTTCCACACTGTAATGTTAAAACTAAAATAAAAAAATGTCAACAATTTTAACTTAATTATGTTAATATCTGTTTTATTTTTGTATCTATTAAATAAAATCGGAATTGAGAAAAAAGAGTCAAAAGGTTAAAAACGCCCCTAGCGGGGCGCAATTGATTTTGTTTATTAAGTTTATAGTATAGTGACCCAAAATCCGAGATCGCCATCGCTGGGGCGCGCTGAAAAATCCATTGGACGGAACCTTCCCGCCCCCATATTGACCATGGCCAATACCTGGTGGCAACTGTATTTATCTGGGATCCCAATCATATACACAAAGTGACCATTATTTTTCAACCTAAGCAATAAAAGAAATCCATAAATTTTTAAAGTATTGGCCATAAATTTTTTAAGATTTTCACGAACATTTAGGTTTAGATTTTCGAATATCTCTTTGTTTATCTTAACTGAAGTCATGCTGTTTATTTCATTCAAAAAGGGCCAGTATACGGGTTCGTTGTTAAGAATCTCATCAAGCTTGGAGTTTTTGCAGTATTCCAGATCCTGAGAGGCAGGAATTTCTTGAAAATTAGTATCGGCTTTGTAATCGAAAGGTTTGCCGCAAAATCCTACGATGTTTTCGCCGCCTGATCTTGGCAAAAATATTGCTCCCATGACTTTTTTAAACGTTTCGGCCGGCACTTTTAAATTTTTAGGGCTAAGCCTTAAAGTATTGTTCAAAGACCCGTTTGGGCTAGTTGTAACATAAAGTTTTATTTCATCTGAATAAGTGTTTCCACCTTCGAAGAAGAAACGCAAATCGTACGTTTTAATTCTAGGCAGCCTTTGTAAACCGATATGCAGCAATACCAAGTCGTTATTAACTTTTAGGTCGAGTCTTCCCACGTTTTGTTTAGTATTTTCGTCAAAAAGTTGAAAAGAAAAAAAACTCTTCTCTGCCAAAATATCACATACCTTCGCATCGTTTTATCAAATCTTATTTCAATAAGCGCAGAAATATGTTCTTTGCTATTTGAAAAATATCTGTTTATATGAGATTGCAAAGTGCGACGCAAAAATCTTCATTTAAGAAAATAAAAATTTACCCTCTTTCTAGTAAATTCTTAAGTTCGCCTAAAAAACCGTTTATATCTTTGAATTGACGGTAAACCGAAGCAAAACGGACATAAGAGACTTCGTCAATCGGGCGGAGCGATTCCATAGCCATTTCTCCTATGAGTTTTGATTCTACTTCGCGCTCTAGCATATTTTGGAGCTTAGCCTCGATTAATCTTACAATCTCATCAATATGTTCCATAGGTACGGGTCTTTTTTGACAAGCTTTAAGGAGGCCGTCAAAAATTTTCTTGCGGTCGAAAAATTCGCGTGAACCGTCCTTTTTTATTACTACTAAAGGGGTGTTTTCAATCATTTCGTAGGTAGTGAATCTTTTACCGCAGCTAACGCATCTTCTTCGGCGTCTGGTACGTTCATCAGAACTGCGCGATTCTACAACTTTACTGTCTGAATTACAGAACGGGCATTTCATGAAGACCTCCGAATGTACTTGAATTTTCAAAAAAACGGTGTAAACTTTTCGGGATGGGGTGGAGTGGAATATGAAAGAAAATTTATCTTCACATGAAATAAGAGAAAATTTTATAAAATTTTTTATAAAAAATAAACATCTGCAAATTAAGAACTCTTCCGTAATACCAAAAAATGACCCAACGCTTTTGTTTATTAATTCTGGAATGGCAGCCATTAAGGGATATTTTATTGGTCAAGAAAAACCACCTCAACCTGAACTTTGCAACATTCAAACTTGCATCCGAACTATAGATATCGACGATATCGGCGACGCTCACCATCTGACTAGCTTTCAAATGCTTGGTAGCTGGTCTATTGGAGGTTATTTCAAAAAAAAAGCCATTTGTTTAGCTTTCGATTTTTTAACTAATTGGCTTAAAATTCCAAAAGATAGGTTATATGCATCCGTTTTTTCCGGAGACCCTTCGCTAGGTCTGTCTACTGATTCGGAATCTAAGCAACACTGGATTGAAGCAGGAATCGATGAAAGCCATATTGTCACATTGGGTAAAGAAGATAATTTTTGGGGGCCTCCTGCCGAAACGGGTCCGTGCGGACCGTGTACTGAGGTTTTTTATGATACTGGTTTCGGAACTAAGTATGAGCCAGGGGGACATTTTGACACAAAGCGTTATATAGAAATATGGAACGCCGGAGTTTTTATGATGTTCAATAAAAATTCAGACGGAACTTTTGATAATTTGGCTTTCAAAAGCGTTGACACTGGAGCAGGCCTGGAACGTTTAACAATGGCGTTTAATGGTTTCGAATCGGTTTATGAGACCGATTTGCTTAAGCCTATTAAAAAATTTATAAAAAACTTGTTTTCAAGGCCATCTGCAGGGAATGAGAAAATTTTTGAAACAAACATAAGAATATTAACCGACCACTTGCGCACCTGCGCGATTATTCTTGCTGCCAAGATTGCGCCTTCCAATGTAGGCAGAGGTTATGTGCCTCGTAAGATGATAAGAAAATGTGTCGTAGTTGCAAACAAAACGGCCCGTCTTTGCGGTTTGTCAGAGGTTCCAAGTTTAGGCCCCATAGTTAGTTTTATCCTTGAAAATTTCAGTGATATATATGAGGATTTTAAAACATGTAAAGATTTTGTTATTGAAGAGTTCGAAAAAGAAAGACTTAGGTTTGATGAATTGCTTGAAAATGGGCTTGTAAAGCTTGAAGAAACAAAACAAAAAAAACGTATCAGTGGAGAGACCGCATTTGCTTTGGTTTCTACGTTTGGTTTACCGTTTGAAATTATAAAAGATTTTGCTCATGAAAACTTTTTAGAATTAGATGAAGATGAATTTAAAAAATATTTAGAACATCATAGGGATATTTCCAAATCAGTAATCGGTGAGGAAAAAGAAAAAATTGAAGAAATATCTGACGAAATAAACGATATAAACGCAACAGAATTTACAGGTTATGAACATATGTCAGATTTTTCAAAGATAGTTAAAATTATTTCTGAAAGCGGCGATATTATTGATGAGTGCCGTGCGGGGTCAAAAGTTTATTTCGTTCTTGAATCTACGTGTGCGTACGCAAAATCAGGGGGACAAGAATCAGATTCCGGAATTTTAGAATCCGGAGAATTTGAAGCAAAAATTAACAGCGTATTCAAGAGGAATGGTGTTTTTTTTCATCACTGTGAGGTTTTATCCGGAGAAATTAAATGCGGAGACGCGGTTAAGGTCAAAATTGACAAAGAAAGAAGAAAAGCTCTTTGCAGAGCTCATTCAGCAGTCCATTTACTCCACAGTATTCTTAAGCAAGTATTCGGAACCAGAGTAAATCAGCAAGGTTCTAAAGTTACTCCAGATAAGCTACGTTTTGATTTCAATCTTGAAAAAGTTCTTGAACGCCGGGATTGCCAAGCTATCGAGGAACTTGTTAACGATAAAATAATGGAAAACATAAAGAGAGAAACTAAAATTATGGATCAGATCGAGGCGATAAGGAGTGGTGCAACTGCGCTTTTTAGTGATAAATATGATGATGTAGTTCGAGTTGTATGTTTTTGGGAACAGTGCAGAGAATTGTGCGGAGGCATGCATGTCGATTACACGGGTGAAATTTCGATTTTTTTAATCACCAGCATTGAAAGCATAGGGAAAGGAATTAAACGTATAACCGCATTAACCGGTAAAGAAGCGCTTAAACTTGCGCAAGAAAGCGTAGTTAAAGTTGATTTAGCTTCTAGAATGCTTGGTACTTCCTCGTGTTGTTTCTTGGAAATACTTTCAGAAAGATTAAAAGCGACAATTAACTCTAAGAAGTACTCAAAAAAATTGAATGAAGGCGATTTCAAATTTGTTTCTTCAAATCCTCCCGTCACTTTTGCAATTACCGAGCACATTATTGCAAACTGTGAGCTTTTAAAATTTGCTGAAAAGATTAAGGGAGTTGTACTAGTATATATTCGAAACAAAAACGGCACCGTTTCTTTAACTTGCGCTCCATGTTTAGGCTTTGATGCGAGTAAAATTCTTAAATCTTCACTTTCCGGCGCGAAGGGCAAATGTGGAGGTAATAATATAAATGCTTCCGGCTCTGCAGAAGGTGTCTCTCCGGAAGAATTAATAAATTTAGTAAAAGGAAGTATTAAAAATTACAAATCTAATTTAAATATTTAGCTGTATCGCGGATACATTGAGGCAGCTAATGAAAATTGATTGAGTTTGATATTAAATTTTAATGCTTACGTTTTTTTGGGTTTGATGTAATACGCCACGAATCAGCGAACACCATTAATATTATTTTAATATTTCCTTATGGTTTTTCTTTAAATAAAAAGAAACTAAAAATTTAAGTACCTCATAACGATCAAGCTTGCACACAAGCGCACGAGCGCCGCCATAAGCAGTGATATAGGTTGGGTCCTCAGTAACGAGGTATCCGACAATCTGGCTTACCGGATCGTAACCTTTTTCGTGTAGTAATTCATAAATTTCGTAAAGTGTTCTTGAAACAACCATCCCCCGCCCTTCCTCTTCCACCGAGAACGTGCGAGTATAACCATCACGCATGGAAACACCTTCCTAACCGGATCTGGAACGCCCACTTCGTTTGTTCTTTCTTCGTTCAGCGTCAATTCTCTTTTGCTTACGTTTGACACAGGGTTTGATATAAGCCGACCTATTACGCACTTCCTTAACTATTCCACTGTTACGGACTAAAAAAGATCTTATCAAACTTTCTATACCCGAAGCTGGCTGATTTACTTCACCGCTTGAACGGGATCCTCCATAACGGGAATTTGTTTTCTCTCTTGCACCCTCGCTTGAGGCTTTTCCCGCCCCCGAAGAAACAAACTCATTTTGCTTAACTGTCGTACACGATTCATTTATCACAGACAACCTGTCTCCTTTGAAATCTTTTTTGCTTACAACGTCAGGTCCGGTATCCTCGGCAAAAGCAGTTCCAAAATTTTCATCTTTCGATTTCGAAATCTCTGCCATCAAACCTCACCTGCACTTTTTAGCATTTAAAATAGTCGATCAAACATCAACTGTATTATTGTACAATCTTTTAATAAGCTTGTCAAAAAATTAAGTAACATTTTTTAAAATTTTAAGTTACTATGATTTTTTTGTACAATTTGTACTTTATTTGACATATATTTTTTTAAAATATATGATTTTTTCAGTATGAATTAGTGATGTTATTTAATCGGTTAATCGGTGCAGAAGGGGTGAAAAATTATGGCTAAAGATTTATCGGTTGTTTTACAAATTTTGATAAAAATTTTGAACAGCGAAAATTTGTTGAAAAAAATGGCTAATAAGCTAACTCCAGACGACGTTTACAAATTTTTCAGAGAAGTTCAGCCAGAGGGTTATACTGAAGATGAGTTTTATGAACTTTTTTGTAATTTGGTTATAATTTATGGTCTGGAGGCTTCTGCACGCAAGGGCGCCCAAAAAGAATTGAGTGTTAAGCGGAAAAAACATCTTGAAACTATGAGTGAGAATGAGATTGACAATGTCGTTGGCGCGAAAGGGCTAGGCCAAAGAATAGGGTCGGGAGCATTATCAACTTTAGCAGCTTTTGCACCCTTCATTGGAGGAATGTCTAGAAGTAAGGCTCATTGGTCAGGAACGCCATACACGCATATTGATTTTCGTGAAGACATAGACGAAGATTTTGAAGAAATTCCTCGGATACCTGGCAAGGGCACTCCCGGCAGCAAGATGGATCCTGATTTTCCTCCCCGTTTTGACGATTTGGATCCAGAAGACGAACCTCCTCTTGATGATGTGACGACTCCGGATGAAGCGGTACCCGATGTTGAATCGGCTCCTTATGCCGAAGATTTGGGCACGGATGAAGCGGCGCCAGATGGTGAAAAACCAAGCACACTGGCAAACGAGGAACCGAGTATGGCTGAAACAGCCATACATAACGAGCTGGATGCGCTAGATGGTGAAGAACCAAATACGCCCGAAAGAGCTCCAGGTACCGGGGAGCCAGGCACGGATGAAGCGGCACCAAATGAAGTAACAAATTTTCACGATTCGGAGGAAAATCCGAATATAGATGAACTAGTTCCGGATATAAATGATGAAGATTTAATAAATCAAGATATGAATCCTCAAGATGATGAAGATTATCTTGAGGAGTTTGAAGATGAGTTCCAAGAGAGTGAAAAAGTAACCGATGAAGGCAACGCCGTAACATCTTCAGAACCGACATTCTGGCAAAGCCATGGATCTGTTGTCACAGCTGGAGCCAAAATAGTTGCGTACGCCGCGTTGATTTTACTTAGCGCGGTGGGTATTCATAAGGGTATCAATTATTTTACAGGGGCAGATGAGGTAGAGAAGAAAAAAGAAAATGAAGATATAGAAAAACAAGAGATGCAAAAAACTATATACACAATTCGTAAACAATTAACTGATCCTGCGATAACAGATGTTGCAATACCAAATGTAAAAGAAGGAACAAAAGATGTAACAATGCCTAGAGAGGAGGCTGGTAAATTCCTTGATCGTTTAAGGATAGAACACGACGCATTGTCCAAATCATCTGTCGAATCGGCACCCTCAATCTCTGAAAAGGTTAAACAGAAGTTTCCCGGCGTAGCGTTAATATCCGCCGTTGGCGCATCTACTTGGGCGGCGATCGACAGCACATTAGGTTTTTTCAAAAAGTTTCAATCTCTTTCTTCGTTAGAATATACATCTGCTTCTGTTAGACGCATGGTGGGAAATGCATTGGCAAGAGTAGAATCTATGTCCGCGGATGAAGTTGATATACCTGAATTTCTTAGCAAGATCCCTCATGCTTTTGACCCGATAGTAAACCAAGAGGAGGCCAAGGCTCAAATTAGGCCTAAGGTTGTCAATTGGGCATTTGCCAGAGATGCAGAAAAAAAACTTGGAATCAGGCAACGCCCGGAAATATGGTTATTTGCAGGAGAATCCGGAACTGGTAAATCGGAATTTGCTAAAAAGCTGGGGGAACATTTATTTTCTGACGTATGTTTCATTCAAAACCCTGGGGGGATCAGCAGCGATAATCCAAAACAGATGGTTCAGGAATACTTCGGTCTTGGAACGGCAAGTTATCGCCGTTCAGAATCTTCAGGTTCCCCAAATTTAATGAACTACATAAAGAGTCATCCACAAGGTGGAATTTTGGTTTTAGAAGAAGTTGATAAGCTTAAAAGTGCAAACAAGGAATTGACGGAGGTTCTGAGAGAAATAGTAGATACGGGAGAACTCAGAGATCCTTACGGCGAATCCACAGATTTTAGAAAATGGATTATAATATTAACTTCTAACGAAAATATTCCATCGTGGGTTCTTAAAGGTCAAACCGATGCAGAAGCTGAAGAAGATACGACGTTTTCGCTTACGGGCGAAGTTCAGAGAGATCCTTCGTTCTGGAACAGACTTACTCCTATCAGATTCTATAATTTGAAAACCCGACATTACGCTGAAATTTTAAAATCTCACTTTGAATCTGACATTAGAAATTATTTTAAGCGCGAAGATGTTGCGGGGCTTAACGTGGTGATGCCTCCTTCTTCGATTAGAATCTTAGCGCATTGGGCCAAAACAAGAAACAGGGGTGCACGAACCATTGATTCTTGCATTATCCCTGCAATTCGTCAGGTAATTATAGACTATATACGCAGGTTACAAAATATTGAAGTTTTACGTGGCAAGAAAATGTATATCACGATAGATCCAAAAGAAATTTTAAGATACACAGAGCCGGTTTTACCTGATATGCCCACAACTTACACATTTAAAGGTACAACAGATGAACCACGTAGATTGATAAGATTTTCAAAAAATTATACCCCGCCTCCTAAGCTGCTTCTTGAGGAAGAGCCAGAACTTCCAGTAAGTCCGCCTGTTGAGTAAACAATTTTTTGGGCACGAGTGAATAAACTTCGCTGTAACTGGTTTTGTGTGTGTAGTGCGTAGGTTTTGCATACAAGACCAAAAGATCATCTAGAGAAGGCTATGAATATATAATGGCTCTTTAGAAAATAAATTATTGACAAATTATAAGATCTTTTATACAATATTGTATTGGTATCAAGATCTTAATCGTAATACGATTGATCTTGAAACTTGAATTTTTTTAAGGGGTGTTTCTTGATGAAGGTTTCTTTAGTTAAGAGTTCGTTAGTTGCTGCAGTTTTGGCGTCTTTAACGGCATTCTTTCCAGTTGTTAACGCGTTGGAGGTTCAGCCGGTACTGGCAGGTGTTTCTGCAGTTTCTTCTGTGGCGGCCGCTGCTACTATTGGGTGTCATGCTTTTGAGGTTGCGGCCTTTACAGGTAGTATGTTTGGCAGTTTGTTTTTGCCCTTTGGTGCAGTTTTAGTTTCAGTTGTAACTCTTGCGGTTTCTGCTATTGTTCCAGCAGCTGGCTTAATGGTTTGAGATTTAGAGCCATAATCTAATTTCATGAAAAAGCAGTTTATTGGCTTGTTTTGTGATGGTTTTGATAAAAAGTACAAACATTAGTATGGTTTGTGCTTTTTATTTATTTTTTGAGTGAACATAAAACTGCGAAAAATAGTGCAAAATATGATGGTATGCATCAAAATGCAGAAGCAAGAAAAAGGTTAAAAAAGTTTTGGCGTTACTGCGATTTTAACGGAAGCTTGACATGTTACTGGGTGAGTAGTAAAATGGCAGATGAGAGGTGTCCTAACTATGGGGGGAGTTTATGTCAACTTATATGCCGAAAAAGGAATCGATTAGTCGAGTATGGTATGTCCTGGACGCCGCCGGCGTGCCGCTGGGTCGTTTGTGTGCTCAGGTGGTTTTAATTTTACGCGGGAAGGTACGTCCGATTTTTGCGCCGCACGTTGATTGCGGTGATTTTGTGGTCATAAAAAATTGTGAAAAAGTTTTATTAACCGGGAAGAAACGTGAGCGAAAAGTTCGAAAATATCATACTGGTTATATTGGGCATGTGCGAACAATTAGCTATTCTAAGCTTATGGAGTCTTCCCCCGAGAGGGCGCTGAATTTTGCTGTCAAGGGGATGCTTCCTTCTACGACGTTGGGTCGGAAGCAGTTTACTCGCTTGAGAGTTATTAAAGGTGAGCCTGTTGGATTCGAAGCTCAAAAACTTGAAAAGTGGTCTTATATTAAAAAAATGAGGACGGCGAATTAAATGGCGGCTGAATTGGGTAAGTATCACAATCTTAACTATCAAAAACGTCCGTATTTTTATGGTACAGGACGAAGGAAGAGTTCTGTTGCGAGAGTAAGGCTCTATAGTGAAGGTACTGGAAAAATTTTAATTAATGGCAGCCATATAGATGATTATTTTGGTCTTGGAGTTCTCCGTTACGTTGTGAGACAGCCACTTGAACTTGTTGGTGTTAACGAAAAATTCGATGTGGTTTGCGATGTGAGGGGAGGCGGTTTTTCGGGCCAAGCCGGTGCGATTCGTCATGGCGTTGCAAGGGCGCTTCTTGAATTCGATTCAGAATCGTTGAGATTACAACTTAAAAAAGCCGGTTTCCTCATTCGTGACCCCCGCATGAAAGAGCGGAAAAAATATGGTCTTAAGGCAGCAAGAAAGCGTCCGCAGTTTTCGAAAAGATAGCATTTTGAAGTTCCTATTTTCAGGAGGGTCATTGTTGTTTTATGGCAGATATGTACAAAATTGTAATAGTTAACAGACAAAATGTATTTAAAATACCCACAGGCTTCAGGCTTGCTGTTAGGCGTGCTTGTAATGCAGTTTTGAGGATGGAAAATTTTAAAGGTTCTGCTGAACTGAGCGTGACTATTGTGGATAATGGATACATGACTGGTCTATATAGACAGTATTTTGGTCGTGACACTACTACTGATGTGATTGCATTCCCTATGGGGGAAAATGATAATTATGATGTTAATAAGGAAACTGGTGCTAAAATTTTAGGAGACATTGTTGTTTCTATTGAAAAAGCAGCTGAACAGGCTAGTCTTTATGGCCGTAGTCTTCAGATGGAAGTAGTTTCTCTTGTTGTTCACGGAGCTTTGCATTTGTTAGGTTATGATCATGAATTGAGCAGTATCGAACAAGCTCGAATGAGAGAACGTGAAATGCAAGTTATGGATATGGTGTCGGCTCAAATTTAGGAATCATAGGTAAACGGCTGAGCATGAAACATAAATTATGGATGTGATGTCAGTACGACTTTGGAAATGCAAGATTTTTTTAGGGTTCCTTCTTTTTCCGTCGGCAAACGGCTTGATGTTTTTCTTTCTGAAAGCTTAAATGTCAGTCGTTCACGTGTTTCTAACATGATAAAAAAAGGTGACGTGACGGTCAATGGAACAATATTTAAGAAAAATTATTCAGTTTGTTTAGATGATTTTATAATTGTTTTGCCAGAAAAACTTTCGAAAGTTGATTTGATTCCTCAGGAGATACCAATTGATGTTGTTTATGAAGATAAAGATTTAATGGTTATTAATAAACCCAAAGGGTTAGTTGTACATCCTGCACCTGGTAATTTTACTGGAACTTTGGTTCATGCGCTTTTATTCCATCGAAAAGATAATCTTTCCGGTATCAATGGCGAAATTAGACCAGGCATCGTGCACAGGTTAGATAAGGATACAAGTGGTTTGTTGATAATAGCTAAAAATGATAAATCTCATATTTGTCTTTCTGAGCAAATTAGAAATCATTCTCTCGAACGTGAATATGAGGCTGTGGTCGATGGATCCATAAAAGATGTCTCGGGTAACATTAATGCCAGGATAGGTAGACACCCTTTGCATAGAAAAAAGATGGCGGTTACTGAAAAAAATTCTAAAATGGCAGTTACTCATTATGAAGTTCTGCATAATTTTGATAAGTTTACTCACGTAAGGTTAAAATTAGAGACAGGAAGAACCCATCAAATTCGTGTGCATATGGCCTATATTGGCCATCCGATAGTCGGCGATATTTTATACGGAAATAGCAATAATTTTAAATTTCTTAAAGGACAGTGTTTGCATGCAAAAAAAATCGGATTTTTTCATCCTACAACTAAGAAATATTTGGTTTTTCTTAGTGATTTACCTCAATATTTTAAAAAATTATTGAAAATTATAGAACCAAAATAAAATGGGTTTAATAAAAGTTTTAGATAAACAAACCATGAATTTAATTGCCGCAGGGGAAGTTGTTGAACGACCTGCTTCGGTTCTCAAAGAGCTTGTAGAAAACTCAATTGATGCCGGCGCAAAGCGGATAACTATAGAATTGCGCGGTAACGGGAAGCGATTGATTTCTGTCAGTGATGACGGTTGTGGGATTCTTCGTGAAGATGTTAGATCTGCTCTTATTAATCACGCTACTAGTAAGCTCAAAAATGCAAGTGAGCTTGAGGCAATTTCTACACTTGGGTTTCGTGGTGAAGCGCTTGCTTCTATTTGTGCTGTTTCCAATTTTGAATTGATTACTCTTGCGGGCAGTGAATTTTTAGGAACTAAATATAAAGTTTTTGGTGGAGAAGAATTATTCTTTGGCGACTTTGCCGCAAATAAGGGTACATGTGTTTTGGTTCGTGACATCTTTTATAACACTCCTGCGCGAATGAAGTTTTTGAAAAAAGATGTAGCTGAAGGTAATCTTGCATCGTCGGTAGCCGAAAAACTTGCTCTTTCTCACCCTGAAATTGCCTTCAAGTTGGTTCGTGATGGCAAAGAAGTTTTTTCAACTTTGGGCGATTGTAATTTGGAATCTGTAATTTTTTGTGTGTTCGGTAAGGATTTTCTTAAAAAGTTAATTTATGTAGAGCATAATATTAATAATATTTATATTAAAGGCTTTGTGTGTGATCCACGTAATATAAGAAGTAACCGTTCGCATCAGATCTTTTTTCTTAATGGAAGGCATGTAAAAATTCCGATCGCCTCATCCGCACTTGAAGAAGCGTTCAAAGGGGAAATTCAATCGGGTAAGTTTGTCGCGTGTATTTTATGGCTCAGCGTTGTACCGGATTCTGTAGATGTTAATGTGCATCCGTCAAAAATTGAGGTAAGATTCGCGAACGAAAAAATGGTTTTTGCATCTGTATTTGATTCGGTAAAAAATGCAATGCTGACCCATAACAAAAGATTTTTTTATTTTAATGATAGGAATTTTGAAAATCGTTTATCAAATTCCTTAGGGGATGTAGCTAGAGTCAATGAAGGAATTGATTTTAAAAAATTAAATGTTCGTTTGCAAAAAATAGGAGGAATTCGCAAATATAATACAGAAATTTACGATGTGGACAAGCAGCAAAACGAAGCCCTGAACGTTGCTGATTTTCAAAACAAGTCAGAAGTTGGCGCTTCAAAAAATTCAAGTAGTTTTTCGCAAAATTTGAGAGAAATCCAAAAAGGTAATAAAGAATTTTGTGATATGACTAATGATGAATTTCTGAAAGTTTACGATTTTCAAAAAAATGTCCTAATTTTAGGTGAAATTTTTAAATGTTATATAATAGCACAAATCGATAGCGAAATGCTTTTAATTGATAAACATGCCGCTCACGAGCGAATTATATACGAAAAGATAAAGTCTCGCGCGCCTGAGGCTTGCTCTCAGGAGCTTGTTTCCCCGTTGGTGACTACATTCGATGCGGACGAATATAGTTCGATAATTAAAAATGTAAGTATTTTTTCTAAAATTGGTTATGAAATTGAAGATTTTGGATTTTGTAAGGTTATTATAAGGTCAGTTCCTCCTTACATCGAGGTTGCGGATATCGTAAACTCAATTTCTGAAATTTTGAACCATATATCTAAATTTGGGAAACCTGATATTACAAATCTTAACAGATTGTATAGCAGTATCGCATGTAAATCAGCAATTAAGGCTGGTAAATGTAGCTCCAACGAAGAGATTTTATCTCTAATTAAAGATTTGAATAAAAATCCTGATTTTTTAAGTTGCCCTCACGGTAGACCAATTTATGTTTTTATTAAAAAATCTGAACTTGACCGTTACTTTTTAAGGTAGGTAATTTTGAAAAAAATTAAAGTAATTGCAATTTTTGGTCCGACTGCCACAGGTAAGTCAGCTTTGGCAATTAACTTGGCTAAAATTTTAAAAAGCGAAATTATTTCTGCGGATTCTATCCAAATCTATAAAGAATTCAACATCTGTACCGCAAAGCCAACTAACCAAGAATTATCCCAGGTAAAGCATCATTTAATAAATTGTCTTCCGGTTACGGAAGATTATAGTGTTATGCATTTTTGCCAAAAAGCTAAGCTAATAATAGAAAATTTGAATTTGCAAAAAAAAATCCCGATAATTGTTGGCGGTACAGGGTTCTATATTGATGCGCTTATTAGAAATTATCAGTTTGTTACAGCTCCTGCGCAACGTTCAAATTGCTCTTCAGATGTTCTCTTTGATAATCTCCAAAAAATTGACCCCAGTAGTGCTGCTTCCATTTGTAAAAACGATATTAAAAGATTGCAACGTGCACTTGATTTTTATGAAAGTTTTGGGATCTCTATAACTTCTCAAGCTGCGAAGACTCTTTCCTCTGAATCAATTTACGACGCAATTCGAATTGGAGTTAATTATATTGACCGTAAAAAGCTTTATAAAAAGATTGACGAAAGAGTAGAAAAAATGCTCGAAAGCGGTTTGATAAATGAAATTAAGTTTGTAAAAGATAATTTTAATGTTTCAAAGACCGCGCGAATGGCTATTGGTTATAAGGAGCTTATCCCTTTTTTAGAAGGAAAAATTTCTTTGAGTCAAGCTGTCGCTGAATTAAAGATGAAGACTCGACGGTACGCCAAAAGACAAATTACTTGGTTTAAACGTGAACCAAATACTAAATGGTTTTATCAAGACAGAAATTTTACTTTCGAAGATTTTTTGAAACATGAAGTTCTTCTTGAAAGCATCGTTCCCTAGATGTTGTCGTGCCCGTTTGAATCAAACATTAACACGTAAATATTAATAAGCATTTGATTAATTCCATAGTTATTATTTTTCGTTTTAGCACTCTAGTATTGACAGTGCTATTTTTTAGTATATAATAATAAAAGGGGTTCGGAGTCGAAATTAATTTTGCCCCGAATTTATTTTTAGGAGGAGAATGCTTATGCACTGGCTGCGTAATTTTGATGGAGCAGGTGATGGAGGTGGCGACTTCTTAGAATCACCTTTTAATCATCCATTGTTTCACTTCCCTTTTTCCGGAATCAGTTCTTTACACAGAATGAACACTGATATCCGAGAGACCGAATCCGGTTATGAGATGAAAGTTGAGCTGCCCGGATTTGACTTAGAGGACATTAAAGTGGAATTAGGTAAGGGTGTTTTAACAATTTCTGCTCAGAAAAAGGGTAAGTGTGAAAAGAAAAATCAAGATGGCACTTTGATTCGTTCTGAATGTTGCTCGCAGAATGTTTCAAGGAGTTATCATGTAGGCGAAGGAATAAACCGATCTGACGTTAGGGCTAGTTTAAAGAATGGAATCCTCACGGTTAGCTACCCGAAACCCGACCCCAAACTCAATAACAATGTAATAGAGATTACGTCGGAGTGAAAGGTGAACCGTTTTTAAGTTTGCCGCCCGAATTTTCGGGCGGTTTTGTTTTTTAATTTTTGAATAAATTTTCAAACAACTGCTAACATAATTTCTGGCTAAACATTGCCACTCCTGTGTGATGATGAGTTTTGATTTTTGAAAATCAAATTCATAAGTTATATGTAAACTAAAAAAAATCAATAACGTTTCTAGCAATCTTAAATTTATCGTTTTTTTACATGCCGAAATATTTTTCAAAAAATCGTTTATTGATTTATATTTATAAAAATTGTAAAACTTCTTAGGTGTTAATGTGCTTAAAGAAACGTTTGGGAACAAAATTTTATTTTTAGTCGGTGGATTTTGTGATTGAAATAAAAAATTTAAGAAAACGCTACAGAGACTCGGAAAACGAGATATTATGTGGGTTGAACTTAAAAATAGAAGACGGTGATTTTGTCTTTATTACCGGTGCGTCAGGTTCCGGAAAGAGTACCCTCTTAAAAATGATATTGAAGGAGGAAGATATAACTTCCGGAGACATTTTGGTCAATGGCGTTAGTCTCGCTAAGATGAAGCGTCGCGATGTACCTTATTTTCGGCGCACTATCGGAATAGTATTTCAGGATTTTCGATTAATCGAAAAAATGACTGTCTTTGAAAACGTAGCTTTTGCCATGAGAATTTTTGGGAGGAGTCCACATAGTTTTGCCCGGAATGTGAATTACGTTTTGGGTCTTGTAGCACTCGAAGACAAGGCCGACCGTTTTCCTTGTGAACTTTCGGGAGGCGAAAAGCAGCGCGTTGGATTAGCTAGAGCTTTGGTTAACAACCCTGGTATCATAATTGCCGATGAACCTACCGGTAATATCGATCCTTCTATGTCTTATGAAATTGTTGAGCTTCTTGCAGAAATTAATAAACGTGGGACTACGGTTATAATGGTTACTCATGATATGAGTGTCGTTTCGAAATTTCCGCTCCGGGTTGTTAAAATATTACAAGGAATCATAAAAAGTGACGTGCAGATTTCAAGAGAAGAGATTGCTGGTTTTAATTATTTTTAATTTAAGGGTTCAGGAAGAGATGTTAAAATGCGTTTTAGGCTAGATAAAGGTACAGCCGTTAAGTTCGATCTTGAAAGAACCCTCAATTGCGGACAGTGCTTTAGGTGGGATTTTGATGGCACAAATTGGAATGGTGTAGCTTTTAATAGAGAAGTTAGTATTCAACTTGATGGAGATCACGTTTGGGCCGTTTGTGAAAATTATTCCGACGTGCAAATTTGGCGAGACTACTTTGATTTTAATACCGATTATTCAAAAATAATCAAGAATATTTCAGAGGTTCATCCTTTTCTAGCTAGGCTGGCAAAAATTCATGGTGGAATTCATATTTTGAAGCAGGATCCGTGGGAAGTTCTTTGTTCGTTTATAATTTCACAAAACAATAATATTCCAAGGATTAAAAGCATAATTTCTCGTCTTTGCGAGGCATTTGGAACAAAAATTTCCAGAGGATATTCTTTTCCTGGCCCAGAAAGACTTGCAAATGCCGGATTGGAAGAACTTAGATGCTTACGTGCTGGGTTTAGAGCCAAATATATAATTGATGCCTCCAGAAAAGTTGCCGGAGCCGAAATTGAATTCAATACCCTTTCGCAGCTTTCGGTTAGTGAAGCCTGTCGCCAATTGCAAATTGTAAACGGAGTAGGCCCTAAAGTAGCTAATTGTGTGATGCTTTACGGTCTGCATCGCCTTGACGCTTTTCCTATAGATGTTTGGATTAAGCGTATTTTGAATAAATATTTTCCTAATAAAGCTTGTGATTTTTTTGGACCTTTTGCTGGAGTCGCTCAGCAGTATCTTTACCATGAAGGACGTAACAGCCGCACTAGTCTAGATTAAATCGTTGTTTTTTTACAAGTTTATTTCAGTCCGTCTTGTGTTGTTTTTAGTAATTGACTCTTAAGCTGCAGAAATTTATAATTCCGCCATGTGGAGATTTGAGTTAAACACTAAAAAAATTTTGGTTTTCATTTTTGCAATTTTTTTCTCTTTATTTTGCTATGGATGCAGCATTATAGAGCCTGTAGATGACGTCGTGGAGCCTATCCCTATGAAACTTAAGCTAGGTGGTTCAACTTCTATGTCCAAGCTTGTTAGCGTTTTGTCTGAGGATTTTATGGAAAAAAATCTTGGCTTAAAGGTTGAGCATTCTGAAACAGGTTCCGGGGCCGCTGTTAATGAGGTTTTGAATCACACTATCGATTTGGGTAATATTTCGCGCAATCTTAATCCTGATGAAAATCCGGAAAGATTTGAAAAGCGTATAATTGCGTTTGATGGAATTGCCCTAGTAGTTAATGTGAAAAACCCCGTTGAAAATCTTAGTTCTTCGCAAATTAAATCTTTATTCAACGGCCACGTCAAGAATTGGTCTGAACTTTTAAATTTCGATGCCCCGGTGACGGTTGTCGGCAGAGAGGAATCTTCTGGTACACGGAAAGGTTTTCAATCTGCTTTTTCGTTGGGTTCCGAAGTTAGTTATAATGTTGAATACCCGGAATCTGGCGATATAATTGCAAGAGTAGGAAGCGACGAAGGAGCTATTGGTTATGTTTCTCTCGCTTCAGTTTCGGGCAAAACTAAATCGGTTAAAGTTGATGATGCGGCCTGCAACCGGGAAAATATTATCTCGGGAGGTTATCCGGTCGTTCGGCCGTTTTTGCAAATTTTTTTAAAAGATTTTGAAAATGTTTTGTTTAAGAAATGGTTCGAATTTGTCAATTCAGAAGATGGTAGAACGATCATAAATCAGGAAAATTTTATTCCCGCCGTGGATGTTGAGGGAAGCAATGATGGCTGAACATGAAAGAACGCCTTTGTTTTTATCAGTTTCAAAAAAGAGAAATAAAATCGAAATTTTATTGAAATTTATTATGTGGATTTCAACCGCTTTAACATTTTCTTTAATAGTTTTGATTATCTATTACATTTTGTTCAACGGCCTTCCATGGTTGAGTTTTAATTTTATAAAAAATTCTTATTCGGAACTTCATCCAAAAGAAAGTGGAATTTTACCAATGATAATAAACACTCTATACGTGGTTATTATAACTCTTTTAATTGTTACTCCCATAGGCGTAGGTTCGACCATCTATCTGGTTTTTTATGCCCGCAGAGTTTGGGTTACTAAAATGGTTAAGATTGCCTCAGAAATTCTTTCCGGAATTCCTTCAATAATTTTCGGGCTCTTTGGATATTATGTTTTTTGCTCCGGACTAAAACTTGGCACGTCAATTCTTTCAGGATGTTTAACTATGGTTTTGTGCCTACTCCCGACTGTTATAAGAACTTCTGAAGAAGCTTTGCGCACTGTTCCTAAAACTTATTTCGAAGCTGCATCCTCGCTTGGTGCTAGTAAACTTAAAATAATTTTAAAGTTAATTTTACCCAATGCCTTATCTGGAATTTTTACAGGGATAGTACTTTGTGCCGCTAGAGTAATCGGAGAATCCGCCGCTCTAATTTACACGGCAGGAATGGCTTATTCTATGCCTCGTTCAATTTTTGGTCACGTATTCGAAAGCGGACGAACATTAACCTTGCATCTTTATCAAGTTGCGAAACAAGCAAATTCAAAAGATGCTTTTGGGCTTGCATTTGCCGCTTCTTCCGTCCTTATTTTGGTGATATTTGTGCTTAATTTTGTAATGGATATTATTCAAAAAGTTTCAAAGCGTAACAGGTAAATTTGTTTATTTTTTGTTTATAAATTTTTAATGAATAATTAATTGACTTTTCAATAAAATTATATCAAGATTCCCTTGTTGGTTTTTAAATTAACCTCTGGAGGTTTTTGGGTGGGTAATTCTAAGGGTTTGGCTCTATTTAAGAAAGGTATAATGGATGGGGTACCTATCGGGCTTGGGTATTTGCCGCTTGGGATAGCGCTTGGAATAAGTGCTCAGAAGTGTGGGTTGGCTCTTTGGATTTGGAGTTTGATGTCTGGATTGTTGATTTCGGGTTCAGCGCAGGCTGCTGTCCTTAATTTGTTTGCCAGTGGGGAAGTTGCTATAATAGCTTATGTTGTAACGTTTTTTATAGTTAACTCTCGGTACTTATTGCTTTCACTTTCGATGGTTCAGAGACTTGATCCAAACATGAGTACTTTAGAGCGTTTAGTATTTGGCTTTTTCAATACCGATGAGATTTATGCGGTGGCGATGCGTCAGCCTGGCAAAATTAAGGCTTCTTATCTTTTTGGAATTGCCATTCCGCCCTTCGCATCTTACATGATTGCCATTGTGGTTGGATTTTTGGCGACAGAGTTGATGCCTGCCTCTGTGAGTTCCGCTTTTGGAATAACGCTTTACGCGATGTTTTTAGCTTTGGTTGTCCCGCCCATGAGAGGTTCGCGTCCCGTAACTGTGGTAGTGCTTTGTGCAGTCGCTTTGAATTTAATTTGTGAAGCTATTCCGCAAATAAAAGCTACACTTACTCCTGGTTATACCATGATGATTTGTGCAGTTGTTACGGCTGTCATCGGCGCTTGTATGTATCCTTTAGAAAAATCTGAGAATGGAGAGTAAATTTATGAATTTTCAATTTTTGATTTGGGCCATATTAGCTATGGCTTTGGTTGGTTATTCGATTAAAGCTATACCTTTGGCTGTGTTTAAAAAAGAGATAAAAAATAAGTTTTTGAGTTCTTTTTTACATTACATAATGTATGCTGTGCTGACTTCGATGGTAGTTCCTGAAGTTATCAGGTCCACTTCTTCACCTATTTCAGCTTTGTTTGGGGTTGTTGTTGCAGTTGTTTTAGGGTTAGTCGGCCAAGGTCTTTTAGTGATTTCTCTTGCATCGACAGCTACAGTTTTCATTGTTGAACGGTTCATGGGTTTTGGTTTTTAGTTTGGTCTGATTTCAGTCATTTTTTGGAGTCATTCGAAAATATGTTTGGTTGAGTAGAGAGGATGAAAAATAAAAAGAGCAGTAGCATCTCGAGCAAAACAAAATGAGCGGTATACACTTCTCAACATATTCTGGATTAATACGACGTGTAGCTATCACTAAGGCGTACGAGGTTTTTTGCCAGTTTAAAACCTAAAGAAAATACATCTCGAGCAAAACAAAATGAGCGGTATACACTTTCTCAACATATTCTGGATTAATACAACGTATGGCTACCACTAAGGCGTACGAGGTTTTTTGCCAGTTTAGAACCAAGAATACATAGAAAAACAGTTTGAATACGCTGAAGGAAGCACTTCAAAATAGAAAAACAACAAGCAGTTTATTCGACTTTAACCAAAATTTGCAACTTTCAGTTACTTTAACGAGATATTCACGATATAATTCTTGATTCAAATGAAATGGTTTCGTGAAAATTAATCAGAAAGTACACGCAAAGGAAAATTAAAGCCGTACTTCCGAAAGCATTTGAAGAACATCTAGGGGCAAAAGCCAAACTTGACATTTTAAATACCGAAGTCGCAACCTTAAACTGTAAAATTAGAAAGTGTGTTATAGACGCAGCGCCTAACGCTTGAATCAACCTGAAAAACATGAACTTCAAATACGAAAATTTTATACCACGTAAAATTGATTTAACCTGGAAATGAACACAGATACCTCCCCAACCCATCAGAAATGCAAAAAGTTCCGGTGAGGCTCCCAGATGTGCGGCTCTTGCACATCCCTGTGTCACTTCTAATAAAGCAAGCAAGAATGAAAAACTGAATTTTTTAGGAATCAAATTTGCTAAAAAAATATTTTCATCAAAAAATTTGGTTAAAATATTCAGAATTTTTGAACCTTCTAAAATGGAGATCAAAACACTAAAAAAAACGACTAACGCACACATGTTAATCATAACCATTCCGGTACTTTCGCAAGATTTGATTATCGATTGTGGAATATCAGGGGGGTTATCAGATAAAAATTCATAAGAATTTTCTAAATTTTCACCGGAAAATCTCGCAAAAATTCCAAGGGCAATCCCAATAAAAATAATCGATAAAATCTGACCTGCCAAAAGTATGGCTCCTAATTTAATGTTTCTTAGAAACATAGTTCCCACAACGTTTATAACAAAGGCTGGACCTGCTCCGATTGCAAAAAAAATAACTCTTTGAGCTTGTTTTTCGTTTATCATTTTTTTATCAAATAAATCTTTAACACATTTTGCGCCTGCAGGGTAGCCCCCAATGAGGCCCAAAATTATTGCCGTAAAAGTTGAATCGGGCAAAAAAAATAAAAAATTTGTAAAACGTTTAAAAAAACTTCCAATTTTTTGTGCTACCCCAGAATAAACGATAAAACTTGAGAGTGCCATAAATGGGAATAAAGATGGAATAAGAACTTCTGAACAGAATAAAAGACCAACTACAACGCCATCCGACGAAACTTTTGGAACAAAGATTATAATTATCCCGAACATTATCGAAAGACATATTATAAAAAAATTTTTAAAAAACTCCCCTAGCCGAAAAATTAACATCATATTTATTCCCTTTAAAAATTATTAATCAAAAATTAATGCTTGCCTCCCAAATATCCGCAAAGGACATATTGTAAAGAAATTTTTAGCACAGAGATAAATTTCATGTTTGTTCTCCTGTTCTTGCATTTGTATGACAAAATTTAAATATATATGTTAATACACTAAAGGGAGGCTTTTGCAGTGAAACGATTTAGTTCTCTAATTTCGGCTCCTGTTAAAGCTGCAGCAGCAGAAGTTTATCTCGAAGTTACAAATAATCGAGAAGTAAAAATCGAAGGCCTAAAGAGAATTCTCAAATATGAGAAAAACTCCATAAGGATTGCTGTTAAAAATATGTCGATATTGTTTTGCGGAAGAAACCTTTCGATAAAATGTCTAACTGCAGACTCATTGATTGTGGAAGGATTTATAACTGGAATAGAATTTTTATACTAGAGGAATAAAAATGATTCTTAAACTACTTAGATGGATTTTTGGATACATGATTTTTGAGGTAAATGGGAAAAATGTTGTAAATTTTATGAATCACGCATCAAAAAATAAAATCAATTTATGGGATATTAAAAAAATTAATGACACTTTAAAATTCAAAGCTTTTTCGAGCGAATATAAAAATATTTCTAATATAATAAGAAACAACAAATTTAAAATAAACATATTTCATAAGAAGGGACTGCCGTTCATTTGGGCAAAATACCAACACAGAAAAGGTGTTTTACTTGGTTTTTTCATATATCTTCTAATTTTACACACACTTTCGCTTTATATTTGGAATATAAATATAAGCGGAACTAAAACTTTAAGTAAAAATGAAATCATTTCTGCAGTCAAAGAAATAGGAATTTACCCCGGAGCCATAAAACGAGATATCGATTCGCACACAGCAAAAACTTCAATAATGGCCAAATTACCCGATATTGCCTGGAGCGCAGTTAACATACAGGGATGCAATGCAAATATTTCGATAAAAGAAAAAGATAAAACACCAGAGATACTCACAAATACTGTGCCATGCAACATTAAAGCAGCAATCGACGGCCAAATTGAAAGAATTGAAACTTACAACGGAACTTCTGTTGTTAACATAGGAGATGCTGTCGTTAAAGGACAAATACTTATAAGTGGGATTAAAGAACTTGGTAAAAATGAGACAAAATTAGAGAGAGCCGACGGCAAAGTTTGGGCAAAAACAATACGAAACTTTACTGAACAAGTCAATCTTTCCCAAACTGTTAAAATCGAAACCGGAAGAACAAAAAACAGATACCGTTTATGGTTATTTGGTTTAGAAATTCCATTTTATTTTAGAGAGAACGCTGATGAAACTTATGAAAAACATATATATTACAAGATTCTCAAACTCTTTAAGACCGATTTACCTATAAGAGCTTACAAAGAAAAATATATACAGAAATGCGAAACTCAAATTATACTTCCATACGGAGAAGCTCTGAAAATTTGTCAAGACCAAATCGAACAAAGAATCAATTCCGAAGAATTTAAAGATATGAAAATTTTAGAAAAAGAATCAAAATCACACCAAGAAGATGGCAAAGCCGTTTTAGAAATAAAACTAAGATGCCTAGAAAACATTGCGCTATCAGAAGACATGAAAAACTAGATTTTCTAACTTTCAACACATAATAACCATCGTTAAGTTAAGTAAAAAACTCGAACCGCCGTTGATAGAAATCAAAACAAGTTACTATAAAAATTTTTCCTAATAGATTTATAGATTTTTTGGACAAATTTAACTTAAAGAAACATAACGAAAACCAACCAAGACTACCGGAGCCAAAAGTGCAGGCGGCACCATAATTCACTGCTCACCTGCCACAATGTCCCACAAAACTTTAAGCAGTAAAAATTTTAAATCTCAAATCAGCCATATAACTCAGAACCTACTAAATAGCAAAACTTCTACCGATATGGCCTAAAAACAAGTTAAAACCAAAAAATCTAGCTGCTAACAACTCATGAAACTTGTTTGACTACAGACGACTTAACTTTATCCAACCCTAAAATTTCATCCGGATCAACAAACTTGGACTCTTTATCATCTTTAAGAGAAAAGTGTAAACATCCATTAACTTCGTCAATTTCACCTAAAATATCGCCACTCTTTAATGAATCTCCTTGACATACGTTGCAAGTATTTAACCCGCGGTAACACCCCGTATAACTCTTTCCTGATATCTCATGATTTAACGTCACCTTTTTCCCGAGTCCTGGCTCATCATCGACACTAAGAACCTTTCCGTTCGTGAGGGCTAACACCCTTCTACCCGCAAAATCAACCTCCGAATGAATCCGCCAATCTCCAAACTCAGGGCTGTAATCTAATTCTTCACCGCTGTAACCCCGCACTACCTTGTCACACGGAATAACAAGAGCAAAATCTATATTAGATGAAGAAACCGCACGTATATTTTCCTTTTCATCTGACAAGCTTACGGATTGCTTCGAATTTTCCAACTCCGAACCCGCAAAAGCATTAGCATTTCCTTTAACAGTTTCTTTTTGAACAACCGTTTCTTGTTTTTCTTTCCTACCCCGATTCTTGCGTTCTGAAGAAACTGTATCAGGGCCAGATAACTCTCTCACACTGACGAAAGTGGACCAAGCGGCGGCAGAAACTGCAAGAATGCAAACCCCCACCGCAAGATAAAAACTATGCTTCTTAAAATTTCGACTTTCCGGCACTTAAATCATCCCCCTTGCGTATATAGTCTGCGCAAAAAGGAAGGAATTATCATGATCCTGATCCTGGTTTTAAATCTTAAATTTACCAAATTTCTTGAGACTATCCTTCACCTCCTGAGTTGACGTTGGCGCTTGTCCTGATGCCGCCGCCCCCCATAGTCGTGTTTGTGATGTTTGCGTCGGTGGTGCCTGCGTCGGTGGTGCCGGATACCCTCCTACTGATGGCCCCCATAGTCGTTGCGGCGGTGGTGCCTGCGTCGGTGGTGCCGCATATGTTGGTACCCTACCTGGATACCTCGGACCCCATGGATCTGGTGTCAGAAACTCTCTCGGATAATATTTTGGCGGTTCAGCCGTTGCTGTTGTTGACGAAGTCGTTGATGTTGAACCCGCTGCTGTTGTAGCCGTTGGTGTTGTTGACGAAGCCGTTGGTGGTGCTGAAGCTTTACTTTTCGTTACCGCTCCAAACGGAGTTTGAATTACCGGCGCCGCTGGAGCCGGAGCCGGAGCTGGAGCCGGAGCTGGAGCCGGAGCTAACCGAGCATTTGCTGCATCAATAGAGCAACTAAGCGCGTCACGATCTTCATCAGCGTCAGCACTATCTCCCTCAACGCCTCTAAACAATTCTATCAACTCATCTCGGTGTTCCTGAGTTGCAGCTAAAATTTTTGACTGTTTTGCAGATAAAATGTCTTCCTCAGTAGAAAAAGTTAAACTTTCTTTGGCTGACAAATCCCCCACTGCTTTTGCAAACATATCAAACTGATTTTCATCACTGGGCTCAAAAACTACCGCTAGTACAACTGAATTAGTTACTGGTTTTTCTGCTCCAACAAAATATCTTTCTGTTACCTCATTAAATAATTTTCCATTTGAAATAAATTTAAGTGCATCCTTATTACATTTATCATCTACCGTAGGAACGCTGTCCTTCATAGAAACAGAGTAATTACAATGCCTAAGTTTTGCTATCTCGTCCAAATAGAAAGTTCTATATTTGTCAACAAAAGCTAAACCACCAAAAAGGTGAATCGAATCGGTTGAGCCACCTTGCGCTTCACCCCTGTATGATTTTAAAGTTTCAAAATCAGGCGAACGATCCCAAATACATCCACATTTTAAGCTTGGCATTCCTCCTCCATCTAGTGGAAGATTCCTCGCAGAATAAAAATCAACCTTACCGTTATGCATTAATTTTGCTATTCTGTCGACGATCTTTTCTAAAACTTGCTTATCCGTGGGTTGAAAAACTGACTCACGGTCACGGTCACATTTAGCAAGGTCAGCAAGGTGAATGGGAACAAGAGCCCCACTCTTCTTATTTCTTGCAAGGAGCAAAAAATACGTTTTATTTAAATCGGCATTGGAAGAAGACCAAAAACTCTCCCGCAAACTAAACTTACTAAGATACACAGGTCTCACTCTGTCAGCAAAAAAACTAGAAAGTACACCCTTTCTAATTTTCCCTTCTCGTTCGCTTTTAGCACGATTCGCAGACTCTTCAGCCGCCCGGTTAATTCTCTGTATTTGTCTCAAACCAGCGTCGTCAAACGGTACTAAGTCGGTCCACTGCCCTGGATTCTGAGCCAAAGCCTTGAAATCACCAACTGTTAATTCATCATCACCTGAAAGACTAACTTCGGTCAAGCCTACAGATCCACCATATCTAAGCCCCCAACACCTTGTAAGAGCAGAATTAACAACATTAGAAAAACAATTTAAAAGTGATAATCTTCGATCAACTTCAACGGTAACGAATCCGCCACCGCCACCAGTAATCTTTAAAAGGTAGGTCTTAAAAACCGGATCCAGACCCCGATCTACATCTACATCTTCGTGACTATCATATTCAACCGAAATATTAGCAGCATCACCATTTAAAGTCACTAAATTCAACTTAGCACCTTTTATAACAACGAAAACTGTGCCTTTATCGAAATTAGTTGCCTGAAGAGTCGCAGCATCGTTAATAAAACCAAAAACAACTCGACCGCTATCACTAAAAAGTCCTTCCTGTTCAATGGCATACCTAAAAGCTTGAGAGCATTCCTGAGCACCTATTTTTGTATTTGGCACACCACCAAATAAAGCCAATACAGCCTCATTATAAATTGAAGTCCTTGCTTTTGGAACATTAATATAGAAAATAGAATCGGTAGTTTCATCAAAATCTGCTTCCATATCTTTCGGAACAACCGTATATACAGGCCTACCGGTCCCGTCTTCAAAAGCAGCGATTACACGCATATCGTCAGGGATTTTAAAACGCGTTCCCACAAGAGGATTCGCCGTAACCTTAGCTGCTTCCGGCTTGCGACCCATCATAGAGACGCCTGTAAAAAGAGCAGGAATCGCGATTAGGGCCGCAAGCACCTTGATCAAGCCTTTTTTCATTTTTCTCTTTTGCGGAGAAACTTCTTTGGCCGTTTGCAAATTTGAGACAAAACCACTTAATTCTTCGCGGGTCAAAGAAGAATCAACGTTCGCCCTTAAAAACTCATGAAGCTCACCCTGATTTTCTATATTCACACATTCATCAAACAACTTTTTGTTACCAATAACCTTTAATAAACAACTTTCAATCTTATTGTGCATATTAAGACTCCTCCCTTAAAATTATTTCCACATAAAAATACCTGTCCAAATTATACTATCAATTTTATTTATTTGTCAAAAAAATTTAAGCACCCCAAAATATAAATGTGTCTATATTTCAACAATGCCCTTTAAAAATAACTATTGCATTCGTTTTATTATTGTGGCAAAATCTTGCCTATGGACGTTTAGCTCAGCAGGTAGAGCGTTCGCTTGACGTGCGAAAGGTCAGCGGTTCGAGCCCGTTAACGTCCACCATATCGTTGGAAAAGCGCATATTTGCACTGTTGAACAAATAGATCGTCCTTTTGTTCGAAAACCTGCTGTTGTTACAAAAGTTTGGAAATGATTGAAAATTTCACTTTATTATTTATGATAGGTTTATACTCATTCGGCGATACTTTAGTTTGAAATATGTTGGAAAATTTAAAAAATAGATGTAGAATGTTCGAAATTGTATTTTTAAAAATGGAATAGGGGAAGTCAGGATGTATAAAGTTATAAAACGTCTTGAAATTGCAGCAGCTCATCAGCTTAGACTTAATAACGGAAGTAAATGCGAGGCTCTGCATGGGCATAATTTAATCGTTACTGTACATATTAGATCTGAAAATTTGGATGAAAACGGAATGGTTTACGATTTTGAAGATATTAAACGGCTGGTTTGCGGAAAGTTGGATCATGTAAATTTAAACAATATCATCGCTCAGCCTACGTCTGAAAATATAGCAAAATATATTTCAGAAATAATTGGCGAAAAATGTTTTAAAGTTGAAGTTCAGGAAAGCGAGAGCAGTAAAGCTGTTTATGAAAGATGATTTTTATGCGTCCCTTAAAATTTCTTTACGAGGAGGCTGACTTGAAAAATTTTTGACCATTTGAATATTTCCACAAAAGATTTCCAAAAAGCTCAAGAAGCTATTAAAACAGCTTTTAATATAATTGGAATAAAATTGCCGGAAGATACTCCAAAAAGGTACCTAGAAATGCTCGCATATCTCACTGAGTTTAACAATATTAGTAACGAGGAAATATCCCAAGAAGTTCAGAAAGTTTTTGAAATCGACGTTCGTACGAATTCCAGAAATATGGTGATTGTTAAAGATATTAGTGCTTTCTCATTTTGTGAGCATCATGTCGCGTTAATTTATGATATTAATGTCTCAGTAGCTTATATTCCTAAAAAAGTTATTTTGGGTCTTTCTAAAATTGTAAGGATAGTTGATATGGTTTGCAGGCGCTTACAGCTTCAAGAAAAAATAGGGAACGACATAATTGAAATAATTGGTAACCTCACCGCAAGCAATGATGTGGCTGTTTATATCAGTGCAAAGCATAGTTGCGTTACTTCAAGAGGTATAAAAAACGTTTCAACTAAAACTGTTACTACAAATTTCAAAGGTTTATTCGAACAAGACGGGCAAGTTAGAAATTCATTTTTAAACAGTTTGAGTTAATTATTGTTTTTAAGATAATAAATTATTTCGATTTTGAAATCACCTCACAGATTAAAAATGGTTTATATCAAAAACAGACTTTATGATTTGTTTCAATGCGTGATATGTGATTAATTCACAATGTGATTTTTTGTGTATAATTTTTCTAAATCTTGTTTCATACATATTTATTTCGAAGTGTTTTTATAGAGTTCGTGTGGCATCGAATGATAATTTATCTGAAATATTGGTTTTATATATTATCCAGAAAGCGGGGCGCCCATAAATGGATGTCCCGCTTTCGTTCTGCAATTTAAAAGTCAACTTTATATTTTTGAAAATACACGGTTAAGAAAGCTGAAATCGGCTTAGGAAATTCCGAGTCCAGCACTCACGTACCCCGCGACGGCAGCCGCAAGATCCAGGCCAGCCGTGACATCAGCAGAAAATATTAAAAGCAATCTGGTTCCTGCAGTAACAGGAATGCTTAAACCGGTAGTAATACCGCTTGCGACATCCCCGATAGAAATTAATCCTGTAAGAGTAGGTGCTAGCGTGACCACCGCGCCCGGCACCGCAACGAAGGTATCGTCCGGCGTAGTGGATTGAAATAACTGAGCGGACACTGTTACAGTCGAACCAATTAGGCTTATTCCCGCACTGACGCTCAAATAACCTGCCAAGGAGGTAATAGTTCCATCTCTAGGTACAGAAAACGCAAAGTTCGTCAGCCCAACTAAGCTGATTGTTCCGCTAGCGGCGGAAATACCGGGAAGATTACTCCCGAATCCTACTGCGCTGGAGGTATTAAGCAATCCGCCAATTACAGTGGCCAGAGCGACAGGTGTACCCGATGCAAAAGGAATAATTGCTGCCGGTCCAGTTGGTCCGGTAGCACCCGTTGGCCCAGTTGGTCCGGTTTCACCCGTAGCTCCTGTTGGCCCAGTTTCACCCGTAGCGCCTGTTGGTCCAGTTGGTCCAATCAATCCGTCTGCACCCGTGGCACCTGTTGGTCCAGTTCCGCCAGTAGCACCTGTTGGTCCAGTTCCGCCAGTAGCACCTGTTGGTCCAGTTGGTCCAATCAATCCGGCTGTACCCGTAGCGCCTGTTGGTCCAGTTCCGCCAGTAGCACCTGTTGGTCCAGTTGGTCCAATCAATCCGGCTGTACCCGTAGCGCCTGTTGGTCCAGTTGGTCCAATCAATCCGTCTGCACCCGTGGCACCTGTTGGCCCAGTTCCGCCAGTAGCACCTGTTGGCCCAGTTCCGCCAGTAGCACCTGTTGGTCCAGTTGGTCCAATCAATCCGTCTGTACCCGTGGCACCTGTTGGCCCAGTTGGCCCAATTAATCCGGCTGTACCCGTGGCACCTGTTGGCCCAGTTCCGCCAGTAGCACCTGTTGGTCCAGTTGGCCCTATTGTTCCTTGTGGCCCTACCGGACCTTGAGCGCCTACGAGTCCCTGCGGCCCTGCGGGTCCAATCGGTCCGGTTGTTCCTTGCGGTCCTACTGACCCTGTTGGTCCGACTGGGCCTTGAATGCCACCCGGTCCCTGTGGACCTACCGGACCTTGCGATCCTGCTGGTCCAATCGGCCCAATTGATCCGGTTGGTCCCGTGGGACCTTGAGGACCCGGACATGGGCAAAACCCACCGCACGGTTTGCATCCACACCCAACCGTACAGCTAATTTCACCAGCGCATGAGTAGTTGTTTGAATAATATCTCATAAATTTTATTCTCCTTTTATTTTAAACTTCGGGGTTAAATACCCTTGTTATTTTATGATTATTTAACTAAAGATGTGTTTTAACAGCTTAATTAATAAATTTTTTGAAATTTTTTGTTTTAATTACGTTTGATTTTTAGGCCTGTATTTTTCCTGTGTTTCGATGGTTACTACAATCCTGAATTGTGAATAAATTTTCTAAAATATTCCTTATTCCTCAAGTACGCCTGATTTTTAGGTCTGTATTTTCCCGCCATTTCGTTGTAGTAATTCGCTGCAGACATGTCTTTCAACTTATCGTAACATACAGAAAGTTGTATAAAGGGCAAAAAATTATAACAATCCTGCCTTGTAAACGCGCCTGTTTTTTCTTTTTTGCTGCATGACAGTGCAGTTTTATACCAAAATATAGATTGATTAATTAAATCCCTGTCTAAGAAATGTTTAGCAATATCACAACAGGTTTCAGCCCTGGGTTCGTCGTATTCAAAACTTCGGATTAACGCCCGGAGCGCGGAATTTTCGTCGTTAATTTTATAAAAGCAATAGGATAAAATTTTACAAGCTTCTAAATTATTTTCTATCCAGCCTTTATTTGAATCTAAAAATCTGCTAAGAATATCAATTGATTTTTTATATTCTTCGTGGTAGTACAGCTCGCGTGCATAGTAGAATTGTTCACGGGGTTCCAAGATTTTTCCACTTAAAATTAATTTTTCAAATATTTTTAAATTTCTTTTTGAATATTGAGTTTGAGTTTTGTTGTGATTAACTGCAAAATCGGAATAAATTATCTTGCCCGTCGGCGTGATTGCTTCGTGAATCGCGCCTTTCCATTTTAGGTTCAAACTGCGTCTAATTATGCGTTCCCTGTAATAAAAGAAAGTTGGATGGCCTTCTTCGTCGAACGCCGTATTATATTTACACATTACTATGTCTGTTTCATTGTCAAGATTTTCTTTTAATTCTTTAAATAATTTTTGATTTTCGTTAGTAATGATGTCGTCTGCATCAAGCCACATGATATAATCTTTTGTAGCTTTAGAAAAAGAATAGTTGCGCGCCATAGAAAAATCATCGGACCATTTGAAATCATATATCAAGTTTGTATATTCCGCAGCAATTTTTTTTGTTGAATCTGTACTTCCTGTGTCAATGATAATAATTTCATCTATTATTTTCTCAATACTTTTAAGACAATTTTCGATATTTTTTTCTTCATTTTTAACAATCATACATAAACTTATATTAACCATAAAAAGCACCGTAAATATTTTGGTTAACACATAATATGCATGAGCACAAATTTTGGTATAACGTTAAATTAAACATAATCTGTGATGCAATTTAAAATTTAAGCTCTTTTGTCGAATTTTTTCAAAAATTTTACATTGAAAAATAACGTAATGAGCAATAAAATATCAATTAATATTCATTTGGAGTTTACGTCATGATTTTAAAAAGTATTTGTACCAAAGAATTTTCTTTTATTCCAAGTTTACAAAACAGACGTGAAATTGATTATGCCATTTGCGAATTTGAATCTGAGGGAGGAAGAGTGTATGGGATTAACATCTCCGAAACTGATCACAAAGGTTCAAGAGCCGAGGATACGGTTCGTGAGGTCTCTCGTGACAAAACTAAGGTTGAGGATTTGATAAAGTTTTTGTCTGAAAACGCAATTGGTTTATCACATCTCAGAGACGTAATTAAAGATCTTGATTTAAAATTCACGAGCAGTAGCCGCTTAATTTAGAGTTTTTTAGGTATAAGGTATAAAAATTAGTTCGAAATAAAATTAAAAAAATATAGCCAAAGATATCCTCGACGTTCTTGTCGAGGATTTATGTTAGATATTTTTATCGATACAATTAAGTAGTTATTGACCATCTAACAATTTTTCAAATCCTATTTTAGAACAATTATCAATTTTATGCTGAAAGTGAAGTATTAAAACATTGATATTAAACGAAAACAGCCTTTACCAAGAGAAAAATACACCAAATTTTTAAACATAAAATCGTCCCGTTACGTTAATTTACCAATTTTGATACATTACATATTCAATATTAAATTCACCAATTAGTGATTGAATCTTTTACTTTAGCTAGTTCATTTTGAGTTGAACATTATTGTAATTTTTTTAATAATCCTTATTTTTTCGAATCCCCTTAAAAAAATCTGAAATTAGCTGCGAACTTTCAACGCAAAGCACCCCTGATATAACCTCTACTTTGTGACCCAAAGGCAATAAAAACAGATCCGTAACCGAGCCAGCCACACCAAACTTTGGATGTCCAGCAGAAAAAATCAATCTTTTGATCCTTGAATTAATAATAGCCCCCGCACACATGGAACAGGGTTCAAGAGTTACGTATATACTGCATCCCAAAAGTCTCCATGAATTTAATTTTTTGCAGGCCTCATTAATCGCCAATATTTCAGCGTGATAAAGAGAATTTCTTTCCTTTTCTCTTAAATTTTTACCCCGCCCTACCACTTTGCCCTCAGAAACTACAACGGCTCCAACAGGCACCTCGCGCTCCATGAACGCTTCTCTTGCCAAATCAAGAGCTAAACTCATAAAAAACTCATCACTGTTCTTCAATGGAACTAACCACTACATACGCAGAATTACTTATTTTCGGGTTTTGGACGCTTGTAGCTCGAACTTCATAAACACCTTCAACAGAAGGAGCTGTATAAAGGCCGTTGCTATCGATTGATCCAGAATGCTCTTGAACCATAGACCAATAAAGCCGCTGATCTTTAAGACCCTCTATGCGCGCCTCAAAACGTGTTTTACCGAAGGGATCAACCCTTACGGTGTCGGGGGCTATCACAAGTTTAACTTCTTGATCAATAACCAGATCTTCTTCCGATGAAGGGCTTATAATCGGCTTAAAGGCCCACCAACGCAATTTGACATGCTGTTTTGTTGTTTTTTCATTAAGCCGTATTCCCAAACGCAAAGTGCCTTTAGCTGGGTCAACTATCGCTCCTATTTTGCACGAAGGAGCAGAAGCTCTCAAATAATCTGAAGAAAATATCGCTTTATCGCCAAATATCAACAAATTACCCTCAGGAACTTCTTCATTCTCCTGAAATGAAGGCTCGTTAACAACTGCCGAAACAACACAAACTTGCCCCTCCCCAAGACCGTGAGCAAATTCATAAGAATAATACGACCTACCAGGTTTTGCATTAAAACCCAAATTTATCCTTTCAATTCCAGTAACAATATTCTGCCCGGAAATTTGAATTTCGGAATCTTCTTTTTCAACGTCCTGTCTAACTTCTTCAGTATCTGTTACTTCTTCCTTTTCTTCTTTATCAATAGAAAAAGAATTAATTTTCCGCCCCTTGGCTCCGTCCAAATTTTCATCTAAATTTGCTTCAACATTTCTAGAATTAAACTCATTAAGAAGCCTTAACAAATCATTGCTGAAGATGTACTGCCTTGCTGGATGCTTTTTAAAATCCTCAATGAAATATGTTAATTTGTTGGTTGCAATATGAAACTTAGCAAGATAAATATATTTTTCTTCAACCGACTCAATAATCTCATCAAAATGACTAGAGTAATAACTATCAATAATTAAATTCTTTATATTTTCAATCTTGACCTGAATAGGTATACTAATATTTTTTTCAATTTCAAATAACTCTTCTCCCACCTTCAAACTAAAACTCTGTTTTGATATCACAAGTTCTGTAGAAGAATCTTGCACAGCGTCGCAGCGCATAAAAATTTCATGATAAATGCTCTTGTAAGTTGAAACTTCATCTTCTGAATACTCAAGCTTGCTATTTCTCGAGCCCTCTGCGCTTTTGAACAAAGTACCTCTTATATCAAAAGAATATTTAACCGGAGCTTCAACTTTATGTTTTTCAAAAAACATTTTTATTTTGATTAGTGAACCAGGATTAGCATAACGCGGAACTTCTAATAATATTTTTATTCCATCTTTTGAATAAACCTGAACTTTCTGAATAAACAAAAAATCAATTTTAAGTTCTTCTTCAAAAGGTTCCTTCGAAGTTAAAAATAATTCATAACCTTCGCTAATACGGTTGAACTGCTTTTCTGAACCACATTCTTTATTTGTTCCCGTTACTGAAAAGGTACTTTCTTTAGATATTTCCTTATAGGCAATGCAAAGGTAAACAACACTTTTATCTTTATTTTCTTCAAAACCATTTATAACATTAAGTTTTCTTATGCTTGGCTCTGGCACTATAATTTCACGCCCTAAATAATCAAGCGCAAAACCTGTTTCAAGTGAAAAGGTTTTATTATCCACAAGAAAAACGTTAAGCCCGGAAACAATCCCAACCCCGTTGAGCATCCTATTACCCAACCGTCTTTTAGAATTAAAATATTCCTGTTCGTTTGTAAAATCCCTTACAGTCATAAGCTTACCGAAAAAATAATTGTTACGTTCGGCCAAATAATAACGTCCGTTATTCAACTTCAAACCTCCAAGACAAATCTTTTAACTTATCATTGAAATTACATTACCGTTTTCATTGATTAATTCATCTTCTAAACTGTAATTATTTTTTGATATATATGAGTTAATCCCTATATAACAATGATTACCCAGTATTATATTATTTTGAAGAACAACCAAATTACATATCAAGTCAATTTGAATCATACTTTTTATGATACGCAATAAGTTAGCATACTCCTCTGCCGTAGAAATTGCACTATTTTTCAGAATAACGGTAAATACAAACCCATTTTCACCATAAAGAGATTTAAAGGTTTCTTTTTCAGATTCGTAATTTTCATTTTCTACAACATCAAACTGCTCGATAATCATGGGCTCAATTCCAGTGTATTTTTTTACAACCAAAAAAACTGAACGCCGCGTACCTTTTATTTTGAAAATTTCAATAGCTTCGGCCACAAGAGACCTTAAACTTTCTTCACTCCAAAGATCTGTATCTTTTATGTTAAACCAATTCGACATCCATTTAAGAAAATTATAATCGGTTTTAAACGGTTCAAAAAGCGCTGGAGCGTAATCAATTTTTTCCTCCACATCCACATAGATCGATTGAAATATCGCGATGAATCTTGAAAAAAATGAATCATCTTTTGTGTCTTGATAAACTTCTGGCAGATACCTGATAAAGCTTATCCGTGGGAACTCAATTTTCAGCTCGCTTATTTCTATTTTTTTATCTTCACCGTAACTAATCACTTCAATGCAAAACCACAAATATCTTCCTTTAAGACAAAAAAGCAAAACATCTTCCGGATTTTTAAAAACCTTTGAACCTAAACTTTCGAACGCATTTACCTTTACGCCCGGATTTTCATGAAGTTTTAAATACTCGCTGAGACTAATCATTTCCTTTTCATCATTTTTCCCCGGCAAAAGAAAGCTAGTAGAGTCGCTCGCCAAACATCTAACTATTATTTCTGTATTTTCGGGAGTCAAATACTTCATCCTTAGCCTATGCCACACTGTTTCCAAATTACCGCTGTCGAGTTCGAAAGACACAAAAACAGAACCGACACCAACCAGAGGTTCAAAAATCAAAACATCATTTTCGAACACCCCGCCGCAGTTAATCCCCCCATAACGCCAATCGCTTTCCCTATTAAAAACAAAAAATCTAGTACCTTCCGACAAAAGCTGAAACACCCCTCATAAACTATCGGGGTGATTTTACAAAAAAAATAAAATAGAAACAAGCCGGAATAATTCATACTAAACCCTGATAAAATTTTTAAAAATTTCCATTTCAACGAAAATAAGAAAATTTTTAATAAACACAAATAAAATTTTCATCGAGCCAAGGATCCGCCGGCTAAAGTCGGTGATTTTAGACCAAGCTACAGGAAATAAAAACGATATTTAATTCAGATAAACTCATTAATTTTTTTTCTTATACTTTCGAAATCCAGACCAAACGCAAAAAGTTGCGCTTCAACTTCGTTGTGTGCAACAAAATCATCATCAATGGCATTCAAAATGTATTTCCCCTTAAAGCCGACCGACGAAAGTCCCGATGCGAAACTTGAACCTACCGACCCCGATTTCACGCTTTCTTCAAAAAAAAGAACAGTCGTAAACATCGAGGCATAACTCAGAGCATCTTTATCGATCGGCTTTATGACGTTTAGCTTCATTAATGAGAAACTTTTGTCGAAATGCTCGTATGCTTTAGCCACAAAAGAAAATATTCTACCATAAGTTATAATCAACAAATCTTTCTTATCATAATTGCTGTATATATCAAAATTATTACAACTTACACTAAACCATTCAGGCCTAAAAAATTCGCCGCCTTTAGGGTAACGCACAACTGAACATAATGTTCCATTTACGGCCTCTTCAAGCATAAATTCAAGCTCCTCTAGAAAAGCCGGAGCGTAAATCTTTACAAACGGTACTGAGTTTAACAAAGAAACATCAAAAATCCCCTGGTGGGATTTACCATCAGACCCAACCAACCCTGCACGGTCAACAGCAAATATAACTTTTATGTTCTGCATAGCTACATCATGAATTACTTGGTCAATACTTCGCTGTAGAAAAGTAGAATATACGGCAACAACAGGGATCATCCCACCAACGGCTAATCCGCCCGCAAACGTAACGGCGTGAGATTCGGCAATCCCCACGTCTCTGAATCTTTTTGGAAACATTTTGGAAAAATCCTCAAGCCCCACTCCCAAAGTCATCGCGGCAGTTATTGCATAAATTTTCTGATTCTTTCGTGCAATTTCACACATCTTTTTGCCAAAAATTTCAGAAAACGTGACACCCACTTTATGGGAAATCTTACCAGTTTCTTTTGAAAATTTAGAGATAGAATGGAAAATTTCAGGGTTTTTCTCAGAAAATCTATAACCTTTACCTTTCTTAGTAACAACATGGAGCAAAACCGGCCGCTCCACGGAGCGCAATACCTTGAAAACTCTGATTAAGTTTTGAATATCATGACCATCAAAAGGCCCATAATACTTAAAACCCATATTTTCGAAAATAGTACTTTCACGCCAAAACGAATTTTTCAAAACATTCCTAGATTCCGCTAAAAGATCAAAAAAAGCTGAACCAAAAATAGGAACCGAACTTAAAAACTTCTGAACCACACTCTTCATATTTATGTAGGTCATCCCAGCCCTGATATTAGCTAAATATTTGGAGATAGAACCTACATTTTTTGAAATCGACATCGAATTATCATTTAATATAACCAAAAAATTTTTAGCAAAACCACCAGAATTATTTATTCCTTCATAACTCAACCCACATGTTACAGCGCCATCACCAAGAACCGCAACGGTTTTCGCATCTGACCCCACATAATTTTTCGCCACAGAAAGACCAAGCGCAGCCGAAACAGAAACGCCGCTATGACCGGACGTAAACTTGTCAAAATAGCTTTCCTGCCTATCGGTAAACCCAGACAAACCACCACTCTGACGCAACGAACCAAAATTCAAAAAACGACCGGTAAGAAGCTTATAGGCATAACTTTGATGTCCGACATCCCAAACAATATCATCACCCTCGCGCCAATAACCCGCAAGAAGCGCCAAGGTCAACTCTATCGACCCCAAATTTGAAGACAAATGACCACCGTTGCGTGAAACAACTTCAACTATTCTTTCTCTCATTTCAGACGCAAGCGCATCTAAATCTCTTACCTTTTTAAGATCTTCAGGACTATGAATCGATTCTAAAATACTCACAGCTTTTACCTAAACTCAACATTATTAAACCAACAAAACTCAACTTGATGAAAAATTCGTATAACTATCCATTTCCTCAACTTAAATAATCCAATCTAAACTACAACAGTCTTACTTAAGATTCACACATTAAAATCTTAAAACGCATACGCTATTCGCCCACACAAGGAATAAGCGCTAAAAATCTAGCTCTTTTTACTGCAATAGTCAAAACACGCTGATGCTTAGCACACATCCCGGTAACCCTTCGAGGAAGAATCTTGGCCCTGTCAGACATAAACCGCCTCAATTTGATAGCTTCCTTAAAATCAATTCTTAAATTTTTTTCTTCACAAAAACTACAAACCTTTTTTTTACGCCTGCGATTGTCCCTATCTTCACGCCTATTCGCTCTTTCAACCAACAAAACCGCCTCCTTTATTAAAACGGTAAATCATCATCTAATTCAACTGAATTAAAATCTTCCTTACCCCCGCTAGAATAAACAGCACCAGCACCAGCACCAGCACCTGACTCCAAGCTCTCGCCGGACTCTACACCCTGCCTAATACCGGAACCTTTAGATTCAACAAAATGAACATTATTGGCAACCAATTCAAAAATTTTACGCTTAACTCCATCGTTACCTTGATAAGTTCTTGTTTGAATGCTACCCTCCACAGCCGCAAGTTGCCCTTTTCTAAAATAATTGCACACAAACTCCGCCGTAGAACGCCACGTTACAACATCTATAAAATCAGTTTGCCGCTCCTCGCCAGGGCGCACATAAGAACGCGAAACAGCTAAAGAAAACCGGCACATAGCCAAACCGCCAGAAGTATGCCGAAGCTCTGGGTCAGACGTCAAACGTCCAACAAACGCCGCAATATTTAACATTAAAACCTCGCAATATCTTAATTATTCTTCTTTTTTAATAACTAAGCAACGCAAAACACCCTCCGTGATATTCGCAACTCTGCCCAACTCGCACGGAACGCCGCTTTCAGCTTTAAACCCTATAGAAACATAAATTCCTTCCGGCTCTTTATTTACAAGATACGCCAGCCGGCGCTTTCCCCAGTTGTCAACCTTCTCGATAACACCGCTTTGAGAAATCAAATCAGAAAATTTTTTTATAAGAGATTCTATATTTTCCTCTCCAAGTTTGACTGAAAACAACAAAAACATTTCATAACAATTCAAAATCTTCGTGCCTAACAATTTAACACCTCCCCGCGGACTAACGACTCTTCTTTACAGATAGAGTGAAGAGACTAAAACGTATTTTACATTCTAGTCTCTCTACTTAAAAAAGTCAACACGCTATAAACCTTGGCAGCGCACGAAGGTATACGAAGTCAAAGAATAAGGGAAGGAATAAGGTGTTTAAAAACCCAAACATAAAGAGAATTAACAACCATATGAATACTTTGAGAGACGGAATAAGATTT
>JAISNY010000006.1 GCA_031275995.1 Oscillospiraceae bacterium | reverse complement strand
ATTAAGGAGAAAAAATGAAATTTAAAAACATGGTATTCGGGTGCATTAGCCTTTGTTTTGTTATGTTGGCTCCAGTGGCGAAAGGTGGATTAAGTTCTCCAGCGAATTCAGTAAAAGTCGTATTTTTAGGTGATAGCGGAGTAGGTAAGACATCTCTTATAGTGCGGATTTGTGGGAAAAATTTTTCACAAGATCATGTTGCTACGATGGTAGCTGATCACTGTGAGTTATATCGTAACCATGACTGTAAATCAATCGGATTAACTATTTGGGACACCGCTGGGCAGGAAAGATATCGGTCATTAATTTCGTCTTACTTTAGAGGTGCTGAAATTGCTGTCATAGTTTTTAGCGTTGATAATTCTGATTCATTTGATGCTATTGGAAGTTGGTTTGAACAATTAAAATTGAATCCACCATCATGTGAGAAAGTGATTTTAGTCGCAAATAAGACGGATTTGATGGAGAAGGTCACCGAAGAAAAGATCCGACAAAAAGCGGAAAATATGGGATTAGAATGGTTATATTGCTCCGCTAGGACCGGTGAGGGTGTGCATGAGTTAAAGGGTAAGATGTTTAATATTGCAGAGGGTATTTTGAATTCCAGAGAAGAAGCGGAACCTTTATTACGGGTGGAAACACGTGAACGTGAGAAATGTTGTTAATCAATTCGATGCTTTAGTTATGATAAAATTTTAAAAAATTAAGGAGAAAAAATGAAATTTAAAAACATGGTATTCGGGGCATTAGCTTCTATTTTTGTTATGTCGATTCCAACGGCGAAAAGTCTTTTAGAAGAGAAGCGAGATGTAAGAGTCGTACTTTTAGGTGATAGCGGAGTAGGTAAGACATCTCTTAGTTTGCGGATGTGTGAGGGAGATTTTTCAGAAAATTGTACTGCTACGGTAGGGGCTAGTTACCGTACATTATGTCGTAACTATGACTGTAAATCAATCGAATTAACTATTTGGGACACCGCTGGGCAGGAAAAATATCGGTCATTATCTCCGATTTACTGTAGAAATGCTGGAATTGCTGTCATAGTTTTTAGCGTTGATAATTCTGGTTCATTTGATGCTATTGGAAGTTGGTTTGAACAATTAAAATTGAATTCACCATCATGTAAGAAAGTGATTTTAGTCGCAAATAAGACGGATTTGGAGATGACGGTCACCGAAGAAAAGATCCGACAAAAAGCGGAAAATTTGGGAGTAGAATGGTCATGTTGTTCCGCTAAGACCGGCGATGGTGTCAGTGATTTAGAGGATAAGATGTTTGATATTGCAAGGGGTATTTTGAATTCCAGAGAAGAAGCGGAACGTTTATTACGGGTGGAAACACGTAAACGTGAGAAATGTTGTTAATCAATTCGATGCTTTAGTTACGATAAAAATTTTAAAAAAATTCAGGGGGGAGCCGTCGTGGCAGGTAGGCTCATCCCGCTTTCACCGATTAATTTAAAAATGAGGCCTCGATTCCGCAAAGGCTCTAGACTGATGAATTTTGCTTTGTTAGTTTGGAGCCATCTGCGTTTGCAATTTTCGCACAAATATCTTTTTTGATTCTTAATATAAAAGCCGCATTTTACCTTGCCAATTCTCCCGCATTTTGGGCATTTAATTTTGTTGTTAATAAAAATATTTTAGCAAGGATTTTGACGATTTGATCTTTAATTTAATACGCTGGAATTGTTTTCAAAATATCCTGAAGTTTAATTTTGTTGTTCATAAAAATATTTTAACATTTGTAATTTTTTAGCAATGTTAATCATAAAAGTTTATAAAAATTCGCGTAAGTTCCATCATATTGTAATAATTCTTCGTGCGTACCTTGTTCGACAATTTTGCCATCTTGCAAAACTAAAATCCTTTTTGCGTTTTTTATCGTGGAAAGCCTATGAGCGATAACAATTGTAGTTCTATTTTGAGACAATTTTTCCATGGATTGCTGAATATAATGTTCGCTCTCATTGTCAAGATTCGAAGTAGCTTCATCAAAAATCAAAATAGGTGGGTCTTTTAAAAATACGCGTGCAATCGCAAGACGCTGTCTCTGACCTCCCGAAAGAGCTACACCACGCGAACCAATTTGAGATTCATATTTCTCGGAAAAACTCATAATAAATTCGTGAGCGTGAGCCGCTTTCGCTGCCTTAATCACTTCTTCATTATTGGCAGAAGGTTTGCCATACCGAATGTTTTCTATAACAGAACCTGAAAAAAGAAAAACTTCCTGCTGAACAAAACCTATGTTATTGCGCAAAAAATCAAGTTTTATTTCTCGAACGTCGATTCCATCGATCAAAATTTTCCCGTCTTTAATGTCGTAAAAACGCGGAATTAAATTGCAAAGGGTAGATTTACCAACACCGGAATTCCCTACGAGTGCAACATACTCTCCTGCTTGGATTTCAAGATTAAGCCCAGAAAAAACACACCTTTCAGCCATATTTTTCTCATAGGAAAAAAATATATTTTTAAATTGAATTTTTCCTATTATTTTTTCAGGAATTTTAGCATTAGGTGAATCCACAATATCCGGTTTTACAGCAAGCACACCAAGAAAACGCTGAAACCCAGCCAAACATTTCTGAAATTGCTCAATCTGCCCTATAAAATAAAGCATTGGACCCATTATAACACTTTCGCCAAACACAAACATCATAAAACCACTGTTGCTGATTTTGCCGCTTCTAAGCAAGCCCAAACCGGAAACAGATAAAATTGCTAACGACGATATGCAAAAAAACAACAATCCAGAATAATAAGTAGCGGTAACTCTATGCCTATACTCTTGTCTGCTTACATAATCGATATTTTTTCTCGTAAATTTTTCTATTTCCAGGTGTTCATTTGAAAAAGCTTTTACCGCTCTAATTCCTGATATGGTTTCTTCTAACTGAGAATTCATTTCAGCGATTTTTGCATTATTTTGAGTAAATGCATTACGCATTTTTTTCATAAAAAAAGCTGCAAATATAAACATTGAACATAAAATAAATAAAATAATTAAAAACTGTTGAATACTTAAAATAAAGAACATCGTGAGTACCCCAATAATCCTTATAGACATGTTTAAAATATCTTCAGGAGCGTGGTGCAAAAACTCAGCGACTTCATACAAATCTATCGTAACACTTGAAATCAAAACTCCAACTTTTCGCTTATCAAAAAAACTGAAAGGCAACTTCTGATAGTGATCAAAAATTTCCTTGCGCATATCGGCCTCCATTTTCAAACCAATTTTATGTCCGTAATAAAGAGAAAAATAATCACATGCAAATTTTATAATTAACAAAAATAGAATCAATAAAAAGAACATAATCACAACTTTAAAAACTTCACCGTTGGGCACTGATGGTAAATATTGAGTTAATTTTGAAATAGTCATAGGAATTATAAGCATAATTATTGCGCCTAAAGCTGAGGCTGCTAAATCTAAAAATAAAACCAACTTGTAAGGTTTATAGTAAGAAATTAATTTTTTTATATAGGGATATGTTTTCATTTTTACTCCTTTTAATATAAATTTAAAATTTCCTAATGCTGAAAAGATTCGAATTTATTGACTGTTATTATCAGAAAAACATTAAAATAAATGATTTTCCGACAGTAAAACAACGGCGTGTGCACTAATCCCTAGCATTTTGCCGGTAAAACCTAATCTTTCCTCTGTTTTAGCCTTCACATTTATTCGTGTTCTCTCAATACAGCACGCTTCCGCTAAATTTTCACACATCTGAGGAATAAATTCGGCAAGGACAGGCCGCTGGGCTACTATCGTACTATCTATATTTGATATTTGGAAACCCGCTAATTCCACTTCGTTAACAATTTTAACTAAAAGTCTGAGGCTCGATGCATTTTTATAATTTTTATCAGAACTCGGGAAAAACTTTCCAATGTCTCCCAATGCCGCGCCACCAATTATGGCGTCAATCACGGCGTGAACTAAAACGTCTGCGTCAGAATGTCCCACAAGCCCTTTTGAATGTTCAATGTCGACTCCTCCAAGCACCAGCTTTTTGCCAGATTTCAACCTATGAACATCGTATCCGTAACCAACTCGCAAAATTCACTCCACGATAAAAGACAACCGAAAACAAGCTAACATCATTTAACTTACTTCGGTAACAATATAATCCAATTTTGGCATTCTAACAAACGTTGAAAAAAACGCAATATGCTAATGATTTATGAACTCTAAAACATTATTTTCAGTAACTTCCAATATTTTTTCGTAATCAATTCCCTTAATCTCAGAAAGCTTTTTTGCAGTAAATTTTATCATAGAGGAGTCACAACGTTTACCTCGGCAAGGAACTGGAGCAAGATATGGAGCATCAGTTTCTAACAAAATCTTTTCAATCGGTATTCGGGAAATAACCTTTGCTAAATTCGATGAATTTTTGAATGTAATCATTCCTCCAACTCCGATTAAAAAACCAAAATCAATTAAATCTGAAGCAAAATTATAGTTTCCGGAAAAACAATGAACTACGCCTCTGGGTTTATATTTAAGCAAAATTTCTAAAACATCTTTTGAAGAGTCTCTTGAGTGAACAATCACAGGCAAATTATTTTCTTTAGCAAAAATGATTTGATCTATAAACACTTTTTTTTGAAGCTCTGAATCAACATCATTTCCATGGTAATCAAGACCAATCTCACCAATAGCGACAACTTTATGTTCCTGCAAAATTTTTTGGAATTCAAAAAGATAGTTTTTTTCGATATCACCGGTATTTTGCGGATGAACACCAATCGCAGCATAAAAATAGTTAAATTTTTCAGATAACTCGACACTATTTATAGAGCTTATAAGGTCAGAGCCCACATTAATTACTCCGCAAACATCATGAACCGGCAAAGAATTAAGCAAATCGGTTCGATCCGGGTCAAAAGCAGAATCATCATAATGGGCGTGTGAATCAAAAATCATAAAAAAACATCTACCATCCCAATTCTAAAAAATAAAATCCACACACAACATTGAACCATCCAATAAAGCTAAAACTCACAATTTGTTTTTAAAAATTCTTACCTTAGATATTCTTCTGCCCAAAACCTCAAGAACCATAAACTGATAATCGCCCAACGTCACGGAAGGATGCTCGTTTCCCTTAGGTATTCTACCAAATTTTTCAGTTAAAAATCCAGCAATCGTGTCGTAATCCCCTTCCGGAATCTTGATTCTGGTAGCTTCCTCAATTTCGTCTATTGGAGTAGTACCATCAACAGTGAATGCATCCTCACCGGTTTTTTTGATATCCTCTTCTTCATTATCGTATTCGTCCTGAATATTCCCAAAAACAGATTCAACCAAATCCTCTATAGTGACAAGGCCTTCTGTACCACCGTATTCATCAACCACAATGGAAATTTGCATTTTACTGGAAGTTAACTCAGCGAAGAGTTCATCACACTTTTTTGAATTTGGAACGAACATCGCAGGACGTGAAATGTTATTTAAAATAAGACCTTTCGGAATCGGAGCGTTAATGAATTTTAGTAAGTCTTTAACGTAAATAATTCCAGAAATTTTATCTATGCTTTCCTCAAAAACAGGAATCCTTGAAATACCATTTTTAATTGAAAGATTCACTACATCCTCGACAGTATCTTTGACGTTAACAGCAATGATTTCAGTTCTATGAGTCATAATTTCTGCAACTGTCTTGTTGTCAAAATCAAAAACTCCGGAAATCATACTCTTGGCTTTATACTCAATCAATCCCTTTTCCTGACCAGCATCAACCATCATCAAAATTTCTTCTTCAGTTACCGTTTGCTCATTATTTTCAGGGTCAATTCCAAAACTTCGTATTACAAGATTAGAAGAAAAAGATAAAAACCAAATAAAAGGCCTGAAAATATTAGAAAACACCAGCAAAATTCCAACTACTCTATACGACACCTCTTCGGCATTCTGCATTGCTATTTTTTTAGGAATAAGCTCACCAAAAACCAATGAAAAATATGAAAGGATTACAGTTACCAAAAATGTAGCTATACCTTCTAAAATTCCTATTGGTAACCCTGTAAAACTCAGGGACACAGCAAGAGGCTCCGCAAAACTTTGTGAAGCAGAAGCAGAAGTAAGAAATCCGGCAAGGGTAATTCCAACCTGAATCATCGCCAAAAAATCATTAGAATTTCCTATTAATTTAAGAACCTTGACGGCACCCACATGTCCCTGCGCGCCTAGTTTCTTAACTTTTTTATCGTTAAGCGTAACTATCGCTATTTCTGAAAGCGCAAAAAACGCGTTAATAAGAATTAAAACTACAAGGATAAAAATACTTAAAATCAATTTGAAGACAACCCTTACCCCTCGTCTAATATTGCTTTATGAATAAAAATAAAGCCCGCAGGGTCTAATCCTAAACAAACGAGCGCGCCAAGACAAGTTAGAACCAAAATCGAGAGCAAAAACTCCATAACAGCCAATGTCACAAGCTCCATACATTTTAAACATAAATCAGCAAACGTCAATAGGACATTTTCTAATGCCTTACCCGGAAGAGCGCCTGAAAAAAACTAAAATAAACGGCTTAAAACTATCAAAATAGTGTCATCTGATTGCTCTCTTGCATATCTTCAAGAACGCCGGACGCACGCATTAAATCTGTTACAGTTTTGTTAATCCTAGTACGTTCCCGCAGATCGTCAACCGAAAGAAACCTTCCTCCATCACGCGCCTCTTGGATACTTTTTGCAGCGGCGGCACCCAAACCAGCTAATGAACAAAGAGGAAGCCTTATTTTGGAATTTTCTATCAAAAACTTGCACACATCGGACTTATAAATATCAACAGGAAGGAACTCAACTCCCCGTGAAAAACATTCAACTAAAATTTGCAAAGTAACTATCGAACTGTGCTCTTTTATGCTTGCTTCTCTTCCCTTCTCTGTAATCTCTTTAAGCTTACCCTTAATTGCTTCAGAACCTTCCATCACCAGTAAGCCGTCAACGTCTTCTCCGCGCACAGTAAAATATGCCGCATAGTATTCAAGCGGTCTGTGAACTTTGTACCAGCCGAATCTTAAAGTGGAAATCATGTAAGCTACAGCATGAGCTTTCGGAAACATATACTTAATTTTTTTGCACGAATCAATGTACCAATCTGGAACCCCGCAGCTTTTCATCAATTCAGAATACTTGCCTTGCAATTTTTGCACTGCCTTGCCCTTCCTCACAATTTCCATTATTTCAAAAGCACTCTTTTCGTTTACGCCCTTATTTATGAGGTAAGTCATAATGCTGTCTCTTGTTCCAATCACTTGAGAAATATCACAAACTTTATTTTTTATGAGTTCTCTCGCATTGCCATTCCAAACATCCGTACCATGCGAAAGACCAGAAATTTGAACTAAATCGTCAAAAGTTTTAGGTTTAGATTCTTCTAGCATTTGCCTCACAAATTGAGTGCCTACCTCGGGCAAAGAAAACGTACCGGTTTTTGAACCGATTTCTTCCGGTTCTATGCCTAAAGATTTAGTAGAAGTAAAAAGCGACATAACTTTCGAATCGCTCATAGAAACCTCAGTTACCGGAATGCCGGTAAATTCTTCAAGATATTTATAAACGGTAGGTACATCATGGCCTAACTCGTCGAGCTTGCAAATTGTGTCGTGAATTGAATGGAAATCAAAGTGCGTTGTAATGTTTTCAGATTGCTGATCGTTAGCTGGATGCTGTATTGGGGAAAAATCGTAAATTTCCATACCTTCGGGTACAACGACCATGCCACCCGGATGCTGCCCCGTGGTACGTTTTACCCCGGTGCATCCGAGCGCAAGTCTTTGTTGTTCCGTACGCCCAATTTCAAATCCGTTTTCTTCAATTACTTTTTTAACAAAGCCCAGGCCGGATTTTTCTGCAACGGTTCCAATGGTTCCCGCCTTAAAAACGTTAGACTTACCAAAAATTTCTTCAGTGTGCCTGTGTGCCAAAGTCTGATATTCGCCGGAAAAATTAAGATCTATATCAGGAGTCTTGTTACCTTCGAACCCTAAAAATGTTTCGAAAGGAATATCATGGCCATCCCTATGATAAAGTTCATTGCATACTGGGCAGTTTTTTTCAGGCAAATCAAAACCGGAATGAACTTTTCCATCAGTTATAAATTCGCTTTTACAGCATTTTTTGCAAACATAGTGTGGCTTTAAAGGATTCACTTCAGAAATCCCTGCCATAGTTGCAACGAAAGAAGATCCAACAGAACCGCGTGAACCCACAAGATAACCATTTTCTTCAGATTTGGTTACAAGTTTTTGAGCCACCATATAAAGGACCGAATAACCATATTTTGTAATTGAATTGAGTTCTTTTTCAAGCCTTTTCGAAACTATTTCAGGCAGCGGATCGCCATAAATTTTTTTGGTATTTTCATAAGTTATTTTAACAAGCTCTTCCTGGGCGCCTTCAATTTTAGGCGGAAAAACTCCTAAAGGAACAGGGAAAACTTCTTCAATCATTTTAGATATTTTTTGTGTGTTAACCACAACGATTTCAAATGCTTTTTTCTCTCCTAAGTAACTAAATTCTTTGAGCATCTCGGCGGTAGTTTTAAAATAAAGCGGAGCTTGAACAGCGCCGTCTTTGTAACCTTGTGCAAGCATTAATATTTTTCTGAATTCAGAATCTTGAGGGTCAAGAAAATGGACATCTCCTGTAGCAACGACCGGAATATCAAGCTTTTCGCCAAGCTCTATTACGGTACGATTAAAATTTCTAAGTTGTTCTATGCCTCCCGAAATTAAGCCTTCACGGACCATAAAATAATTGTTTCCAATCGGCTGAACTTCTAAATAGTCATAAAATTTTGCAATTTCAATTAAATCTTCAACAGGCTGACCCATAGTCACAGCCTTAAAAAGTTCGCCGGATTCACATCCGCTGCCAATAATCAGTCCTTCTCTTAAATTAACAAGCTCAGATTTTGGAATTCTAGGCTTTTTATAAAAATATTTCAGATGCGACATCGAAATTAATTTGTAAAGGTTTTTAAGACCAACCTGGTTCTTAACCAAAATGGTTTGATGGAACACAAATTGTTTTTTCGCGTCTACACGGTCGAATAAGTCTTTAATACTATCTGAATTTTTAATTTTTTTTTCCATTTTAACTAATTCGATCAGCTTAAAAAAGATTCTGGCTAAAATTTTAGAGTCATCGCAAGCGCGATGAGCGTTAAACTCAGGTAAATTAAAATATGATGCCACCGTTCCTAATTTATAATTCTTAATCGTAAGAATTTTCGATTTGCACAGCGGAATCGTGTCTATATACTTGAAATTGAACTTAAGATTATTGCGTTCAAGCGCTGCTTTAAGGAATGAAATATCGAAAGGTGCATTGTGCGCAACTAAGACGGGTTTTTCTCCGCAAAAATTGATAAAATTTTTCATTACCTGCGCTTCCTCTGGAGCATCCTTAATCATATGGTCGAGAATTCCTGTAAGCTGAGTTATTTTAGCGGGAATTTTACGGTTAATGCAAACAAAAGATTGAAACTCACAATGTTTGTCCGAAAGCTTGGAATCGATTTTGTAAGATCTGCCATCGGCAATTATTTTTTCTATGTTTTCAAAGCGAATCGCACCAATTTCAATGATGCGCTCGGTTTTAGCGCTGAATCCCGTTGTTTCGATATCAAAAAAAATATAATTTGAATTAATTTTCACATCATTTGCATCCGGATTCAAATTGTCTAAATCATTAACAAAATAACTTTCAACTCCATAAATTATTTTAAAACTTTTACCATCATCCCTTTTACGAATCTTTGCTACCGCATTCATAGCGTCTGGAAAACTCTGCACAACCCCATGGTCAGTGACTGCAACAGCTTTATGTCCCCATTCGTAAGCACGCTGTATGACCTTTTCAACAGAAGTTATGCCATCCATTGCAGACATGGAAGTATGTAAATGCAATTCAATCCTTTTTTCATAAGCGTTATCCTTTACGATTTTTTTCTTAATTAAGTTAACAAATTTTGGAGTAACTGAAATTTCTTTTTCAAACGCATCTTCGACAGATCTACCTTGTACAAGAATCGTCTGACCGGTCTTTAATTTTGAAAAAGCTTCGAAATAATCGGAATTTGAACTTTTCTTATAGAGCTTAACGCTTACAGAATTTGTATAATCGGTAATTTTTACAGAACAAATTTTTGAATTTTTAACCTCGATAATTTCAGAACTAAAGATGTCGCCCCAAATAACGCATTCACCAATTGCAATCTTGTCAATTTCAGTTGGCGAAATTTCAATCAATTTGCCAAAAACTATTTTCGGACTCTCAAAAATTGGTTTGGGTAAAAGAAAACCTTCTGAACGTATTTCAACTACATCTTTAATTTTATCAGAATTTTGTTCAAGAAGCGAATCCTCGCACTTCTGAAGGCAAACGCCGCGCTCTTCTTTGAGTGTATTACTTCCTTCACAAAGCACGCTGAAATGGTCAAGCATCAAACGTTCTTTAATCTCTTTTAAATCTCTATTCAAATCTTCATCTGATAGATTTATATTTTCATTAACTTTTACACAAATTTTTTTAAGATCTCTTTCAACTTTAATTTTTTTTATTTCCGAATTTTTGAGCGAAGAGGATTCAAAATCAAAAGCTCCCAAATATTTCGAAAAAAATTCTCCAAATCTAGCCAATCTCGCCCTCTCATTCAATTTTAGAAACTTCTTTTAATAGTTCATCCAGAAGCGCTTCCTGTCTTACCTTTTTGATAGGGACTCCTTTCTTAAAAATAACACCGATTCCGCCCGCACCGGTAATGCCTATATCCGCTTCGCGAGCCTCACCCGGTCCATTGACAGAGCATCCCATTATAGCCACTTTAATATTTTTTTCAATGTTTTTCAATAGAGTTTCTGCTTTATTAGCCAAATCTATGACGTCAATAGTTGTTCTTCCGCATGTAGGGCAAGAAATTATGCTAACACCGCCTCTTAACCCGAGGCATTTCAAGATGTTAAGTCCTGCTTCAACCTCTTTAATGGGAGATGCGCTGAGAGAAACACGAATAGTATCTCCGATTCCTTCCATAAGAAGTGAACCGATACCGATTGCAGATTTAATAATTGCAGTTTTTCCAACACCTGTTTCGGTAACGCCAACGTGAAGTGGATAATTACATTTTTTGGAAATAATTTTATAAGATTCTACACATGTTTTTAAACAGGAAGACTTAACAGAAATAACAATATTTTTGAAATCCATTTTCTCAAAAATTTTAATAGTTTCCAAAGCGTACTCTGAAATTGCCAAACTTGAAACGCCACCGAAGCGTTCCAAAATTGAATTTGGAAGCGAACCGCTGTTTATTCCTATCCTTATCGGGATTTTTAATTCTGAACAAAAAGAAACGATTTTTTCAATTTCGGATTCTTTACCTATATTCCCAGGATTTATTCTTATTTTATCTGCTCCTGCACGCGCACATTCCACGGCTAAATCGGCACTATAATGGACATCTGCAACTATTGGCATATTTATTTTTGTTTTCAGAGCATCAATTAAATGTAAAGCTTTTATTTCCGGAATAGCCACGCGAATTATATCACAGCCGGCATCTTCTAGCTCCCGAGCTTGCAATATGTTTGCATTGATATCACCGCTTGGCGCATTAAGCATCGACTGCACAGCAACAGGCTCGAAAGCACCGATACATAGATTTCCTATTTTTACTTTTTTAGAGTTTCTTCGTGAAAACGTAAAATTCACCGTCACTATTTTTAATATAAAACCAAAGTTCAATCTTCAAGATGAATGACCGTTATCCTTTTCAAGCGTTCACTTAAAATTCAAATTTAAAAATAATTATATTATATTATATTTTAAAATCAGTAAAATATAAAACTCATTATTAACTTTATCTTGGATACTTACAAAATTTAAAAATATTAGAATTGATGCTCATATAAATTAACTGACGAAAAATCTATATTCTTGAGAGCTTGAGAAAAATCATAATTTTTAAACCTGTTTTTTTCGCAAATTTCACTAAGAGGTTTTAAAACAAAAGCACGTTCACGTATGAAAGGGTGAGGCAAAACTAAATCTGAATTTTTAAATATTTCATTTTCAAAAAGAAGAAGATCTATGTCTATTATTCTTGAACTGAACTTAATTTTTCGCACGCGCCCCATTGCTGATTCCACACCTAAGCAGCAACCCAAAATTGTTTGTGGCATAAGTTCTGTTTCAAACCGAACGCAACAATTAAGATAATCCTCTTGCTCATCCGGAACTCCAAATGGAGCTGTAGTATAAATTTTGGAAACATTCAATATTCTGGTTTTGAAAACGTTGCTTAAAGAACTTACAGCTATCTGCAAATTTTGAAAACGCTCGCCTATGTTGGTACCTAAAGAAAGAATAAACTCACTAATTTTTCTCACTCCTTAAGAACATCTCCCGGGTAAAACTATCTTATCAGCCAAAGCACAACATATCTAAGAAGAAATTAACTAATTCTCGCCTCTGACGATCTTCCTGATGAAACTATTTTATCAACCAAAGCGGCTGCACAAATTGATTCAGCTATATCATGAACCCTTATTATATTGGCGCCCAGAAACTGTGCAACGGCATGTGCCGCCAAAGTACCATTGAACTTTTCAAGGCGAGTAACCCCAGTAATTCTTTTGTTGGAAGCACCCACCATTACCGGAAACCCTTTGAATTTAAATTTATCTATATTGCCTAAAATTTCAAAATTTTCTTCTTTGCTTTTTCCAAAGCCAATTCCCGGGTCAAGGCAAATTCTTTCTTTGAGAACTCTAAATTTTTTTGCTTGTTCAATTTTTTCATCAAAAAAAGAAATAATTTTCCCTAAACTGCTTTGGCCGTAATAAGAATCTTCTGGAATAAATTCTGAATCAAAATCCATAGGATTATGCACCAAAATAATTCCGCAACAAGTCTGGGATATAACTTCGAACATTTCAGGATTTTTAAATCCGTTAACATCATTTATTATATCTGCTCCATATTTAAGAGCAACTTTTGCAGTTCCCGGGTAAAATGTATCAACTGAGACAGGAACGCTGATTTTCCCCTTAATTCTTTCAAGGACAGGCACAAGACGTTCAATTTCTTCCTCTGCTGAAACTTTAATAAATCCTGGTCTTGTGGATTGTGCACCTATATCAATTATATCAGCGCCGATTTTTTGCAAAAAAAACGCCCTTTCCGCTGCAGATTCAGTGTCAAACCATTTTCCGCCATCGTTAAATGAATCGGGAGTAACGTTTAAAATTCCCATAACATAAGTTTTTTCGCTTAGTTTTAAACTGAATTTTCCTGCTTTAAAAATTTTGACCATTCCTTTTAAAAAAATTATAAGCATTACTGAAAAAAATTTTATCAACCATCTGCTCAGAATAATTTTTTTTAAGCATAAACTCGTACAATTTGTAAACTTTACTGATATCCTTCAAGCGTTCCGGAACTTCTGCACCGTCGAAATCGCTTCCTATGCAAACGGTATCCTCACCAGAAAGTGAAAGAAAATATTCTATATGAGAAAATACATCTTCGATATCGGCACCTTTTGAAATCTTTAGAAAATCATTGCAAAACGTAACGCCCACTACGCCATTCACATTCCTGATAGCTTCAAATTGTTTATCTGTCAAGTTACGACGATGTTTGCACACACTTTTTGAATTCGAGTGCGTCGACATAAACGGTTTGGAAGCAATTTGACAAACATCTTCAAAAAGAGGTTCGCTAGCATGGGAAATATCAATAAAAATTTCGTTTTCTTGCAATTCTTTAATTGCTGAAGCACCAAAATCTGTTAACCCTTTGGAACCGTCAACGCCAACGCCATCACCAATTTCACATCTTCCATTCCACGTTAGTGTTAAAATTTTAACGCCAAACTCTTTTAATTTTTTTATGTTTTTTAATTCGCCTCCTAGGACTGCTCCTCCTTCTACCGTTAAAATTGCCTTATGTTTAAAATTCCGCTTCTCCCTGTTTAATTTTTCGTAGGATTTCTCAAAAAAATACCAAGCGTTCGGCCCGCGCAATTCATCTGGAATCCAAACCGCAAAACATCCTATATATTCAGAAAAATACTCGGTTTTTTTGAATGAGGCACACAACATTTCGTCATATAAACTAACTTTTTCTTTAATGGCTCGATGAACTGTGTCACAATGTAAATCAAAAAATCTCATGAAAACCATCTGCCTAAAATATATTTTTTTATACGATTTCATTAATGATGAAAAAACTAACCTTTTCTTTAACGATTCTATGAACTGTGTCACAGTATGAGTCAAAAAATCTCTTGAAAACGATCTGTTTGGAATGCATTTTTTATATGATTTATAGATACAACTCCCCGCTTAGAATCAAATGCTATTCCTACAACATCAAATCTAGGCTGATTTGAAACAAAATTTTGTTCCATGTAAACAAGCGATGTAGCAATTATTTTCCGTTGTTTAGCCAAATTAACGCGATTCACTCCTATAGAGGAAAATTCCGACTTATAAAACTTAACCTCTACAAAAATTATATAATCTGAATCTTTAGCTATTATGTCTATTTCTCCGTAACGGCTCGAAAAATTACTACTAACTATGCTATATCCATTAGATTTTAAATAATTCTTTGCAAAAGCTTCGCCGAAGTTGCCTCTAAGCTTAATTTTATTCATAATTCACTGCATACTTTTTAGTAAAAGTTTTTCTGTGAAATTCACATAATCCATACCTTTTTATCATTTCAATATGTAGCTTAGTACCGTATCCTTTATGTTTTTTAAAAAAATATTGAGGATATTTTTCACCGATTTCACTAACTAATCTGTCACGGCTGACCTTGGCAAGTATCGAGGCACATGCTATCGATACAGAAAGAGAATCACCTTTGACGATATCTAAAGTTTTTATGCCGAAATCAGGTGAAGAATTTCCATCTACGAGAATCATGTCGGGGCAAACCGAAAGCTCCGACACAGCCCTAAACATCGCGAGATGAGTTGCGTTTAAGATATTTATCTCGTCAATTTTTTTCTCATCCACAAAAGCTACGCTGTAATCGAGCGCATTTTCAGTTATTACATGAAAAAGTTGTTCGCGTTTTGAAGCACTGAGTTTTTTTGAATCATCAATGTCACGTATTATAACATCCTCTTTTAAAATTACCGCCGCAGCACAAACCGGTCCCGCAAGCGGGCCGCGCCCAGCTTCATCGATTCCGCATATATTAAGGAATCCCTCGGTACGAAATCTTTGTTCATAAAAATACCATTCTTCATGTGTTACCATACTTGTTAACTCGCTCCAAAGTGATTTTACCGAATTTCCCATCTTGAAAACTTTTTAAAAATACCGACGCAGCGAGCCGAATGTCAACATTTTTACCGGGAGAAATAAAATTCCTCAATTTTCCAAAATTTTCAATTACTTCTTCCGCGCTTAAACTTAAATCTAAACATCCCAAATATTTTTCGTTAATTAACTCCTTAAGGCGTGTAACCAAAGAATAAGCTACTAACTCAGGGTCAATAATTTCACTCTTTATTCCGCCGACAAAAGCTATACTTTCCCCAACTTCAGGCCCTAATCTATGTCTCAAAATACCAGGAGTATCACAAATTTCAATGTTTCCGAACCTATGCCAGGAATTCTGTGAAGTCACTCCCGCGCGGTTTTCAACCTTTGTTTTGCGACGCCCAAGAACACTGTTTATAAACGAAGACTTACCAACATTTGGAGTTCCTATAACAACGGCCCTAAAACAATCGAACCTTTTCCTGACAGAAAGCAATCTTCCAGTTCTCTTAGGAAAAATCTTATTAACGGCAGATATAACTTTAGATGAATTATTTACCTTACTATCCACAGCAAAAGCAGTAAACCCGTTTTTATTAAAAAAATTTAACCAGCAACCAGTATCAGTGCGGTCAGCCAAATCCGACTTATTAAGAATCAAAATACACGGCTTGTTCCTTAAATGATAATCCCCTCGGCTACTCCAAGGAATTCGGGCATCAAGAACCTCAAAGATTACGTCGGCAACCCTAGATATTTCCAAAATCCCACGTTCTGCCTTGGCCATATGACCGGGATACCAATTTAAATTCACCTAATCATCCCGATTCTGTAAAAAGGGAAATAAACGCACACTGCCTTTCCTACGATGTAACTGTTGTCTACCAAACCAACCATATTCCATCGACTATCTGTAGAATTGTTTCTGTTATCGCCCATCACGAACGTAAAACCTTTGGGGATAACTTTAGGTATCTCGGCATCGCCACGTCTCCTCATAGGTTCTTTAATGTAATTTTCATTAAGTTTTTCTCCATTAACAAAAACACTGCCAGTCTGAAAATCTATTTCAAGTTCCTGACCTTCCGTAGCAATCACACGTTTGATAATTGGCGCATCTAACTCACGGTATCTTCTTATTACGACAACATCGCCGTTATGCGGAACAAAATCCCACTTTTTAACTATAACCTTATCGCGATCATAAAGCGTATCACGCATTGAAGAACCATCAATAGTGAACGGTCTGAAAGCAAACGCCATAACAAAGGCAACAACAATCAAGGATTGAGATATAAGTTCAATCCACTCGAAACAAAACAATTCAGCCTTGCCAGACACGGCTGCAAAATTCACTTCGTCCGTTGAATCCTTCGACACACACAACACCACCCATACCCTAGTTTTAGACCAGTTTACTCCATAACACCTTTATTTCATTTATACCCAAAATCTCTAAGCAAAACTCCGACTACACAACTGTTCGCAATTTTAAACAAAAATAACTGTCTTTTGCGAATAAAATCATACCTACCCAAAAATCTCAGCCTGACCGACATGCTATGTACTAGACTTGCTTTTCTAACAACCGCACAAACATAACTTTACCTCACCTGCTGCTTAACTTTCGCATCTCTACCAACCCGGTCGCGCAAATAGTAAAGCTTACACCGACGAACCTTGCCTCTCCTTACAACCTTCACAGACTTTAAATTAGGACAGTTCAAAGGGAAAATACGCTCAACTCCCACGCCGTACGAAATTTTGCGAACAGTAAAAGTTTCGGATATGCCACCGCCGGAATGAGCAATAACCACGCCCTCGAACGATTGAATTCGGCTTTTGTTGCCTTCCCTGATGCTCACGTCCGCATGAACAGTATCGCCTACCCGAAAACTGAAATTATTACTTTTAACCGATTCTTTGCAAACTTCTTTTAATAAATCCATAACAGTCCTCCATACGAAACACTCCCGCTGATTCTAACACATAAAAAATTTAACCGTCAAGCTCTTGCCTGTATAAAATGATAATAACGAGGTGCAACGATGCGGAAACGACGTAGAACAAAAAAAAAAATAAAGCCAATAACAAAATTTAAAATCTTCATTCTCTTCATTTTAGCTTTTCTCATAATTTTAGACTTACGTTTACGCCCAATTATAAAATCTATAACTGCCGACTGTGCCCGCGGAGTAGCTGAACACGCGATTAATTTAGCAATTACGCGTGAACTAGGAGAAACCGGAATTAAATATGGAGACATAGCGCACATAGAACGCAGTGACGACGGAAAACTTTTGGGTATCATTACCGACATTCGTAAGATAAACTGTTTAAAATCTGGTATCAGCACGGCTATCCTAGAAGAAATTTCAAGATGTGAAATGAGAAAAATCGGGATTCCCTTGGGCGCCATCGTAGGAATCGAACTGTTCAGCGGAGCCGGACCTATCATCCCGGTTAAAATCTTTGTAACAGGTAACGTGGAAACAGAATTCGAAAGTGAATTTTCCGAGGCCGGAATAAACCAAACAAAACATTTAATTTACATAAACACATCAGTTAATATCAGTGCGGTAATTCCAGGTTATCCCTCACATACGAATGTAAAAACTAACGTGACAATTGCAGAAACAATAATAGTGGGAGAAGTTCCCCGCGTTTATGCAACTTCAAGTGACTCGAGCGCGAAGGTAAGAGAAGCGAAAGCGCTTGAAGGCCTTTCCCATGAAATTTAAAGTCTTAAACACATTACGACTTTAAATTAATTTAAAATCAAGATTAAATATTATATTAAAGTATAACCTTGCTTACGATGCAAATAATATGTATGGCGAGGTGCTTATGTTAATTTCTTTTTTACGTGCAATATTACTTTACCTGATAGTTATCTTTGCGGTCAGGTTCATGGGTAAACGCCAAATCAGCGAATTACAGACGTCTGAACTTGTTATCACTTTTCTTATTTCGGATATAGCTTCAATACCTATGCAAAACACCTCCCAGCCCCTTGTTAGCGGGTTAATTCCCATAGCAGTGCTCGTATGCTGCGAGATTTTTGTTTCAGTTTTCATGTTAAAAAGTTCTAAGTTCAGAAAAATTATCTGCGGCAGTGCGGTAATCTTGATAAACGATGGCAAACTCAATCAAAACGAATTGCGTAAATTGCGTATGACTGTAGACGACCTTTATGAGCAGCTCCGGCAAATGGATGTCTTTTCGATAGAAGATGTTTCGTTTGCCATTGTGGAAACCAATGGGAAATTAAGTGTTCTCAAAAAAAGTGAAAAACAGCCTCCTGACGCATCGACCCTTGGGATAACCGTTCCAGATGCTGTTTTTGATTCCGTCGTTATAAGCAGTGGTGAAATCAGCGATTTTTCGCTTTCAGTTTGCAAACTCAATCGTAGTTGGCTCGAAGGCGTTCTTGCCGGGGAAAAAATAGATCTAAAAGATATTTTTATCATGACGGCCAATAAAAACAAAGAATTTAATATAATTAAAAAATCATAATCATGGAGTTTTTATGAAAAAAATAAAAGTTGCTATCTTCATATTTTTAGTAGCGTTGGCTACAGGGATTTTTAATTTTTTAATTGTTGAAAGTACGGCAAAACGCTTGGAATCTTATCTAGATTCCACAGAAAAGGACCCGCAATTGGCCTCTGAGATGAGCGCATTCTGGGAAAGAAGATCAGGAATTCTTTCGATTTTTGTGCACCATGACGTAATTGATAAAATAACCAGAAGCGTCATAAAAACTAAAACGGCCGCCGAATCGGGAAACGATTATTTTAAAAAATCTCAAATTTCCGTTACAAGAGCATTAGTAAAAACACTTAAAGAATCCGACGAAATTTCACTTAAAAATGTGTTATAAATCGGGTGAAATAATGACAAAATTTAAATATTTTTTTACATCTACAGTAGTAACGACACTTGTTTTAATTTTGATCATCGGAATTATAAAAGTCGATCACAACACAAGATTGATAGCATTTGGAAGCGCCCAGCCGTTTTTTCAATACTCTTCAAAGGATAATCGGAGAAACCTTGAATTTAACTTTGCTGGACGCAAATTCAAATTTGTTTTGTGAAAATTGGATTTTTGTAATATTTATTTCTATTTTTTAAACATATAAAACATGTATTTGTCTTTCTTTTTAAAGCAATTTGACCAATTAAAGCCGTTATATCATGTTGTTTTTTCACATAAAATGACACAAGAAATAAATTTTAATGTATTTAAATCGCATCAAAATAGATTGAATCGATTTGACAGCGGAAAAAAGAATTGCTAGCATGATTCCATTATTTCATGATTGTAACTTTCATAAGGAGTCGCTATTGAATGATTCTTCCAAGTAATTTAACAAAACATTACACTGGCAGTGAAATCAAAAAGAGTTTTAAAGTTTTAAAATTTCTGTACCTAGCATTAATGGTAATTCTTATTCAATCAGCTTTTGCACCTACCACAACTACTAGCGTGATTACAGAAAATACTCCAGATCTGGCTGAAAAAAAGCAAACTGAAGGATACAACGAGGAGCATCCAAATGTGTACGACTACAAAATTTCCGGGTCTGAATTTGTGAGCGCTCCGGAAGTTGAAAAACGTGAAATAACCGACACGAAATCACTCGAAAAAAAGGAAAAAATTTCAAAAAGCAAAATTGAAAAGAAAAACAAAGTCGAGCTTACATTATCGGAATCTGATAAGCCGCAGAGTTTGAGTTCAAACGAATCAAATATAGTTTTCGATTCTGAAGGTAGGCCTCATAAGTTTTCTAAAATAATTTCAGGAAAAGCCACTGCTTACACCGCGGAGAAAGGAAAAAGAACTTCCACAGGCAAACTGCCTACATGCAAAACCGCAGCGGTTAACCCGAAAATCATTCCATATGGCTCGGAATTATTAGTTGTTTGCGGAAACGAAAAAATTTTCATGAAAGCGGAAGATACTGGTGGCGCGCTACGAAGGGGAGCATGCGTGATAGATAGATTCATGAAATCAACGGAAGAATGTAAAAAATTCGGAAGAAGAAACGTTGACGTATATGTGTTAGAATGTATACCTTATTAAAGGTTAATATAATGTTCATTTAGCCGATACTCGAGTGCTTTTCAAAGCGTTTCAATCTGATATCAGTTATTTGTAATTTTGAGTTAGATGTTTTTTCAAAAGAAGTCTATTGTATTTTTCTAGGCTTCAAAGGGTTCAGGCAACCTTTCACCCTTATAGCTTGTTCGCTTGTGATTTAGCCTTCAACTTTACAATTTAATAAGGCGCCTTTTAAATGGGGGATAAATTTAACAAAATAGATTGGTTTACATTTTTTTGTAAGTGCTTTACAATGCTCCTGCGCTTGGCCTTATATGATGTAGTCTAAAAATTTTTGTGGAGGAATTAGATGAAAAAATTTTATGTAACAACTCCTATTTATTATCCATCCGGAGAGGCTCATCTTGGGCATTGTTATTCAACAGTTGCAGCGGATGCAATTGCTCGATTTAATCGCATGCGCGGTCACGATGTCATGTTTCTTACAGGTACCGATGAGCATGGACAAAAAATAGAAACTAATGCAATTAAAGAAGGTATGAAACCAAAAGAATATGTTGACAAAATAGTAGAAAAATTCTTAAATTTATGGAAGATTTTAGGGATTTCTTATGATAAGTTTATTCGTACTACAGATGATTATCATGTGAGATCGGTACAAAAAGTATTTAAGATCCTCTACGATAAAGGCGAAATATACAAAGGGAAATATGAGGGATGGTATTGCGTACCTTGCGAGAGCTTCTTTTCACACACTAGATTGGTTTCAGGAAAGTGTCCGGACTGCGGTCGCGACGTGAAGTTTCAAAGTGAAGAAGCATATTTTTTTAAGCTATCGAAGTATTCTGAAAGAATTTTGCAGTTTTACAGAAATAATCCTGATTTTATAGAGCCTGAAAGTCGTAAAAATGAGATGATTAAGTTTGTTGAATCCGGACTTGAAGACCTTTGTGTGAGCAGAACGAGCTTTAAATGGGGAGTTCCTGTTGATTTTGATCCAGATCACGTTGTGTATGTGTGGATCGACGCTCTAACAAATTATATAACTGCTCTGGGTTTCGGAAGTGAAAATTTAGTTAGTTTTGATAAATTTTGGCCAGCGGATGTACACATTGTAGGCAAAGAGATAGTTAGATTTCACGCAATAATTTGGCCTGCAATTTTGATGGCGCTTGATTTACCTTTACCGAAAAAAATTTATGGTCATGGCTGGCTTCTTTTTGGCGACGGAAACAAGATGTCTAAGTCTCGCGGGAATGTTGTTGATCCGGTGGTACTTTGTAAACGATATGGGACCGATGCTGTAAGGTATTTTCTGCTTAGGGAAATTCCCTTCGGCGCTGATGGAACATTTAGTAACCTTTCGCTCATAGAACGTATAAATTTTGATTTAGCCAACGATTTAGGTAATTTGCTTTCGAGAACAGTCTCTCTCGCTATCAAAGGTTTTGGAGGCTCGGATGCAGATTGCAGAGAGATCAACCTTGCAGGAGAGTATGAGTCTAGTCAGGAGGATGAAAGACTCATTCAGAAGGCGATTTCATTGTGCAAACTCTATGAAAATGACTTTGAAAATTTTGAATTTTCTAGCGCATTAAGCAAGGTTTGGAGCTTGATTTCAGATTGCAACAAATATCTGGATAATGCTGCTCCATGGAAGTATATGACAGATGAAAATGAAAAAGCGAAGTTTTCTAATGTTTTGTATAATGTTTTTGAATCTTTAAGAATTATTTCAATTTTAATTTCGCCAGTTATGCCTGAGACTGCAATAAAAATTCAGGAACAAATAGGCGCTAAGTCTGAGATTTGCACTTGGCAAAATGCCTCAAATTGGGGATTACTCGCGTTTAATTCCAAGATAAAAAAAATGGAAGCAATTTTTTTGCGTATTGATTGTGAGAAAGAGCTTGACGATTTGGAGTCTGTAACACAAAAAAATGATAACATGGATTTTATTTCTATAAAGGATTTTTCAAAAATAGATTTGAGAGTAGGGAGGGTTGTTGGTTGTGAAGTAGTCAAAAATTCTAAAAAAATTCTTAAATTGACGATATTTGATGGCGAATGCGACAGAGAGGTAGTTTCGGGGATTGCTCAACGTTACACTCCTGAAGAGTTGATTGGTCGGAATGTAATTTTGGTAGCAAATTTAAAACCGGCGAAACTTTGCGGAATAAACAGCAATGGGATGATTCTTGCATCAAGTGGTAAAAATGTGAATTTGATATTCACTGATCTAAGTGAGCCAGGGGAGAGGATTAGTTAAATTCGTAAGGATTTGATTGCCGGAAAATATTTATTAATGCTATGAAGCATTATTTAAAGTGTGTTTTAAGATTTAAATAAAAAATATTTGCTTAAGAATTCAAAATTTTGAGGCATAGGCGGTGGTAATAGGTTTTGTTGGATTCGGAAAATCAGTTTTATCATACAGCGGAAAAGTTTATTAACTTATTTTGAGGGTAAAAATGAGAAATTATAAAATATTTACGGATTCTGTTTCAGATCTTCCATTAAATTTGATTCGTGAACTTGATTTAAGAGTGGTTAGTCTAAAATATGAAATTGGCGGAAAAGCTTACACTGAATCTATTAATGAAAACCGGTCACAAATGTTGGCTGAATTTTACTCTAGTTTAAAAATGGGAGCATCCTCTAAGACTTCCTTAATTCCCGTGGGAGAGTTCATTTCTGAATTTCAAAACTATCTTGAGAAAGATATGGATGTGCTCTATATAGCGTTTAGTTCGGGTTTAAGCGGTACTTACAATTCGGCATGTCTTGCGGCGAAAGAACTTGAAAAGCAGTTCCCTGGCAATAGAGTTAGAGTTATAGATTCTTTATGTGCATCACTTGGTGAAGGTCTTCTTGTTTATGAATCAGTCATTCGTAAACGTGAGGGTATGGACATTGATTCGCTTGAAAAATGGATTAACAATAACAAACTAAGGGTTTGCCATCTGGTTTTGCTGGAAGACTTGAAACATTTAAAAACCAGTGGACGAATTTCATTTGCTAATGAGCTTTTCGGAAGTTTACTTGGTATCAGGCCAATTGTCAAGGTTGATAACGAAGGGAAGCTTATTGCCTATAATAAGCAGCGTGGCCGCGCTAAAGCGCTTGATTTTATTGCTAATGAAATTCGGAAAACAGGTGACGACATATCTTCACAGACTATTTTCATTAGTTATTCTCAATGTAAAGACGAAGCGGTAAGTTTTGGCGAAAAAATTAAGTCGGATCTTGGAGTTAAGGGCTTTTTATGTAACGAAATCGGTACGGTAATCGGTTCGCATGCCGGATGTGGCGTAATTGCCGTGTTCTTCTTCGGAAAAAAGCGTTGATATGAAGGTATTATAGTGTTATATCTATCACTTGCCCCATCTATCGCTACTATCAGTATTCGTTAGCTAAGAACGAATGGAGTTGGCGTTGCTAAAAACAGGACAAAGCTGTTGTGTCGAAGTGTTCACAACATTATAGAAGACTTGAGAAGTTGAACTTTCGAATTTACTGGAGATTTGCATAATATTTCATCACTTGACTTTCACTGCCCCTTGGCCTTCCACACATTAACGATGCCGCTGAGGAAATTCTTGCCTCTATCGTGGACGAAACTTTTACACCTGCCGCGAGAAGAAATATTTTTTTAAAATTTTTTCTTCAAATTTTCCAAAGGATAAGAATATGAATTATGAATTTTTTTAGAGGAGGCAATAATTTTAATGAACTGGTGGTCTAGTATTTTCTTGAACTTAAAATTAATTACTTAATTTAATTTTTGGTGTTGCCATTTTTTGGCAGTTGAGTTATCATCGTCGTATAAATTAAATTTAGATGTGTTTTGGGGTATTGTTTTGAGTAATGTAGAAAACCTTATGGGGTTAACCTTAGAAAAAATTCGCAGCATGGTTGACGTGGATTCTGTGATAGGAAGTGCTATTAAAGTTTCACCGGAAGTTACTGTTATTCCTGTTTCTAAGGTTTCTTATGGTTTTGCATCCGGAGGGTCTGATTTTTCTTGTAAGAAGCCGGAGTCGGTTCCGTTGTTTGGCGGTGGGAGCGGTTCCGGAGTTACCATTGCTCCAGTTGGTTTTTTAGTTGTTAGTTCAGATGATGTAAGATTTTTACAAGTAGATAACTTTAGTGGGGCTTTGGATCGTGCTATTGCATTGATACCCGAATTGGTGAGAAAAATTTCAAAAAATATTAAGAACAAGAATAAAAACGACGAAAATTCTGACGAATCTCCATTGAAAACCGAATCTTAGTCTAATTTTATTTGTTTTTTTCCGTTTTATATTTGGGTTTGTTAAACTTGGGTGAATCTATGAAAAATTAATCTTCGGGCTAAAACTCAGTTTGACTCCTGAATTTGAGTCGGATGGTTTTTAGGTTTGTCTGAATTTATCTTGAGCTAAGCCCTGATATTGCAAGGTTTGTCTTTACCTTGAGTTTAAATTCAGTGTTCTTTATTTTGTTTTTCCAATCGTTTTCAATGTTCTTAAAATATGATGGCTTTTTATTTTTGAGTATTTTACCAAATTTAAATACATCACATCCGGATCGGGTTATTTTATATATCACATTTTTGCACATTTCGCTGATTTGATTTTCAAATTTTGATTCTATTTCGCTTCTTAAGCTTTCTATTTCTTCGTTGTTTTCGCTAATCTCGAGTGCACTTAAAGATACATTTATATTTATGTTATATACATTGTTTCCATCTGCCTCTATTTTTGTTTTTACTTTTGACAGTTTGCAGGATATTTTTTTTTCGCCGTTTACTACAGTTAACGGGCCAAGGTTGGATATCCCTCGCAAAATTTGAGTTGCGATAGTGTCATCTTTGTCTAAAAACATCATGAGTTTGTCCTGAGAAAAAACCGCTATTTTTTCACACATTACTGACTTTTCGTAAGGAGTTGCTTCCATTGCCAACAATATTGGGTCGCTTAAATAATTTTTCAAATCGCGCTCGAATTGAAGGGCTGTTATGTCTGATGCTTTGCTTGCAAGTGCGAGGATATTTGCGGCCTTGATCGGTTTTCCCTCGACTTTCATGCTCAAAAGTTTTCCCGCTTCTCCAACAGACGCGCGTATGGAAACATTAAGTCTGTGTTCATGATATCTAGTAAAAAAATCAAGAAATTTTTCCACGCCGAGTTTTGCTGCGGTTTCTCCTATTATTATTACTAAATTTTGAGAATACAAAGGTTCTAATCCAACAATTTTAGATAAGCTTTCTAAAGCGTTGCCTACAGATTCACCATGAGTTTGTAAATTTTTAATTCCGGGTTGTTCTTTTCCTTCAGGATTTTTGAAATCAAAAGCTTGTACAAAGACGTTATATTCTTTTTTTTCTTCATCAAAATCCACGGCAATCCCTTGAACCATAAGCTTTTCGGATAATTGCGTTTTTTCTGTGCAGCCAGAAAGACATAAAAACGCCGAGAAAATTGTTGAAACAAAAATAAAATTAGCCACATTTTTAAAAATTAGAGTCCACTTTTTTTTAAGTTCCAATGGGCAGCATACTCCTTTTAAATATATTTTGAATAAAGAAAGCGGTTTAACTTGCATCGTGAGTTAAAGAATTAATCGAATTTTTCAATACAAAAATTTATTTTTAACTTTTAGCAAGTGTGTTTTTCTTTCTTATTTTTTTTGATAAAATCATAAGAAAAGGAAGAATAATTGAAGTTATTGCCGTAAACAAAAGCAGTAAATTTGTGCTAAAAATTCCCGAAGAAAGCTTAGAAAGCTTAACGGTAGCGTTTGTCGCGACCAAAATTATTCCCATTATTAAAATGGATATTTTAATATTTTTTTGGCCGAAGACATCGCGTATACATTCTGCAGAAAGGTTAAGAAACATTGCAAGTTTCATAAAAATACTTGCAGTCCACAAACCGAGATAGAGAGCATCAAGGTTTTCTAGGCTTCCCATTTTAGCTATGCTTGCGGCGCTGTATGCCGGAAACAGCTGAGTTTGTGCAAAATCGCCCAAAGCCCCCACGACTATCATTATAGAGGCTGCCATCAGCGCGTAAAATGAAGTATTCCAAACAAAAATTCCACGTTTTACGTTTCCGTTAGTGCGAGGAATTAGCCATGCCATCGCCGGTATGCATGAACTGCGTGAAATGAAAAATATTATGCCTTCCAATGCCGAATGAGGGCCGTCATAAAAAAAAGGACCGAAATTTGTAGGGTCGGTTGTTTTATACAAAGAAAATCCCAAGATGATAAGTGAAAAAACAATGAAGAACATTATCACTGATGAAGCTCGTGCAATTCCTTCGATTCCTTTAGCAGCGCCGTAACACGTCAAAGCAACAAGAATCAACGAAAGCAACATAAACGAAATTGGTGGATTCATAACGTTTTCTATAAAAACTTTGAAAAGCGCTAAAGTATGTGCACACACGAACGCAAAATATACGGCGTATATTAGTGAAAAAATTTTCCCTAAAGCTCCACAAGATGAAGTTATTATTTCTTGTCCATTTGTTTTACAGAGCCACATTACCGGAATTATTAATAAAAAAGTAACTAAATAAGCGCCTAAACATGAAATAATGCAATCCCAGAAATTAACGCCTCGCATTACGGCTGGCCCGAAAGTCATGCTCACGGCTACGCGACTTATAAGAAGCATACAAAACATTTGTGGCACAGAAATAATTCGGTTTTGAGTCATGAGTTTACCTCTTAATTGTTTATACTCAGCGATGTTTCATTACTTAAATCTAAGGGGCTGTAAAATTTAATGTTTTTATATATTTTGTTTTTGTGTTTTTTCAATTTTTAACAAGTTAATCTGTTTCAGCGCCGGGCATGGTTTGAATGTTCCCGCGGCCTTTAGAAAGAGTCCTCCAGCTGGCTCGTATGAAGGTGTCTCGCATCCCAAAGGCTCCAAATGGAGAAATTGGAGATAAAAATGGAATTCCAAAATTAGATTTTGAACAAATATTTATTAAAACTGCTGAAAACAATATCATTATTCCCCAAGTTCCGAATAACCCTCCAAAAATTATAAAAAGAAAACGCAAAATTGCGATGGGCTCATAAAGTGTGGGAATAACGTAAGAGCATATTGCAGTAAGTGCTACAACCATAAGTGTGGGTGCTCCGATTAGTCCTGAGTTTATTGCGGCGTCACCTATAACAAGGCCTCCTACAATGCTAACGGCATGACCTAAAGTTTGAGGCAGCCTAAGACCCGCTTCTCGCATGATTTCATATATGAAATGTATTGTAAGTGTTTCTAGCATCAAAGAAAACGGCGTAGCGCCAACTGACAATGCAATTTTATTAAGGAGCTCTCCGGGAAAAAGTTCTGGATTGAACGTGCCTAGACCTACGTAAAGACCCGGCAGAAGCGTTGCTACGAAGAAGGCGAGAAATTTTAAAATTCTGTTAAGAGTAGCAAAATAAGGTCTTGAAGAGTAATCATCTATGGTGTGAAAATTTTCTACAAATAAGTAAGGCACAATCAGGACAGTTGAAGAACCGTCGATTAAAACTGCTACCCGGCCTTCTGAAATTTTGCCACAAACCGTGTCGGGACGTTCTGTGAGCCCTACACTACTAAACAAAGAAAGGTCGCCTTCTTCCTCGAGGTAAGCGGAAATGCATCCTGATGTGGTTATAGTTGCAAGATCGGCGTTATTGAGGCGATTTTTGATTTCATTAAGGATTTCTGAGGACACTCGGTCGGTAATGTAACACAGTGCAACTGCAGTTTGACTGGTTGTTCCCGACTGAAGCATCTCAAACTTGAGCTTAGCGTTCCGCATTCTCCTGCGAATCATTGTTATATTAATTCTTATTGGTTCAACAAACCCTTCTCTGGGGCCACGCTGAGAAGCTTCCGCGGTAGGCTCTGCAATTCCTCTAAAGCTGAAGCCTTGAACTCCAATAGCCAGCATTCTAGTGCTTCCCTCAAGCGCCAGCAAAGCGAAACCGCTTGTACCAAGTATTATTGCATCCTCGTATGTTGTAATCTCAATTTGATCTGGAAACGCTATGGCTTTGTCACGCAAATATTCATAAGTTTTTTCGGGGTCTTTTTCTGAAAGTTCTCTAAATTCTTCCCCCATTATGACTTTTAAAACGTTATTAGAGAGCATATTTTTATCTATGAGACCGTCTACTGTAATCACAGCTGCAGGTATATTGCATATTTTAAGCTCACGTATTGCTAAATCAGCGCTTTGATCAAATTCTTTTTTAAAAAATATCAAGTTCTCATTCAACGATTTTGATATTTTACGATTTTGTTTTGAATTTTTTCCGTGTTTAGGTGCGGTTTTATAATAGTTTATTATTTTTTCAAAAAAATTAAACACAAACCAATCCTCCGTGCCTTATTACCGACGGTTTGTATTCTTCCCTTAAATGTGAATTATATTCTTTGGTTGGGCCGGTTCATTAAATTCTTCATATTCCAAACAGCTCAGTTGCCAAGGAGCTTGAATTGAGTTTATTTGCATACCCGGTTTCAATAATTTTTCCTCGTTCTATAATTGCGTACTTGCTAGCATGTTCTTTAATTTGTTGTAGGTCGTGCGAAACGAGGATTATAGGCATATGAAATTCGTTCCTCATAGAGGTTATCAAAGAATAAAAAAAAGCCACTCCTTTACGATCCAACGCCGAAGAGGGTTCATCCAGTATTAATATGTCGGGTTTGGGTTCCAAGGCGAAAGCTAGCAGAATTCTTTGCAGTTCTCCGCCGGAAAGACTTCCTATTGTTTTGGAAATTAAATTTGAAACTCCGATTTTATCTAATACTTGAAATACTTTTTCTTTTATTTTTTTTTTATGGAAAAGCCACACCGGGAAATTTGTTAAATTAAGAGAAAGGAAATCCAACACGCTTATGGGAGTATTCTTTTCGAAATTTAAACACTGTGGCACGTAACCAATTTTTGGATTCAATATTTTTTGGCCGTTTGAATCGAAAAAAAGTATTTTACCCTGGAATGGGACTCTTTTAAGAATGGCCTTCAGTACGGTGGTTTTACCTGAACCGTTTCTGCCTATCAGAGCTAAAATTTCACCGTGGTTTGCTTGCAAGGAAAGCGATTTTAAAATTAGATGTTTATTTCCTTTTACTACTAAATTTTCAATTTTTATGCTACATTGGCACTTTTTACTAAAACATTCCATATACTTCCTTAATTGAGCTTAGATGCTAATTCCTTAAAATTTTCTCTCATCGCTGTCAGATAAGACTCCGGTTCATTCTCCCCGCAAGTTATTGGGTTCAAAAATAAGATCTTTGCGTTGGTCTCTTTTGCGATAGCTTGAGCGGAATTTCCTGAGTAATTTGTTTCAACTATCAAATATCTCACGTTAAAATCTTTTATTTTTTGAACTGTTTTTGCTATCTTTTTTGCGCTCAATTCAACGTTAGGTTCATAATCAACAGAACAAATTACTTTAAGGCCGTAATCTGAAGCGAAGTAATCAAAAGCAGAATGAAAGGTAACTACGTTTTTGTCTTTAATATCTTTTAGCTGTGCTTCGCCATCCGAATCAAGTTTATTAAGTTTTTCAATATACTCTTTTTCATTTTCACAAATTTTTTCTGAATTTTCAGAGAAAGCTTCGCGCAGACCTTTAGAAATGTTTTGAACCTGCTTTATATGATTTTTAACCGAAAGCCAAATATGAGGGTTTTTCCCATGTTCGTGTTCTTTATTTCCATGATTGTGGGACGAACGGTCCTCTATAAGCGGAATTCCTTGGCTTGAATCAATAATTTTGATTTTGGGAATTTCTGACGTAATCTTAGTCATGAATGGTTCCATATTTGCGCCGTTTATAATAAAGACCGAGGATTTTTCTATTTTTTTCATATCTTCGACTTGCAAAACAAAATCGTGAAGGCATCCCGAGTGGGTTCCACTGATGTTTGCCGCTTCCAAGTTAAGCCCTTTGACAAGATTAAGTGTGGCAACATAGATTGGATAAAAAGAAACTGTAATACGTTTCGAATTATGTTCATTTTGGCTGCAACCGGTACAAAAACAAAAAAACAAAAATATCGCTATAGCGACCTTGAAATGATTCAAAAAACTTTTCAAAATATTCACCACAATTCAGAGTATGATTAATAAGAATATTGTCAAGTCTTTGTGATTGTGATCATAGTATTCTTGTTTTAAGATGAAAAAAATGGGACGAAAAACTAATTTGGAGCGTTAACTTATGAAAGAAATTCTTATTGTGGAAGATGAGTCTTCAATTCGTGAATTCGAGGTTATAAATTTGCGTAGGGTAGGTTATAAAGTTTATGAGGTAGAATCGGGTGAACGTGCGCTGGAGGTTTTTAACGAGCATGGGCCATCCATTGATATCGTAATTTTGGATATCGTATTGCCGGGAATGAGCGGTGCTGAGGTGTGCAAAGAAATAAGACTCAAAAATGAAGAAGTAGGGTTGATTATTTTAACTTCTAAGGTGCAAGAAATTGACAAGATCAGTGGTTTGATGTACGGTGCGGACGACTATATCACCAAACCGTTTAGTCCCTCTGAATTCGTTGCGCGTGTGGACGCCCTTTACAGACGGGTTGTACTTAATTCTATAAGAATAAGTCAAAAGTTCAGTGAGGAAATAACTTCCGGAGATTTTGTGCTCAATTTGCGGAGACATACTCTTAAAAAGAAAGGTAAAAATATTGAAACAACTCAAAACGAATTTCAAATTATGGAATATTTCCTTTCAAATTCCAATACCAACTTAAGCAGAAAGCAAATTTTAGATCATGTTTGGAATGATATTGAAAACAAGGATGAAAAAATTGTTGACGTTAATGTACGTAGACTAAGGTTAAAAGTTGAAGATGACCCCGCACGTCCTAAGCACATTATTACGGTGTGGGGAGTAGGTTACAGATGGGAGTAATTTCACTTAAGTTAAGGCTGAAAGTTGAGTGAAGGCCCGCCGCGTTCGGAGCACATTATTATGGTGTGGGGGGAGTGGGTTAAAATTTGTGGTGAATGAGCTTTTCTAAACTTTTTAGTATTTTTCGTTAGAGCGCTTCCGTACACGAGCGAAACAGTAGGTTTGTTTTTGTTAGTCCCGAATTTATCAATCGTTTGAATTTTCCGAGTTGGAAACGTTTTGTTGGCTTTCGAGGTAAAGTGAAACTGAAGCACCGTTGGGAAGCCTAAGAATGCTTCCAGGAACGAGTGAGTCCGTGGGTTCCAACGCATTAAATGAAGCTACTCCAGAAATAAAAGAATCACTTGGATAATTTTCTTTGCAAATTGAATCGATCGTTTCACCGAATTTAACTATATGATCTTCAAATTCAATAGGTGCATCAGGACTGAGTACAATCGGTTCGTCGGGTTCTTGTGTTGTGTTTAAGGGAATATTTACCAGCTCCATGGAGATTTCTTTATTAGATTTATCTTCTGTTCCGGCGGCATATGAAATTTCGCCAATCATTACCGCTTGCGCGGAATCAACTTTTTTTTCATTTGCGTGGATTTTTGAATATATAAGATATACGAATGCCGTAATAAGTGAGGGAATCATAATCATACTTGTGATTCTGGGAATTAAGTAGCGCCTTAGCATGAATTGCTGTTTTAAGAATTGTAAAAAAGAGGAAATTTTTGCCTCCTCATATTTATCTTTGAAATCTGCCATTAACATGGGGAGAGAATTGTAAATTCCATATTTGCAACTTTTAAAAACAATCTGAATCGCTTTGTTGTATCTGGAGCTTAATTCGATTTCGAACATCGTGGAAATGATTTTACTGATGCTTTTGATTACTGTCCGCTCTCCAAAACCTTCCTCGAACGAGAGATCCCTTAAATCATAGTTAAAATAATCTATGTTTGCTGAATCTACTAGTATATTTTGCGGTTTAACTATATTTTTTATTATTATTTGCGGGGCGCGATGAACAACTAAAATATCGTAAATTTTAATTAAAATATTTTCAAAAATTTTAATTCTTTCCTCGAAAGAAGCGGTGCACATGTCCCGATTGTAAATTGAAACGATTTTGGGAGCTTTTTTGTATGCAAATACACAATAGAAATAACCGTTGTGAGAGAAAAAATCCACGAAGTCACTGTGTTTCTTCTTAGAAGAAAAATATATGAAAAGCGATTTAAAAATTTCATTATTTTTTGGTGTGCTTTTAAATTTATTTATCAAAAATCTATTGGGTGCCGGAAATTCCCCTTTAAAAGCAATGTCTACGCTTATTTCCTCAGAAACGAAAATATGAGCGGAAATTCTGTAATCTCCAATTTCTTCAAATTTAAGCATTGCCCACCACGTTCCTAATTGATAGTTTTACACTAATTGTTTATAATCAGATATTGTATGTTGTTTATTTGATACAAGTCAACTGTTATCACGACGAGATTAGTTTTTTCTGTTACAAATCATTTATGCAATGAACGTTTAGGATTTAAGGTGGGTGGTATTTATGAAAAAGGTTGAGTTTGGAATTATAAATAAGAACAGATTTTTTACCCAAGGCTTTATTTGGCGTACGCTTCTTTGTGTTGCTTGTATATTGCTAATGTTTTGGGTTCAGTACTTTTACAGACGCCCCAATTTTGGAACATTTTTGGCTTCTGATATGGATTCTTTTGGAAACGTTTACGTGTTAGGTTATGAAGAAAAAGAAAAGCAGTATAAAATCACTAAAGTTGATTCTAAGGGTTTGGTTAACTTTGAAAAAAAGCTTGAAAAGCAAGGCGAAAGCAGTTCTTACATTTATAAGGCTTTAGAGGTAGATTCTGACGGCAATTTTTATGTTGCGCGTGAAATGCGTGATGAAACCATTCCAGTTTCAAACCCTTCGCTTTTTCCAATTGTTAAAGAAAACGTCTTAATGTTTGACACTACTGGCAAAGAAATCAAAAGAGACGTAGTCATTTTTGATTTTTCAAATAGTTCCGAACCTCCAACTGAAGGATATATACGCAGAATTGATGTTCTTAATCAGAAAATGAACATAATCGGTGCTAATAATAATGTTTTTGACGTGACTTCTGTTAATCCTTATGAAGATTCCCAGCCGGTTAAGGAATTTACTTTTGTAGTGACTCCTGACGTACAACTTTCAGACCCTACCGAAACGTGGCTTAATGACGCCGTAGTTCTTTCAACAGGTAAGGTAATGTATTCAGATAAGGGCGGAAACTTTATGTTTCTTGACCCTGACGGATCTTCTGTTAACTGCCGCTCACTTTTGCCTAGTTCTGAAAATTCACTCATAGCCTTAAGTGTTGATGAAAAAGATAATGTGTATTTTACAGACATCCTTACTGGGATTTTTTACTCTTTTGACACCAGCTCTATGAACCTTAAACAAATTTACACGCTTGAAGATAATTTAAACAACCAGAAGTTCAAAGATTATAAAATCAAAGATTTAAGACGTATACGCTCGATTGGAGACCAAGACTTTTACGCTTCTTCCAAAACATTTGAAAATCCTTTTTATGTAAGGCTTGGTTCTGTTTCAAATGTAGTTTCTAACGTAAGGTATAGATTTTTTCCATGGGGTGCTGCGGTAACGTTTTTAGGTGGATTACTACTTGCCCTCTTAATAATGGGTTTAGTATCCGTGTTCAAGAGGGGCTTGAGCAGAATTCCACTGGCTTTGAGAATAACAGGACTGTTTTTACCGGTATATCTGGCTATCATGGCATTTCTTGCGTATATGAATACAAGTGATGCGTGTAATGACTACGGCGAAGTTTTGCGTTTGCATCAGCAGACTGGTGCCAAAATTGTTGCCGAAAATATCCCGGGGGATTCGCTTGAAAGCGTTACTAATTCGCTGGGAAAGGCTTCGCCTCAATATTCGGAATTAAATCTTGCTGTTCGCAGTGCCTATTCCGACTTGAAAGATAAAGTAGGAGATCGAAGTGATTACATTGTTGTTTATGCCCTTAAGGGAAACAAACTTTATTCGGTGGTTGACAGTAAGTATTCTGTTACTTCAAACTCTTATAACGAACTTAAATTTGCGGATCCCGATATGGTTGTGTCCGAAGCGGCACTTGCGGATGCCCTTTTAGAACGCGATGAGATAACTTCGCTTTACTCCGCGTGGGACGAGCTGAAAAATAAAGAAAAAACTGTGACTATCAAGGAATTCAGAGATGTTCACGGTAGGTTGAGTGCTTGTTTCGCACCGGTTTCGAGTAAAGACGGAAGGGTCGTTGGGTTTGTTGGTAATTTCCTGGATGAAAAAGTTCATGTTTTTAAGGAATTTAACAAGATAATTTTACGTATTTCGACACTTGTGGGTTTAACTACATTGGTTGCATTCGCCTATTTGTGTCTGGTTATACTGTATGCTTTCTTTCCAATGAGAAAGCTTAGTAAAGGAATTAATGCTATGATTAACGGTAAGTGGCAAACTCGCGTTAACGTTCACTCAAAGGATGAAATCCAAGATATTGCCGTCGCTTTCAACGACATGAGCGGACGGCTTGATACCTATACAAGTAATCTTATGGATTTAAATGAAGAATATTTGAGGTTCGTGCCTAAAGAATTACTCAAACTGATGGGTAAAGAAAAAATTACCGACGTTAATGTTAACGACAGTAAGCAAACTAACCTTTCGATTGTCTATATAACCTTCAATATAGATAACCTTGAAACCGGAGCTTTAGGCGGTATGATGTTTGAATCGCTGGGAAAAAGTTACACTCAAATTTTTGATGTGGTAGAAAAGAACAACGGTGTGGTCCAGAATTTTTCAGGACTTGGGGCTACCGTCTTATTCCCCGGAGATGCTTCTGAGGCGGTTGGAGCGTTTAGGCAGATCAGCAATTCTTCGCTTGATTTAAGAATTAAAAATAATATGCGTACACTTCTGGGTTATGGTCCGGCTCTTGTAGGAATTATTGGAAATGAGATTCGGCGTGGAGTTTCGTTGGTTTCAGACGAGATGCATAGGCTAATCTCAATAGATAACCGATTGAATTTATTGGGTGTTAGTTTGGTAGCTACAGAAGCTTTTATAAAAGCTTGCCCTAACACGTTAAGATGCAGACTTTTAGGAAAATGTACTGACCCTGCTGGCAAAGGCAGAATTTTGATCTATGAAATTTATGAATCGCCTGAACGTCATCTTATGGAACTTATTGAATTTACCAAAGATAATTTTGAAAATGGCGTAACCAGTTACATAGATGCGAAATTCGAAGACGCACGCTCTATGTTTGCCGACATAATCAAGGTTAACGAGGCCGACAAAGCCGCGATTTATTACCTTAAAAAATGTGATTCCATGATTAATGCAATACAAAGGAATAAAAATCGGATCAAGTCGTTCGACGGAAGATTGTTTTAATAATTCGAAGAGAAAGGATATATTTTTTGATATCTGAATTTACCCGTTCAACCGTGAAGGCATGGCTTTTGTCGTAGAAACAAAAATGCGAACCAAAATATGAAGCTTTTTGGTAGTTATGGTTACCTTAAAAATAATGAAATTTTGCATATCCCGAAAAGATATATTGTTGATCGAAAAGTTTGGATATGATTTTTAATCTGGTTTTGTTATTATCCTAGGGGCGGTATATCTATTTTTAGCAATGCCAAGGTAAATTACATCAAGTTTTGACAAGTAAAATCAAAATGTTATATTCTCTGTTTTGGTTTGTTATTAATGGATTCTCAAAATATGTTGCCTTGACAAACGCTTGTGAAATGTTAGAATCTCTGTATTGTCTTTAAGGAAAGGTAGGAAGTAGAATTTCGAGAGTTTTTTGTCACCCGTTTACATTGGATTTTAAGTGCCGTTGCGGCTAGGTTTTTTGGATTTTCGATTTATCAAATTATTTCAGGGGGAGTTTTATGCCACCAACTTTTAATCAGTTAGTCAGGCTCGGGAGAAAGCGTAGTGCGAGGAAGCCGACGGCGCCGGCGTTGCTTTTCGGATGGAATTCAAAAAAACGTAAAAAGATCGATCTTGATTCCCCCCAGAAACGTGGGGTGTGTACTGCTGTTAAAACTACAACCCCCAAAAAGCCAAATTCGGCTTTGCGTAAGATTGCAAGAGTTAGACTTTCTAACGGGATGGAGGTAACATCTTATATTCCCGGCATCGGCCACAATTTGCAGGAACACAGTGTAGTGCTTATTCGTGGGGGGCGTGTTAAAGACTTGCCCGGAGTTAGATATCATATTGTCCGTGGCACCCTGGATACTCAAGGGGCTGCCAAGCGCATGCAGGGGCGTTCTAAATATGGAGCTAAGCGTCCGAAGGCTGGCACAGCACAAAAAGCGGCCGCGAAGTCCAAATAGAAACAGAAGGAGGAGCATAAGATGCCTAGAAAAGGAGCGGTAGCGCAGCGTGATGTTCTACCCGATCCCGTTTATAAATCGAAATTGGTCTCCAGGTTGATTAACAGCATAATGTACGACGGAAAAAAAGGGGTAGCTCAGTCGATAGTTTATGAGGCCTTCAATACAGTGAAAGAAAAACTTGGTGCGGAGCCACTTGATGTTCTAGCTAAGGCTATGGAGCATGTAATGCCTTCGCTTGAAGTTAAGGCGCGTCGTGTTGGTGGTGCGACTTACCAGGTTCCCGTCGAGGTTCGTTCCAATAGACGTCAAACTTTAGGTTTAAGATGGATCAAGAATTGTTCACGTCAGCGTTCAGAAAGAAGGATGGCGGAATCTCTTGCGGCAGAACTCATTGATGCTTACAACAGCACGGGGGCATCGGTTAAAAAGCGTGAAGATATGCACAAAATGGCCGAAGCGAACAAAGCTTTTGCACATTACAGATGGTAAACGTGTTGTTTTTTTCGGTAGAAATTGTGGTTATTAGAAAAGTTGAAAATAAAGGCATTGACTGGTTTTGCGTGAAAACGTAAAAAATATTTAATCTGTGTGACTTTAAAGATTTAAGTCGGATAAATTTTTGTAAATTATAGCGATAAGGAGGGATTGATTTGCCGAGAAATGTTACTCTTGAAATGACGCGAAATATCGGAATCATGGCGCATATCGATGCAGGAAAGACTACTACTACCGAGCGGATATTGTTTTATACCGGTATAAGTCACAAGCTTGGCGAGGTTCATGACGGCGCCGCAACCATGGATTGGATGGTACAAGAACAAGAACGAGGCATTACAATAACTTCCGCAGCGACTACTTGTTTTTGGAAAGAACATAGAATAAACATAATAGATACTCCAGGGCATGTTGATTTTACGGTAGAGGTGGAGCGTTCTCTTCGAGTGCTCGACGGTTCGGTGACGGTTCTTTCTGCGAAAGAGGGCGTTGAGCCGCAATCTGAGACGGTTTGGCGCCAAGCCGACAGGTACGGAGTTCCTAGGATGGCCTACGTTAACAAAATGGATATAATGGGTGCGGATTTTTATAATGTAGTAAAAATGATGCGTGAACGTCTTAAATGCAATGCGGTACCAATTCAGCTTCCAATCGGTACCGAGGATACGTTTAAGGGTTTAGTTGATCTGGTTGAAATGAAAGCTTATGTTTATTATGATGACTTGGGGAAAGACATTCGGGTTGAGGAAATTCCTGAGGATATGCTGGAGTTAGCTCGGGAGTATAGAGGTCGATTGGTTGAAGAAGCCGCTGAATTTGATGATTCAGTTCTAGAAAAATATCTTGAGAATGCCACCGTGACTGAAGATGATTTAAGACAGTGCATACGTAAAGGTACAATTTCGGGTAATTTTGTTCCTGTAACTTGCGGAACTTCTTACAAAAATAGAGGTGTTCAAAAACTTCTTGATGCAATTGTGGATTACATGCCTGCGCCCACAGACGTTCCTGCTATAAAAGGTGTAAATCCAGAAACAGGTGAAGAGGTCTCGCGTGTTTCTTCGGATTCCACTCCTTTTTCCGCTCTCGCTTTCAAAATTGCAACTGATCCTTTTGTTGGTAAGTTATGTTTTTTCAGAGTTTATTCCGGTGTCGTTAAAGCTGGTTCAATGGTTTACAATTCGACCAAAGATAGCACGGAGCGAATTGGTCGTATTTTGCAGATGCATGCGAATAACCGTCAGGACATTGAAGCGGTTTATGCGGGAGATATTGCTGCGGCGGTTGGGCTTAAAAACACAACAACCGGAGATTCATTGTGTAGTGAGAAAGATCCTGTAATACTTGAATCTATGCAGTTTCCGGATCCTGTTATTCGCGTCGCTATTGAGCCTAAAACTAAAGCGGGTCAAGAAAAAATGGGTGTTGCTCTTTCAAAATTGGCAGAGGAAGATCCTACTTTTAAGGCTTACACCGATGAAGAAACAGGCCAAACGATAATTGCTGGGATGGGAGAATTACATCTTGAAATTATAATCGATCGTTTACTCAGAGAATTTAAAGTTGAAGCAAATGTTGGCAAACCGCAGGTTTCTTACAAAGAAACGGTTCGCAAAAATGCTGAGGTTGAAGAAAAGTATATTCGTCAATCCGGTGGGCGCGGGCAGTATGGTCACGTTAAAATCAGGTTAGAGCCAAACCCTGAAAAGGGTTATGAATTTGTAAACGAAATTGTGGGCGGAGCTATTCCAAAAGAGTATATTCCGGCTGTAGATCAGGGCGTACAAGGTGCGATGCAATCTGGCGTCCTTGCCGGTTATAATGTTGTTGATGTCAAGGTTATTCTTTACGATGGTTCTTACCACGAAGTGGATTCTTCGGAAATGGCATTTAAAATTTCGGGTTCGATGGCGTTCAAATCTGCGATGCGCAAGGCTAACCCCGTGATTCTTGAACCAATAATGAAGGTTTCAGTGACTGTTCCAGAAGAATATATGGGCGACGTGATTGGGGATTTAAATTCGCGTCGGGGAATGATTCAGGGCATTGAAGCGATACCGGGAGCACAACGTATAAACGCGCAAGTGCCGCTTTCTGAGATGTTTGGGTACGCAACGGACATGAGGTCGCGAACTCAGGGACGTGGCCAGTACACTATGGAGCCAAGCCATTATGCCGAGGCTCCTAAGTCGGTTTCAGAAAATATAATTTCGTCGCGAACGGAAAATAAGACAGGTTAACTCCTTGTGAATTCTGGTCTCAGTGTGTGGCGTCATATTTCACTAAGTATATCTGTACTTGTAGATTAGGTGACTAATACATTTTTGTTGAACACGTTAACTATCGCAATACGATTTATTACTTTATAAAAATTTTACTAAAATATAAAAATCTCACTACCACGTTTACATAATCTGTAATAGCAATTGAACTCGCAGGTTTGATTAAAATTGATTTTGAGGTTTTAGGACATGTTTAATATTTAAAAAGTTTGAAATTTGACAAAGGCATAGAATTTTTTACAATTATGATCGGTCGATTTTAAGAAGTTTAAATTCATGCTAGGAGTTTTATTGTGTGCGGGATTTGTGGTTTTGTTAGTAAGGGAGATCAAAGAAGAAATGAGATAGTGCGAGATATGACGGAAAAAATTATTCATCGAGGGCCCGATGATGTTGGTTTCTTCTCCGATGATTTTATAGCCATGGGGTTCAGACGCCTGAGCATTGTAGATATTTCAGGCGGAGGGCAGCCGATTTGTAATGAAGATGAAAATTTGGTTTTAACATTCAATGGAGAAGTGTACAATCACGAAGAATTACGTGATGAATTAGTTAAAAATGGTCACAAATTTGAATCTTGTACGGATTCCGAAGTGATTTTGCACGGGTTCGAACAATGGGGTGAAAAAGTCGTAGAACACTTGCGCGGAATGTTTGCGTTTTCCATCTGGAATCGTTCAGAGCGCGAACTTTTCTTGGCGCGCGATCATTTTGGAATCAAGCCGCTTCACTACTGCGTTTATGAAAATGACCTCATTTACGGCTCAGAAATCAAAAGCATATTAGCATTCCCGGATTTTGAAAAAAAAATAAATTTTTCGGCGCTTGATAACTATCTTTCGTTCCAATATGTTCCGCCTCCCGAAACCCTCTTTGAGGGTATTTTTTGTCTTGAACCCGGAAGGTTCCTTCGTTTTAAAGAAGGGAAAATCGAGATAGTAAGATATTTTGAACCTGTTTTCGCATCAAAACAGAATGAAATCAAAGAAGCCACCGAAAAAATTGCGAATGTCTTAGAAGATTCCGTGAGGGTTCATCGTATGAGCGATGTCGAGGTGGGATGTTTCCTTTCAAGCGGTGTGGATTCTAGCATAATTGCATCGTATTTTGTGGAAAAAAAAGGATTTACCGTCGGATTCGACGAAGGAGAAAAATATAACGAAATCAAAAAAGCAGAGGATTTTTGTGGTTATTTTGGACTTCATCATTTCAGCAAGGTAATCGCGGCTGATGAGTTTTGGGAAGCGGTCAGCCCGGTTCAATATTATATGGACCAGCCTTTGGCGGATCCTTCTTGTGTTGCGCTTTATTTTCTTTGCCGTTTAGCAAGCGAACATGTCAAAGTAGTGCTTTCTGGAGAGGGCGCCGACGAACTTTTCGGCGGATATCCAGTATATAATGAACCTCGCGTTTTTAAATGGTACCGCAGATTTGTTCCTCAGAAAATTCGTACTGTCCTGTCAAATCTAGTTAAAAAGTTTCCATATTTTAAGGGTCGTGGGTTCATAATGCGTGGTGAATTGGAAGCTGAAAAAAAATTTATCGGAAATGCGTATATTTTTTCAGAAGAAGAAAAAAAACATATATTAAAAGACCCGAATATCGCGACCAATCCCTTAAATTTTGTCAAAAAATTTTATGAAAGGGTAAAAGATGTAGATGAAGCCACTAAGATGCAATACGTGGATATGAACCTTTGGCTCGTGGGAGACATATTATTGAAGGCTGACCGTATGAGCATGGCGAATTCACTCGAGCTGAGAGTACCGTTTCTTGACAAAAAAATGTTTGATATCGCGTCTAAACTTTCTTCTAAGATTAAGACGCCGAGGGAAAACACAAAATTTGCTTTGCGTTGCGCCGCAGCCAAGCGACTCCCATATCCAATTGCCCAAAGACTCAAATTAGGATTTCCTATTCCTACAAGGATTTGGTTACGTAATAAAAAATATTATGAAGAGGTACGAACCAAGTTTATCTCCGAGGTTTCAAAGCGCTTTTTTGATACCGACAATCTTTGCAACCTGCTTGAAGAACATTTTACAGGTAAGAAAGATAACAGCAGAAAGATTTGGACCGTTTACATCTTTATAGTTTGGTACAATATCTATTTTGGGAATTGCTAACACACATGCTATATTGAACAGAGGTAGTGACGGCGTCATCCAACAAAAGAACACTTTTATCTTTCACACAGAAAGAAACGGAAAATACATCACTAAATTTTCTTTTCTTTCATCCGAGCCAAGACCTCTCTGCGAGAGAAAGTTAAAAGAGAGTTTGCACTTTTAAAAGTGTAGGCATTACCAAAAAGTTGAGCGTTGTACTTTTTAAAATTTTGTCATAAAATGTAAGGTATCGAACGCTTAATTACATTTTTAGTATTTCAAAATGTATTCCAAGAAATTTTTTTATCAAGTTTGAGAATCCTTGAAGAAAGTTAAAATTATTTTCTCTCGCGACAGGCGCAGGAGCGTCAACATAGTAAATAGGGGCGAAAGCTACTTCACCAGGTGCGCGTGGGACCAACAGGATCGGGATCAGACGCGGCGGCAGAACTGCTTCACCACGAAGACTTCTAGCAATTTTGAGAATCTCAGCGCTCAATTCTTTACAATCATTATCTGGAATAAAATTATCCAATCAGGTTTATACTCTTTCCATCGTTCCTCGAGCACTTCTTTGACATGGTTTGGAATAGGATTAAGAATATCACCTCCCCTTACGACCAAAATTAGTTTAGCATTTCGAAAACAACGTTGTAATCTACAACGACGTCCAACACGTCTAGAAAAAATCAAATCCTCCGATAACTTCAGTATGTCAGGATAACAACCTCCAAATAATGTAACAACAGCAATGTGCGTATTGGGTCTTTTTCTAAGTCCCTCATATCTTACACATGAGGATATTAATATCTTCCATCCCCGTTTTATCTTTAATTAAACAATCAGTAACTAAATAATTATCACCAGAAAGAGGTTTAATTTTCTTAGTAACACATCCATCAGGAAAACTTTCGGCAAGCGCTTCCACGCTAGCTGCTGTGAGCGAGTGCAAACCAAAGAATGAAACCCTAATCGGGTCTTCCGCATCCCCCAAGATCGCCTTGCTGGGTACAGCGTATGCCATAAAAACAAAAGCTATGGCTGCGAATGCTATGTTTCCAAATTTAAATTTCATCTGTTCTCCTCAAATTTTTAAAATTTTACCATAAAAGATAGCGAAAACCTATCAAACTTGCTTTTTCAAAAAACGCCAAAGTAACGATTACTTAATTTCGATTTTATCCATCCAATAACATTTTAACATACTGACCTCCATTTGTAAATGTTTTTACATAAATAAATAAAGCAAAATAGAATTTTCGATCATTCTCAAAATTTTGGCCAACAAAATCAATCTAAATAATGGCGCAAAAGTCGATTTATTAGTTCGAGTGTGTACTGCGCTTCCCAGACGATATGTTTTGCATGATTAAATTTACTGCTAAAAATTATCATTAATCGAAATTAAACGTCCTAAATGCGGGAAAATTGAAAGTAAAAAGTTTTATTTAACTTCTAATTTGAACTAAATGAGCTATCCCCGGAATGGTTTCGCCCTGCTTGAAAGAAGTCGGTGACATAAGGGCACCGGTAGCTATGAAAAGTATATTTTTAAGTTCATGATTTTTAACCCTTTGTAGTATAATTGAACAAAGTGTTGAAGCAGAGCATCCACATCCAGAGCCTCCGGAGTGCACGTCCTGGGTATCTTTTTGAAAAATCATTAATCCGCAATCTTTATGTTTGTTCTTTATTTTTATACTTTCTTTTTCTAAAAGCTTTATGAGTAACGTGCTTCCGATCTCGCCAAGGTCGCCGGTTAGTATCAAGTCGTAATCTTCAGGGGTGGTCGCGGTATCTATTAAAAAATTTTTTATAGATTCTGACGCAGCCGGTGCCATTACTGCACCCATATTTGAGGCATCGTTTACGCCAAGGTCTACAATTTTGCCAACAACTGCTTTTTCTACATAAGGAAGAACCTTGGTGCTTTCTCCAATAACTATGGCTCCAGCTCCGGTAACGGTCCATTGAGCGCTGGGCGGACGCTGACCTCCATATTCCAGAGGAAACCGGTACTGTCTTTCAGCTGAACAAAAATGTGAAGAAGTTACTGCGACAGCATTTTTTGCGATTCCTGATTCAACCATTATTGATGAAAGAATTATTGTTTGTGCCATCGTTGAACATGCGCCGAATTGTCCCAGAAAAGGTACATTCATCTCTTTAAGACCGAACATGGAAGAAATGCACTGATCAAGCAAATCTCCTGCAAAGATAAAATCAATGTCTTTTATTTCAAGCCCTGCTTTCTTCAAAGAAAGCAATGTAGCTTCTTTTTGAAGCAATCCTTCTGCGCGCTCCCAGGTTTTTTGACCAAGCGTAGTGTCTTCGAAAGTTTTATCAAAATACTTTGCTAGCGGGCCTTGAGATTCTTTTTTACCTGCCACGGCGGCAAAGCCTTTAATAGAAGGTCTGTTCTGAAACACAATAGTGCGGGTTCCTAAACGTTTAGCCATAGAACTCCTCCTAGCGTTATGTAAATTAGTGGATATTTTCTCAAACATTGTTTCCTAAAATTAGTTTACATCTTGCAATTATTAACCTTCTTATGGATTATTTTTTCCTAAATGTCTCTAAACATTCTCACGTGTTTTAAATGGTGTTTGCACTTAAGTTTAGTATTTTGAATATAATTAGTTCAAAAGTAAAAAACATCGGTCTATAAAATTTATAAATTAAATATGGCCGGTGATTTTTTGTTTGCTTCTTTGGTAGGTAATTTTTTTTCCGGAATAATTTTTCTTGTACTCCATGTCGTCAACCAGAATGCATTCCCAAAACCGCTTTCTACTAAAGATGAAAAAAGGCTTATTGAACTTATGAAGGATGGAGACAACAAGGCGAAAACGAAATTAATTGAGCATAATCTGCGTCTAGTTGCTCATATAACAAAAAAATTTAGTTATTTGCCAGAAAATAATGAAGACCTTATTTCAGTTGGCACCATAGGCTTAATTAAAGGAATAAACACTTTTAATGATTCCAAAGGGATAAAACTTTCAAGCTACACATCCAGATGCATCGAAAATGAAATTTTGATGTATTTTCGCACAGTTAAAAAATCTTCGCTTGATGTTTCCATGGAAGAACCCATAGAAACTGGAAAGGACGGAGGTCAACTTACGCTTATAGAAACTTTAACAGAAAATACTCAGATATTTGATCAAATTGCCAATAAAATAGACGCGCAAAAAATTTTGAAATTTATTGAAGAAAAATTAAATAAACGAGAAAAAATAGTTATAAAGCTTAGATACGGAATTGGCGATGGAATAACCTTTACTCAGCAGCAAGTAGCGAAAAAGCTTAAAATTTCACGTTCTTATGTTTCAAGAATAGAAAAGAAAATCTTATTCACATTAAGGCGTTTAATGCACGGTTAACGAAAGTTTTTATAAAAACATTGCAAACAGAAAAAATGATTAAAAAGGCTCTAGACTAACAAAAAACCTTGTATGCCTTGGTAAAAGCTTCCATAAACCAAACAGTGCATCTTTGAAAAAAGTTTAAACTGCTTTCTTCGTGGCAGGGGCAGGGGCAGGAAGAGCTGAACCACCCTCGTCCGTGACAGGAACAAAGTATGAACCAATTTCGATCGCGGTGGGTGGGAGTAAACTACTTTCCTTACGCAAATTTTCAGCAATTTTGAGAAGATTACCTTTAAGTTCGTTTACACCCGCATTAGTTCCAGCAAAATTCTTCAACACAACAACATTATTATAAATTTTAAAACAATCTCCGAGTTTGCTATAAATAAAGTCAGA
>JAISNY010000029.1 GCA_031275995.1 Oscillospiraceae bacterium | reverse complement strand
AAAATCTTATTCCGTCTCTCAAAGTATTCATATGGTTGTTAATTCTCTTTATGTTTGGGTTTTTAAACACCTTATTCCTTCCCTTATTCTTTGACTTCGTATACCTTCGTGCGCTGCCCCCGCTGCCCCCGCATTTTGGACGCATTATTTCATTATTCATGTGGATATTTTAACAGATGTATATTGATTTATCAATTCCGATAATCTTAAAGAGATTGTCACTGGTAAGAAATTTTTTTATAAGTTTTTCAAATTAATGCAAAAAAAGCAATTTTCTAAATCAGCTTCTTAGTATGTTCTGATACTTTTGAAATTTTAAAACATTTTTTCGAAAACCATTTAAAGCGATTCGTTCTCATAAAAGTAAATTCGCTCTCTTGGGGAATCTCCCCCAAATGCCTCTATTGAATTGATGTAAGCTTTTAAATCGTGATCTTTGATTATCTTTCCATGAGCTTCTCCGCTTGTGCAATCCAGCAATCGCCATTCATCACCTTCGGTTATAAATGCTACAAAGTGATACCCCGAGCGTACGACGACCCCTCTCAAAGCCTTGCGCTTGTCGCCTAGAGGCAGGCCTGTGTATTCATATGTCAGTTCACGCGGTGCAAGTTCATCGTAGGTACCGCTTGGGAATTGTTCAATGACTATCACTAAGTCTAAATTTAAACTTTTTTCGACGTTAACATAATTTTGCCACGTCTTGATATAGTAGGATTTAGGATTTTTGGTGAACCATTGTTCTCCATTACAGGGCGGATATGCATTAATCACATGGGATGGTGAAAAAACCTCTGGTTTGGGGTATAATGCGTTAGTCACTTTGTTAACAAAATCTAATGCAAAACCGCTTTTATCTTCGTGCCCAAGCGCACGGCAGTAGTCATAAGCATCAAACTTTTTATCGCCGGGTTGATGTATATGGTAGTCTATATAAAACTGTTGAATCGCTGTTTTATCCATCGCTGCGGTTGGAGATGTCCCAACTTGAGTTTCATCAAACAAAGACCGTATAAAGTAGCGGCATTTGCGGAGCACTTGAAGCGGGGCGTTCATATAGCATGCAGAACGTGCATTATATAAGTTTACCGCAGGCCCATCACAAATTTCTTCCGGCGTAAATGGCACTAACAAGGGCGCGCTATTCCTATCAGAAGCGGACGATCCTGACGGAAAAGTAACACCGGTTCTGACGGGGGAATTGTCATGCCATGGCTGTGAGCTCAAATATGTGCTGGGGGTGTTATGTTTTAGCTCAAATTGGCTGCCAGTTCCCGTTTGACTTTCAAAAGATAACGGCTGAATATTTTTGTTTCCGAATAACGATTTAATTGCCGCCACTCCGCCTATCGTACCCAATATTCCTCCCGCGATATATGGGAAAACCCTCGATATTTCGCTTAATGAACCTGTTTCAGATTGAGTTACCCCCTTTACGGAGTTACAACTAGGCGCAGCAATAACCGCCACAGCCAGAAGGCCGGCAATTAATGATTTGTACCTATCCTTACGCATAGTTGAGACACCTCCCATCGAAGGAATTCTTAATTCAGTTCCCAAGCAAATTAAATTCTAAGACTGTATTATTTTTAAAAAATAGTTAACCCAATGTTAATTGTATCATGTATTGCGGATTAAGTAAATATTTTGGTTGTATATTGTACATAAGTTTACTTGGCAGCAAGAAATAATTTTTTTGTGTTTAAGAAGTAACATTTAATGGCGTTGCTAAAATAATAAAAATAATTTCATAAATAACAAGATAAAATGCACCAACATGTGTAAAATTCAGAAGTAAGCGGTTTTATAGCAGGCTTAAATTAATTGTTACTGTTAAGGTTTGAAGTAACTCTTTACAAATTATTCAAGTTTATATATAATATAATTACTGTTTATTGTTAGATTAGTTAGATTAAAAGGACGGTAGGAGGCTAGTAAAAATTGATCGAAGTTAAAATAGCCCACAAGGAGGTAGATGGATAAAATTAAAAGCTAAATAATCGTTCGTTGCGTTTTTGAAAAAACAAACTTGATAAGCGTTTGCTACCTTTTATGGTAAAATATGGTAAAAATTAAAAAATTTGAGGAGAAAAAATGAAATTAAAATTTATAAACATGGCACTCGCGACCATGGCTTTATGTTTTATGGTGTCCGCTGTGCCCAGCAGGGCAGTCTCGGGAGATCCGAATGACCCAATAATTCTGGAAGTTTGTGGTAGTGATCTCGATTCGGCGCGTGATGTTTTAAATATGCTTGCCATAAACTTGGTTTTTTTCAACAATTTCCCAGAAGAATGTCCCTTTGAAGCGTTATGTTATGATGATGGAGGAGCGTTAACCCTTAGCGTTGGATTTGGAGATCGTATCTACGACTCTTTTACTCCAAGAGCACCTTCTGGCGATTCTTCGCGGATTGTTGTTGTGGTGCTTGGTCGTGATAGTTTTGAAGTTAGAGAGAGGCATCGTTGGAATTTGTTTTCGTCTCCCGTTGCTTTGGCGCGGACGTGTTTCGAAGAATGGAATTATTGGTTAGATGATATTCATCATTTAGGTGAAAATGATAGATTAATTTTTTGTATACTTGAAAAAGATTTGACTTTTTTAAAAGGAGCTAAGTCAGCAATCTTGAAACAGTGGGGAAAATTTAATCCTGTTGTGTTACAACTCGATCCTGCTTTGTCGCAATTATATCCTTTTCAACCGTGTCCTTATAATGGTACGATTAATGATGATCCTGGTTTTAGTAAGTTTAGCGGTGAGATTGCCAAAATTGCTAGAAATTTGCAGAAAAGAAGCTTGAAAGCAGTTTCTGTTCCTGAGCGGGAGGGCTCCGGCGAAGTTCCGTTACCCGTTTCTGTCGGAAGCAACGGTATAGAAAATGGTTCAATTCTTTCTTCTACTCCGAGAGGCCTTTTTTCAAATATTTTTCATTCGATTAAGGAATTTTTAAAACGAAAGTAAAGGCTCCTTCATTCGAATGAGGCGGCTGCTGGCTAAGGGCAGCTCCAACGCGCACTGTGGTTATTGGTATGGGTGAGGGGGGAGTAGCTCATCCCGATTTCACCGATTAATTTAAAAATGAGACCTCGATTCTGAAAAGGCTCTAAACTGATGATTTTTGTTTTGTTAGTCTGGAGCTTTGTGCTGGAATTTTTACACAAATATCTTTTTCGACCCTTATGTAAGACCTAATTTGGGGCATTTAATTTCGTTATTCATAAAAATTTTAGCAGTTGCGCCTGTTTTAGCAACGCTAGGGCTTGACAAACTGGAATTTAAGGATAAAATATGACAGTCGGGTGATTTTTAGGTGTTTTTATCGGTTGATTTAATTTATATTTTGGGGGATGCGTCTAATAAATTTTAAAAAACGTTTAGTATAGATTAACGAAGGATTTAGGTCTTTCGTTGTTTTGGTGTTTTGGATCCTTGGAAATATAACCTTTTAATTTCGGAGTTGTTTCTATGGCAAAGATTAGATCTGTAAAATTCGGGAACGTTGAACGTATGTGCTTCGGAGATATGGCAGAGGCGGAAATACCGGATCTCGTAGAATTGCAAAGGAGTTCTTATGAGTGGTTTGTTCGAGAAGGGCTGCATGAAGTCCTTAAGGAAGTTTCTGGGATAAGTGACTACGGCAATAATTTGGTTTTGGATTTTGCGGGTTTTGTTCTGCCCGTTGATAAACCTAATTACAATGTTGATGAATGCAAAGAAAAGGATGCTACATATTCAGCACCTTTAAAGATAATCGCCAGATTATGGAACAGCGCGACCGGTGAAGCCAAAGAGTCTGAGGTTTTTGTGGGAGATTTTCCTCTGATGACGGAAAGCGGGACTTTTGTCGTGAACGGTACCGAAAGGGTTATTATCTCGCAGCTTGTGCGTTCACCAGGAGTTTATTTCAAGAAAGAATACGATAAAATTGGAAAGGAACTTTTTACTTCAAGCATAATTCCCGGCCGCGGCGCGTGGATTGAATACGAAACGGATTCTTCAGACGTTTTTTATGTGAGAATCGACAAAAATCGCAAAGTTCCCGTGACTACCTTTATCCGTGCTCTAGGGCTGGGTTCCAATAAGGAGATTGTAGATTATTTCGGTGAAGATGCCAAATTGGAATCGACTTTTGAAAAGGATATGAGCAAAAACATTGAAGAGGCGCTTTTTGACATTTACAGAAAATTACGTCCTGGCGAGCCTCCGACCATTGAAACTGCACAAAATCATATTAATACTTTGTTTTTTGACCCCAGAAGATATGATCTTTCAAAGGTAGGACGCTACAAATTTAACAAAAAGTTGTGCTTGTGGAAGCGTATACAAAATCAAAAGGTTTCACGCATGGTGGTCAACCCCTTTACCGGCGAATTGCTTGCAGAAACGGGCGAAGTTTTGACCGTAGAACGTGCTAAAGAAATTGAAAATTGCGGCGTTTCTCAGGTGTACATTGCGGTAAACGGCAAAGAAGTTAAAGTGATTTCAAATGGTATGGTTAACATTAACGATTTTGTTCAATTTGATGCGGCTCAGGAATGTGGAATTAAAGAAAAAGTGCGTTTTAGCATACTTTATGGGATTATTGAAAAAAGTTCAGGTAAGTCCCACGAAGAGCTTAAGGAAATTATCAAAAGGTCTCGTAGCGAGCTGGTTCCCAGACATATAACCATAGATGATATCTTTGCTTCGATCAATTATGTAATTTGTTTATCAAACGAGGTCGGAGAGGTCGACGATATCGATCATTTAGGGAACAGAAGAATTCGTTCAGTAGGCGAGCTTCTCCAGAACCAATTTCGGGCAGGTTTTTCACGTCTGGAGCGCGTTATAAGAGAACGAATGACCTTGCAAGCACAAGATTTGGATGTTATTACGCCACATGCTTTGATAAATATCAGGCCTATTGTTTCTGCGATTAAGGAATTTTTTGGTTCCTCTCCGCTTTCGCAGTTTATGGACCAGGTCAACCCTCTTTCTGGACTTACTCACAAGCGCCGTCTTTCGGCGTTAGGTCCCGGCGGTCTTTCGCGTGAGAGAGCTAGTTTTGAGGTGCGCGACGTGCATTATACTCATTATGGCCGTATGTGTCCGATAGAAACTCCGGAAGGCGCGAATATAGGGTTAATCTCATATCTGGCAATATATGCTAGGATCAACGAATATGGTTTTATCGAAGCCCCTTTCAGACTTGTTGATAAGCAAAGTGGAAGAGTTACTGAAGAAATCGTCTATATGACTGCTGACGAAGAAGACAATTATGTAGTTGCTCAGGCGAATGAGCCTCTTGAAGACGGAAAGTTTGTTCGTCCTAAGGTCACGTGTCGCCGCCGGGGAGAGTTTATGGAGTTCTCTCGTGAAGATGTTGATTTTATGGATATTTCTCCTAAAATGGTTGTTTCCGTTGCGACCGCAATGATTCCATTCCTTGAAAACGACGATGCCAACCGTGCGCTTATGGGTGCTAACATGCAGAAACAAGCGGTACCGCTGATTACGTCTGAATCTCCGATAGTTGCGACCGGCATGGAGTATAAAGCGGGAGTTGATTCGCAAGTCTGCGAGGTAGCCAAACACGCGGGTACCGTTAAAAGCGTAGATTCAAGCAAGATAGAAGTAATTTACGATTCAGGCGTTGAAGAGACTTTTAAATTGACGAAATTTAAGCGTTCAAATCAAAGCACTTGTGTTAACCAACGTCCGATAGTTTCAAAATGGCAGAAGTTCAAAAAAGGTGAGATACTTGCCGATGGCCCCTCCACTAAAAATGGCGAAATAAGCATAGGGAAAAATGTGTTAGTCGGGTTTATGCCTTGGGAAGGTTACAATTATGAAGACGCAGTTCTTATTAGCGAAAAAGTGGCTAGGGAAGATGTTTATACTTCGATCCATATAGGAGAATATTCAATCGATGCTCGCGACACAAAGCTGGGTCCGGAAGAGATAACGCGTGATATTCCTAATGTAGGCGAGGATGCACTCAGAGATCTTGATGAAAATGGAATCATAAGAATTGGCGCCGAGGTGACTTCTGGGGACATCCTTGTTGGTAAGATTACGCCAAAAGGTGAAACTGAGCTTACCGCTGAAGAAAGACTTTTAAGGGCAATTTTTGGCGAAAAAGCCAGAGAAGTCAGAGATACTTCGCTTAAAGTACCTCATGGTGAGGGCGGAATCGTTGTTGATGTTAAGATCTTTACAAAGCAAAATAGCAAAGATGAGCTGGCTAACGGTGTTAACAAGGTGGTTAGATGCTACATCGCCCAGAAAAGGAAGATTTCCGTAGGCGATAAAATGGCTGGTCGTCATGGAAATAAAGGTGTTGTTTCAAGGATTCTCCCTGTTGAAGATATGCCATTTTTACCGGATGGGACTCCGTTGGATATAGTTCTTAGTTCTTTGGGCGTTCCGGCAAGAATGAATCTTGGTCAGGTGCTGGAAGCGCATTTAGGTTATGCAGCGCGCGTCTTGGGTTGGAAAGTTGTTACTCCTGTGTTCGAAAGTGCAAAAGAAGACGATATTTTTAAATATCTTAAGGAAGCGGGGCTCGACGAGGAAGGCAAAATAGTACTCAGAGATGGTCGTACCGGCGATTGTTTTGATAATCCCGTAGTAGTTGGCGTTATGTATTATTTAAAACTTCATCACTTAGTAGATGATAAAATTCATGCGCGTTCAACTGGGCCTTATTCTCTTGTTACTCAACAACCTTTGGGAGGAAAGTCGCGATTTGGCGGTCAAAGGTTCGGAGAAATGGAAGTTTGGGCATTGGAAGCTTATGGCGCAGCCTACACTTTGCAGGAAATTTTAACTGTAAAATCTGATGATATAAACGGCAGAGTAAAGACTTATGAAGCCATTGTGAAAGGTCAAAATATTCCTAAACCAGGGATCCCTGAATCTTTTAAGGTTCTTTTCAGAGAATTGCGTTCTTTGGGGCTTGACATGGGTATTCTGGATAAAGAAGGGAATGAAATCGATATAGGCGAAGAATTCGAGAAAGATATCGATTTGGGAGTTCCTAGTTCCAATTTTCATGAACAAAGTGAAATAGAATCCATCGACGCTGATTCGTTAACATTATCTTCAGGTGACCCTCAAGGGTGTGCAATTGAAAATGCTCTTAAAGTTTGAGGGGTTATTAGGTTTTTATCCATAATTAATGGGAAATTTTTGTTAGTTTTTACAAATTTTGGTAAAAAATTAAAAACTAATCTTGTGCAAAGGTTAAAACCAAAAGATAAATTATGAAAATTTAATTAAAAAATTTATTTACGGTTTTAAGTATTATGTAAAAAGGATATTCTCAAGATGTAAGAGGGTTTCCAAAAGGGGTTTTTATGGATTACACTATTTTTGATTCGGTTAGGATTAGGCTTGCGTCGCCGGAAAAGATTAAAAGCTGGTCTCATGGCGAGGTTAAAAAACCGGAAACGATAAATTATAGAACTCTTAAGCCTGAGGCTGATGGCCTTTTTTGTGAGCGTATTTTCGGCCCCCAGAAGGATTGGGAGTGCCATTGCGGAAGATACAAAAGGATTCGTTACAAAGGCAAAGTATGCGAGCGTTGTGGGGTAGAGGTTACCCGGTCGAAATTCAGACGTGAGCGTATGGGTTATATTGAGTTGTCGGCTCCTGTTTCGCATATATGGTATTTTAAAGGCATCCCATCACGTCTGGCCATTATTTTGGATATCTCGCCAAGAACTTTAGAAAAAGTGCTTTATTTTGCTGCTTACATTGTTACCGACAATGGCGGAGTGCGCGAGATTGCCGAGCAGCAGTGCCTAACCGAAAAGGAATATCGTTACTTAAAAGAAAAATATGAAGATGATTTTGAAGCCGGGATGGGTGCGGAGGCCATAAAAAAGTTGCTTTGCAAACTTGATTTAGAATCGCTTTCTATTCGGCTTAAAGAAGAACTGGTTTCCGCTTCTGTCAGCGGTCAAAAACGTATAAAAATTTTAAAGCGTTTGGAAGTGGTTGAATCTTTCAGACAATCTGGAAACCGTCCTGAGTGGATGATTTTAGATGTAATTCCTGTAATTCCGCCGGATTTGCGTCCCATGGTACAACTCGACGGCGGTAGGTTTGCTACATCCGACCTTAACGACCTTTACCGACGCGTTATAAACAGAAATAACAGACTTAAGCGTCTTCTCGGTTTAGGGGCGCCTGATATTATAGTCAGAAACGAAAAACGGATGCTTCAAGAAGCCGTTGACGCTTTGATAGATAACGGAAGGCGCGGACGTCCAGTAACGGGTGCTAACAACCGTGCTTTGAAATCGCTTTCGGATATGCTAAAAGGTAAACAAGGACGATTTAGGCAAAATCTTTTGGGAAAACGTGTGGATTATTCCGGCCGTTCCGTTATTGTAGTTGGTCCCGAACTTAAAATTTATCAATGCGGTTTGCCTAAGGAAATGGCGTTAGAGTTGTTTAAGCCTTTTGTAGTCAGGCGTTTGGTTGAAACCGGGGCGTACACTAACATAAAATCTGCTCGCAAGGCTGTTGAAAGAGTTCGTCCCGATGTTTGGGATGCACTTGACGTAGTTATAAAAGATCATCTTGTACTGTTGAACAGGGCCCCTACTTTGCATCGCTTGGGTATCCAGGCTTTCGAGCCGATTTTGGTAGAAGGTCGTGCGTTAAAGCTTCATCCGCTTGTTTGCTATGCTTATAATGCCGATTTCGACGGGGATCAAATGGCTGTGCACGTTCCGCTTTCCGCCGAAGCTCAAGCAGAGGCGCGGTTTCTTATGTATTCGGCCGGTAATTTGTTGAAACCTTCGGACGGTAAGCCCGTTACCGTTCCTACAAAAGATATGGTTCTTGGTATATATTACCTTACTTTAAAGCGTGAAGGCGAACTTGGTGAAGGCAAGGTTTTTAAAGATTTCAATGAAGTTTTGATGGCTTATGATAATAAAATTATTTCGCTCCACGCCATAATAAAGGTGCGAAACTTGGTTACCATCAATTCTAATCAATTTTCAAAAATTATTGAAACAACTGTTGGGCGTGTAATTTTTAATTCGTGTATCCCCCAGGACTTAGGATTCGTCGATAGAACCGATGAAAATTTGGCGTGTAATTTGGAAATTGATTTTGTCGTTGCTAAAAAACAGATGGACTTAATTTTTGACCGCTGTATAAAAATCCATGGTGTTCAAGAGACATCTGAAGTTCTTGATAAAATAAAAGATTTAGGCTTTAAATTTTCTACTCGTGGCGCCGTGACAATTTCAATTAAAGACGCTGTAATCCCTGATTTAAAGCAAACAATAATTAGTCGTGCGGAAAGTGAGATAGACGATATCCTCAACTATTATAGAGACGGATTGATTTCAGACCCTGAAAGAAAAAGTCATGTTTTAAGGATTTGGACCAAGACGACGGATGATATTTTGGAAGTTCTTAAAGATAATTTTTCAGAAACCAACCCGATAAGCATGATGGTTAACTCTGGTGCTCGTGGTTCTATGAGCCAGGTAAAACAGCTTGCAGGGATGAGGGGTCTTATTGCAAGTACTTCCGGTACCATCATAGAAGTTCCAATCCGCTCGAACTACCGTGAGGGGTTGAATGTTCTTGAATATTTTATTTCTTCACGTGGCGCTAGAAAGGGGTCTTCAGACACCTCTTTGCGCACTGCCGATTCAGGATATTTAACAAGACGTTTGGTTGACGTTTCACACGACATTACTGTGTTAGAAGATGATTGCGGCGCAACCACGGGACGTTTTGTTTTTGAAATATTAGAAGGACGCGAAGTAATAGAACCTTTAAACGAAAGGCTTCTTGGAAGATATTTGGTAAACAATTTTACAGATTCTGAAGGAAACATTTTAGTTTCAAAAGAAAATCCCATGGATGACGGTGACGTTGAATCGATTATCGAAAGCGGAGCAGAAAGAGTTGAGATCCGTTCAGTTCTTTGTTGTAATTGCTTGCACGGAGTCTGCAAAAAGTGCTACGGAACGAATCTTGCTACTGGTATGCCTGTGTCTGTGGGAGATTCTGTTGGGATTATTGCAGCTCAGTCAATTGGCGAGCCCGGTACTCAGCTTACGATGAAAACGTTCCAGGTGGGTGGAATTGTAGGCTCTGATATTACTCAAGGTTTGCCTAGAGTTGAGGAGCTTTTTGAAGCTCGTAAGCCTAAAAAACTTGCAATAATAAGTGAAATCGGTGGGCTTGTTCGTTTTGAGGAAATAAAGAAAGGTAGACATGTTATTGTGCTGAACCAGGAGACGGGTGAAGAAAAATCATATCTCATCCCATTTGGTTCAATGATTCAAGTGAGTGAAGGTCAAACGGTCGAAGCTGGGGATGTGCTCACTGAGGGTTCTATCAACCCGCATGATGTTCTAGCAATAAAAGGAGTAGCTGCGCTTCAGGATTATATTTTAAAGGAAGTTCAACGTGTTTACAGGCTGCAAGGCGTAGATATCAACGATAAGCACATAGAAGTTATTGTTCGCCAAATGTTAAGAAAAGCGCGTATTGAAGACCCGGGAAGCACTAGATTTCTTTCACATTCGATCGTTGAGAAAAATGAAATAGATTACGAAAATCAAAAAATTAGTGAAAGAATTGACTCCGGAGAAGAGGGGCTGGTTCGGGCAAGTTATACGAGTATACTTTTGGGTATTACGAAAGCTTCTTTGGCAACCGATTCTTTCCTTTCAGCTGCTTCATTCCAAGAAACTACAAGGGTTTTGACCGAAGCCGCAATAAAGGGCAAGATTGACCCGCTTGCAGGTTTAAAAGAAAACGTAATCATAGGTAAGCTTTTGCCCGCGGGTACCGGGCTTCCCGTTTATAATGATGTTATTGTCGAAAAGGCTCACAAAAAGTAGATATCTCGAGGTGCAACAAAAAATGTATTGGAGAAAAAATCGCAAGCAAGCATTTGTTGAGTAATCCTTTTGTAGTTTCTGGGGATTGCTGTTATTATTGCTTCCAAATCTTGATTTTTTAAATATTGTGTGGTTTTTTATCTAGGAGGAAATGTACGGTACGGTTTCTTGTTACTATAATTTTTCTGATTCGAGGGGGAAATTTCGTGTATTCTTTCATTTTTTGGATTCCTTTAGCTTTTGTTGTGGTTTCGGCTTTTATCTCAGTTTGGGCAATTAAAAAGGGTTTAAATGCAAAGAAAACATTTTTAACTCAAGTATTGAGCGTTTTCGTTGTATCGTTAATTTGTTTTGTGTGTGCTTTAGGGGCTTCCAGAGATAAAACGGCTGCGGCATCTAGTTCAGGAGCGAAAACAAGCGTTTCCGAAAGTGAATCGAGTGCCAGAGCTATAGCTTATGGAATCGGTCTTTTGGCTGCAGCGCTTTCACTTGGAATTGGTGGCATCGGTGGTGGCATCGCGGTTGCCTCTGCTGCTCCTGCGGCGATTGCAGCACTAACAGAGGACCCTAAGACTGTTGGAAGATCCATGGTTTTTGCTATATTTGGTGAGGCTATTGCGATTTATGGTCTTGTTATTTCTGTGCTTATCTTGAATAAGTTAGATTATTTGATCTGACCCCCCTAGGTGGAGATAGATTTTGTTTAGTAATTGTGGACGTGTAAGCGGAATAATAAAGGCGTCTTTGGAACCTTTCTTGAAAAAGATAAAAGATTGCGGTCTGGGACAAGGTTTGTCAAGCTTGCTTCCCGGTTTTGATGTTGAAAAGTTTGTTATCAAAAAGATTAAAGGTATTGTTTTAAATAAGCGGGAAGTTGAGCTTGGTAGGTTTTTAGGTAAAGTTGAAATTTTTTATCTTAAAGGCATTGTCCTTGAACCTGTTGGTCTGGTTGGGCTGATGTTTAAGAATATCGTTATTCCGGAAGAACGAATTTTACAGATTTTTCGCGATATCTTGGGCCAGATAGATAAAAAATATTTTTCAGATGATTACATACCGCAAAAGATTAATTCAATTCTTAAAAGGCTTTCAGAAGACGAGATCTACGTTCCAGAGAATCTTGAGGATAAAACTTTATTTGATCTTTTAGTTTTGATACTTTTTAATTATTATATGACGACAGGGGAAGTGCAGCCTCAGTGGTTTGTTGATGCAAGAAAAAAATCTGAAAGACAAGAATTTGCTAGGGATTGTATAAATTTTTTAATTGATACACTTTTGAAAGTGTTCAAAAATTTAAGTGAAAACATATATTTGGATTACTCGATAACCTTTGACTCTCCCCTGTTGAGGACTTTTTTAAATCGAAAAACAAATAACGGGCAGTTAAATAAAATTTTAGAAATTCTCGGTGTGGATTTTCAAAAAATCCTTGATGAGATGGCAAAAAAATATATCGGAGAGAGTTTTGTTTCTGGTTTTGGAACGCTTCTTGTGGAAACAATAAGGAGCATGATATTTGGTTATGATTCCAGTTTTTTAAGCGAAAATAAAAAAAATTTATTTAACTTAACAATGACGTTTGGGTCAGAGGCGAATTCAAGAAATTTTAGATGGTTTGGTAATCTTAACAATAAAAAATGTGACGAATTTTTTGAAATTTCAGAAGATAAATTTTTTTCTCGCTCAAGGCGAGTGAGGCCAACAAAGTGTGTTGTGACTCTTGCAAGGTCAAATCTTATTGCTTTTGGTGTTGTTTCTAAATTTTTTACTGAAAAAAAATATAAATATTCAGTGACAATAAACAATCTTAAGCAAGATAGAACTTATTATTACAGAATATTCAGCAACGAACGCAAGTACTCGGGTGAATTTACTTGCGAAAACAATAAAGATAAAAATTTTAAATTTGTGGCAGTTTCAGATTCCCAAGGGATGATCCGAGAGGACTATGAATTATTCCTTGAGAATTTACAATCTGCTCTTGAAACTGCTAAGAATGCGGAATTTATAGTTCATTTGGGTGATTTTGTCGACGACGGGAAAAACGAAAACCATTGGGATTTCCTCCTCAATAACCCCTTATGGGGCAAGTATGCAGTTATCCCGGTAGCTGGAAATCACGATTATAGATTTAATCCTTTGCTTGAATCCGCAGTGGCAGGTGGTTCTTTGTTAACCCATTTTAACATAAGTATTAATTTGAGTGAAAATCAGGATATATCAAGGGGATTTTATAACTATTATGAATATAAGAATACCCTTTTCATAATTCTTAATACAAACACTTCCAATGAAATTTTTGGTATAGACTCGAAGCAATATGAAGAAATTTACAGCATTGCAAAGTCTTCAAATGCAAAATGGAAAATAATTCTAACACATAAATCCGCCTATTCAAATGGACCGCATTGCAGAAACAAAGATGTTTTAGAAGCTAGTAAAGACATTTTGAAACTAGCCGCTCAATGCGAGGTGGATTTTGTAATTGGTGGGCACGACCATGTTTATTCGCGTTCATCTCCTAGTTTGCTCGGTAAGCTAATAAAAGATGAAAATATTGGAATTCCTTCCGGAGAAAATCTTATTCCTCAGGGAACGGTATTTGTTACATTGGGTGCATCTGGAGTAAAAAATTATGAAATCTGTAAGAATGCGCCTCTAATAAATGAGGTATTAATTGATTTAAAATGTCCTTCCTACTTAGAAGTTGAAATTGACGATGAAAAGATAAATGTAACCTCACGCAAATATATGCCGAGTTCTTGTAAATCTGTAATTATAGACAGGTTTGAAATAGAAAAAAGAATGCCTGAACCGGGAAACGTTTTGCAGCTTGAAAGCATGATTCAAAATTTGCCGGAGCTGCCGACTTTGTCTTGGCGATCTCGTGTTCAAGGTGTTATGGGGATTTATAACCTTTTTCCAAGAGATCAAAGAAAAAAAATTAAAAATATTAACAAGCTTTTACGTGCTAAAGGAGACAATATTGCTTACAATGAAACAATTAACGGTGATGTTTCCATAGTACATAATAAAGAAACTTTTATTCAAGCATTAAATGACGTACGTGTGAGAATAATAATAGTTAAATGTTATGAGATCAAGTTTGAAAATAGCATTGGAGTAGGCAGAACACTTAAAATATCGAGAAACCTTTGTTTGCGTGGAGATGCTAAGCTTTCTTTTGTGAGTTTTATTCTAGAAAAAGGTATCACTTTCATCGTGGGAGGTAATATCAGAATTAACAATAAAAGGAAAATATTTTCTGTTTTTCCGGCAATTAACACTTTTATTCTTCGTAAAAATAGCACTCTTGCTGTTGGAGGTTCGGTTTTAATAAGTGGTGCCTTCGGTGTTGGGTCTGGTAGAATTTTTAAAAATTCCGGAAAGGGGACGAGAATTTTTGGAATATAAACATTTAAGAGAAAAAGACATGCTTAATTTGAGGAGGTTAAATAAATTGATTAACATAACAAAAAAGACGTTTAATTGGTTTCTTTTTTATTCTGTTGTTTTTTCTTTTTTTGTCACCGGCTTGATTTGTTTTTGTCAAGTTACAGATGGAAACGTTTGGTCGTCGGATGAATGCGTAGGCAAAGATGCACCTGAATATATAGAACGTATTTCTGGACAGACGGATGAATTCAAAGAAAAATTTTTATATGCTAATCAAGGAATTGAAAAAGGTTCCGAAGATGTAAGAACCGCGTCGGCTTTTATAACAGGAATCCCCAAGGAGGAACCGGAAATTTCTAATGAAGATAATCTTAAATCAAAATTTAAAGCGCACGATTTTAAAAAAGAGATTGCCGAACATAAATTTACTCAATGGAATGAAAAAGCGCCTTCGGAACTTATCGTAGTTAACAGATACAATTCTTTGCCAGAAACAAAAGTTGACCTTAAAATTGTTTGCGGAGCAGAAGTTGCGGCCGTTATGGCAGAAAATCTAGGGAAGATGATTATGGAGGCAAAAAAAGATAAAGTAAATTTATGGGTGAATTCCGGGTATCGAAGTTTTGAACGACAAAATAAGCTCTTTGAGGATCAGGTTTTAAAGGAAAAAATAAATGATAAGAGCCTAACGGACGAGCAAGCAAAAGATAGAGCCAGAAGTTGGGTTGCTATGCCTGGTGAAAGCGAGCACAATTTTGGATTGGCTGTAGATTTTAATGGGTGTGCCCAAGGACCCGAGTTTGCGGCCCAAAACAAATGGCTTAGTGAGAATGCAAAGAATTTTGGGTTCATACAAAGATACAACGGAGAAAATGAAGAAATTACGAAAGTTAAAAATGAACCTTGGCATTACAGGTACGTAGGACCTAAAAATTCGAAAAAAATAGCTAAACTTAAGCTTACACTCGAAGAGTTTGTCATTAATTTAGAAAAATCTCTTCAGTAAGTAAATCATCGAGATTTTGGCGGCGAGCTAAAATTTTCACTTTGGAGCCTCCCGCAAGAATCAGCGCTGGTCTGCATAGTCTATTGTAATTGGAAGCCATTGAATAATTGTAAGCACCAGTGCAGTGAACCGCCAAAAGGTCGTTTGCGTACGGCTGTTTTATTTTGGTGTCTTGAGCGATAATGTCGCCGCTTTCGCAACATTTACCTGCAACTGTAACACTCTGGATGTTTGATTCGTCGTTTTCGCGCGACAAATTAGTTACTCTATACTTAGCTCGATAAAGAGCAAAACGTGGATTGTCCGCCATTGATCCGTCAACAATAGCATAAATTTTGTTTCCGAATACTTTTTTTACGCAACCCACCGTGTAAATGGTTGTGCCTGCTTCCGCTACTATTGAACGTCCTGGTTCAAAAAAGACGAATGGAACTTGAATGCTTCGAATTTCGGCGACGTTTTTAATCTTCTTAGCAACCGCGCTAATGATTTGGGCCGGGTTTAACAAAGGGTCTGTTTCTACATATCTTACTCCAATTCCGCCTCCAAGGTTAAGGAATTCACTTTGTATTTTGAATTTGTTATAAATTTTCGCAATAAGATTCATCATTATTTCCGCAGCATTTACGAATGGTTCAGGTTTAAAAATTTGTGACCCTATATGGCAATGGATTCCACAAAATTTAAGGTTAGTTTTTAATATAAATTTTAATACGTCTTCTATTTCTTCCAGCGCAAATCCAAATTTAGAACCAAGGATTCCAGTAAGAATTGAACTGTGAGTTTTAGCGCTTACTCCGGGACGGACCCTTAACAAAATTTCAGGATGTTTATTTGTTTCGTGGGCAAGTGTGGCAAGTGTTTTTAATTCTTCAAAATTGTCAACCACGATTTTACTAACGTTTTTTTGAAGAGCCATCTTTAATTCATTCAAGCTTTTGTTGTTACCGTGAAAATGGATTTTCCCCATATGGAATTTTGCCATGAACGCCGTATAAAGTTCACCCTCTGAGACTACGTCTAAACCTAACCCTTCTTCATCGATGATTTTACAAAATTCAACACAACTTAATGCTTTGCTGGCAAAAAGCGCCATTGCGTTTTTACCAAAATTTTTATACAAAACGGTTTTGTATAGATTGCAATTTTGACGAATTATCGTTTCATCAAGAACATAAAGTGGGGTTCCAAATTTTTGAGAAAGTGAAATAAGTTCTTTATTACTGATCATAAGTTCTCCTCAAGGCTAAGTTTAAATCATATAAGCTCAAGCTTAAATCATGAGTATTCGGAAATGTTCACCTTAATTTAATTGGAATAACTTTTTTATCTTCGGTGAATTTATCTACATTTGCATTTGCTTTAAAATTTTTTTTATCGCAAAAAATTTTGAATTTAAGCTCAGGCCCTTTCATAAATTGCTGCATAAACGGGAGAACAATTTTGCCGTATTGGTCGCATTGAAGTTTCCAATATACATTAAATTCACCATTTTCAGGCATATCTTCAGCAAGGTTATTGTTTAGTATGTATGTTTTACTAAAAATATCGTATCCTACCAGAAATAATTTGAACGTTTTTTCGTTGACGGTGTACGTATAATTCTGCGGGAAAAGGTTTTTATCATCATTAAAATTGAGTGAAATAATCTTATCGCCTTGTTTAGCAGGTCTAATTAGCAAAAGGGTTTTAATTGGGTTTGTAAGTGTTATTCTGGCAGATTTGTTTTTAAAGAATTCTGAATTATTAAACTGGAATTCAAAACGTGGAAAAATAGAGATTGACGGATTTGTAGAAACATATGGCATTTCTAGACAGATTTTTTCAGTCCGATTTTGCCGAAGTTTTGAATTAATTGTCAAAGTTACATAGCCGGGACAAGAAACATTTATATTGTATTCACCGGGTTCTAGGTCAGAAAATACGTAAGAATTTTGAGAGTTTTGAGTGTAAGGGTTTTGTTCGCCATTACAAAGGATAAGAGCGTCCTTGATAGGTCGATGTGTAAACAAGTCGATCAGAGTTATAACAAAAGATGCTCTGTGGATGATCCTCATAATTTTCCTCTATAGATTTTTCATAATATTTATTTATTTTTTCAGTCGTTTTCTTCAGGGATTTCATTGGCCTTGTTTCCCGGAGCCTCATTTCCTGAGATTTCATTATTTTCGTCTGTTATTTCGTCTTCATCCGGGGATTCTTCAGATTCGCTTTCCGGAGCCTCATTTCCTGAGGTTTCATTATTTTCGTCTGTTACTTCATCTTCCTCCGGAGATTCTTCAGATTCGCTTTCCGGAGCCTCATTTCCTGAGGTTTCATTATTTTCGTCTGTCACTTCATCTTCGTCCGGAGATTCTTCAGATTCGCTTTCCGGAGCCTCATTTCCTGAGATTTCATTATTTTCGTCTGTTACTTCATCTTCGTCCGGGGATTCTTCAGATTCGCTTTCCGGAGCCCCATTTTCCGGGGTTTCATTATTTTCGTCTGTTACTTCATCTTCATCCCCTGTGTCCAGATCATTTTCATCCTCTGAATCATCATTTCCAGAGTCTTCATCTTCGCTTCCAAAATCATCGCTATTTTCATCTTCGTCTTTCGGTTCCGTGTAATCGTCTTCAATTTCTTCATCTTTTATTCGAGTCTCGAATTGGACGATTTTGCGCGCAACGTAATTTGTAGAACCCAAGATGATGGATTCAACACGCTTTTTCGGTACGCGTACAACTTCCGAATCAATAGCCACGGGGCCTATAACATAAAATACCGAGAGCTTGTAAGATTCGCCGAACATTGCCCAAATCTTTACTTTTTCACTCGTATCGATCGGAAGCAGGCTAATTGGGATATTTTGAACTTCGCTTTCAGTATTGTCAGGCATGTAACGTTGCGGAATAATTTGGTTATCCTTAAAAATCTGAATTACTTTACCAATAATACGAGATTCTTCCGATGCCTTAACCGTAATTTCAGCTTTGCTGCTCACAGAAATCATGTAATAAAGTTCCAACATAGCCGGAGGGTCTTGAACTCTGCCATCGAGAAGGCGAATTGGTTCGCGCTGCTGGCCGCTTGTTTCTTCCCTTATGTCGTAAGGATGTATACCCAATATGAAATCCCCGCGATCTTTTGGTTCACATATTCCTATCTTCTCGGCTTTGTCAATGGGTTCAGGCACTAAGTTGTCACGCAAAAACGTGGTGATACATTTGCCTATGTCTGAAATTATCGTGTATTTGGCCATCGTTAAGACCTCCAAATCTATATGCTTGATATAATCGATTTCAAATTTTTTATACCTTCGCCTGAATTAGTTGAAGTGTAAAGAATTTTATGTTCTGAATCTTCATTGAGCTTGTAAATTTGTTGTTTTAATATATTTTTGTTTATTTCTCTTTCTTTTGTGCCTAGCTTGTCTGATTTTGTGCAAACGACTGCAAATTTAATCTTTTGAGAACAAAGAAATTTTATCATCTGAAGGTCGTTTTCAGAAGCGAGCCGTCTGGAGTCGATCAATTGAAGAACCAAGTCGGGAGTTCTTGTTTCAAAATATTCCTCTACTAATTTTGACCATCGTTTCTTTTCATCGGGTGAAGCGAGCGCGAAGCCGTATCCCGGAAGGTCGATAAGTCTTACTCCACACGCATTATAAACATTCATAGTTCTTGTTTTTCCAGCTTGCTTACTGGTTTTTGCAAGTTTTTTCCCAAAAATTGCGTTAAGGAGCGAAGATTTCCCTACGTTCGACCTTCCGGAAATTACAATCTCTGGTAGAGTTTGTGTAGGCATATCGTTGATGAATCCAACGCATTTTTCAAAAACAACTGAGCTGAACTTTAACAGATCTTTCACCAGACTACGATTTTATTTACCTACATTATAGTAGGATATCCGGTTTTATTTTACTGAAAATTTATATGTTTTTACAACTCTAAATTGCAATTAAGCATTAAATTTTGTTATTAAAGCCTTATCTGCTTTCATGCGCTTATTACTTCCGGCCTTACTTTGGAATAAAGCAAATAAGCATTTTTATTGGCTTAACCTTCACATTTTTGTGAAATTGTCAAATAAAGCTTAAACGAATTTTGTCAAGCTACGTTTACTAAATTTTCATATAAGCGCTTCTCTTTGCTGCAGGCGCAATGCCACCAGTTGAGCTGTAAATTCTTCTGTT
>JAISNY010000020.1 GCA_031275995.1 Oscillospiraceae bacterium | reverse complement strand
AATTACCTTCAGGCACCTTTTTAGTTCCTTTTTCGCGCAGTGAATTTGGATGCTTTGCAAGAGCGTGACTAAGAACAAAATTCCGGTCACAGAAATCGAGATGCATACAATGTAGGGCATGAAATCACTCCTTTAAAATTCAAAAAAACCGCTATAAATAGCGGTTTAGATGTGTGAAAAGATGGTTAATCCCAATTACTTTATTTTTATTTATGGTATTAAATGATCCACCATGGTGTCTTGAAACGTAGATATTATGCGGTGTTGGTATAAATTTATGCTCCATGTGGGGGCGGTGATCTGTTTGTGTGACTTTTTAAATCGGAATAACTATATCTAAAATTAAATATTGAAATTAAATGTTGAAGCCAACTATCTAAAATTAGATATTGAAATTAAATTTTATTGATTTTAATGTTTTCCAACTCCAATAAATATCTCTTTGCATCAAGACCTCCCGCATAACCGGACAATTCGCCATTATGGCCTATAACTCTATGACAAGGTATGACAATTGCTATCGGATTTTTATTATTTGCATTTCCCACCGCGCGTGATGAGTTTGGGGAATCGATTCTTGCCGCAACTTCTTTGTAGCTTAAAGTTTTGCCGAATGGAATTCTCTGCAGAGCACTCCAAACTTTTTCTTGAAATATAGTTCCTTTTAATGCTAATGGAAGATTAAAAAATTTTCGCGAACCGGCAAAATATTCATTTAATTGGTTTAATGTTTCATTTATGAGATTGGTGTTTAAAATTACATAATTATCAATTAATTCTCTTTTGTTTTCAAAAAAAATACGGGTAATTTGATTATTTTCTTCAATAACTCCCAGTTTTCCTATCGGGAATTTTTGGTACCAAAGATTTTTCATAAAATTGCCCTTTATTTACAACTAACGAAATGTGGAATTTATTTGTTTTTCTATTGCAGTGTGCATCAATAATCAATTTCTATATAATCTGTAATTTCAGTATAAATTTTTTTGAAATCCATTTTTCCTAATTAATTTGTAATTTATTTTGCGTTTATGATTCAATTTTTTCTCTCATTAATTTGTAATTTACTTTGCATTTTAAGTTCATTTTACCGTACCGGCGTCCGTATATCAACTCATTTTCGGCCTAAAAAATTATTTCTTAACAAACTTATAAAACGTCAAAAAGTGCACCAAGTAATTATAAATCGTTAAATTGTATCAAAGAGCGAGACATTACACATGTAATCTACTATATTTTGATAGAAGAAATGCACACCATTTTAAAGTGTAAAGCGTAATTGTTTAACGATTATATTTATTAAAATCGTGTGTAAAATTAATTAAGAATTTTTGTTGTCGTTAAATGATTGATAAATTAGCGTTGAGTAATTAATGAGTTATCGTTAAATAATTTAAAGATTTTTCGGTTTTTTATACATAAATTATATTTGAATAAATATATAGATAAAAAACTTTAAGATTTTCGTAAGGTTTGTATGGTTTTTTTTGTGGGTTAAGGTTCAAAAACTTAAATTAATGTTTCTAGTTTTTTAAACTTCCCAAACCTCAATCTTCCCCCGCCCCCTAAACCCAAACTCCATCTCCCCGCCAGCCCTAACCACAACGCTATCAACCACGGCAGTCCAGAGCCAATTTTTTTAAGAACTGATACAAAGCTCGTCGAGCTCCAAAATTTCGACTTTTTCTTCTTTTTGACCCAATTTATCACCGAAACATGACTCATTCCGAGAAGTCTTTCAATTCTTCGGAAACCGATTCCTTCGTTATAATATCGAATTGCTTCTCGCTTTTTTCTCTCAGAATAGCCGTGTTTTTTGCTTTTTGTGTAACAACATCCACAATTTTTACACATATATCTTTGTTTTTTAATACAAATCCTCTTTTATTTTTTTGTCATTTCCACATTTTGCGCATTTAATTTTATTATCCATAATTTAGTATCTTAACATATGTATATTTGTTTAGCAATACCTTGCGAATGAAGAAATTGCAAGACGAAAAGGGCAGTCCGGGCTAAGCAAAACCAGTATCTTTACTGGGAAATTTTTTTGTGAATGCGGGGCGCCGTATCACACAACTTATTGGAAGTATGCAAACGGCAATAGAAAAATTCTTAGATGCAGCAAAAAATATTCATAAAGATAAAGAAGCCGCACAGTGCATTTCACCAAACATCACCGAAGACCAAATTAAATCGAATTTTTGCCGCGCAGTCAAGGTTCTTTCAGATGGCAAAAAAGAAATTAAAATCCTCGAAATTATAGTAAATTCAAAGCTTTTCAGCTCGAATAAAAAATACATAAAATCCGCAGAGGAAGAAGTGGAATTTTTAAAAACGCGAAAAGCTCATCATATTCGCCAAAATATAGAAAAAATTCAAGATCAGGCAGAATTTTTAAGTATGATTCAAGAACTTGATGAGCGAATCGAAAATGAAATCAGGCAGATAAATAAAATGCGCGACGCAGAAAATAAAAAGTCAGCACTAAAAGCGCAAATCATGAGGTTCATCGAAAATTTAAAGAACTCCGATTGGCAAAAATTTAGCGAAAAAATGTGGCTTGAACTTTGCGACAGCGTCAAAATTTACATAGATAAAATGATTTTTAAATTCAAAAACTTCAGAGAAATCACAATATTTAATGATTAAAAAAACAAAATAAATAAAAATAAAACAAATAAAATAAATTTTCAGCCAAAAATTGGCTGATTTTTTTATCAGAAATATGGCTTGTATTTGTTTTAAAATGTGATAGACTGATTTTGAGATTTGATAAATTAAGAAATATCAAAAATTTATTGAATTTTGTGAACTTTGATAACTGAATAAAATTTTAAAGTAAGGCGAATATTGAATCAGTAATGATTTAATATTTTAAAATTAGTTTGAAGTTTATTTTTGAAAATGTTAATTTGTCGATTTCGATTAAATTTAACAGAAACTAAATAAATTAGAGAGCTAATTAACAAATTAGTAATTAATTTTAAATATTCAAAAACTCTGTTTTATTAAAGCTATGGGTTTTCGAAATTAAAATTATTTTATGAGCCTTAACATTGAGTTTTATTTCAGTGAAAGCGTTCCCAAAATACAGTAGCGTCGGAATTCAGACAACTGGTTTTTCACTCAGTAAAAACATTTTGTGAGACCGAACCTGGTTTAAAGTTATCTGCGATCATCAGTAGGCAGTAAACTTGCAGCAAATTTCAATCTCTTGTTCTTTAAATCCGTCAACCATCTGATAGTGTCCAACCGTAATGTGGTCGATGAGGTTTTGCAGAATTTGGAGATTCAGTTCCTCAATTTGAGTGAACTTCTTGGCCATCGCCGAGAACTTGTTGCTGTTGAGTTCGTGAGTCGCCTCCTCTTTGACCGTTTTTTCGAGGTTCTTAATCTGCTGTTTGATTTCAAACTGCTCGTCTTCAAAACGATTGGACATTTTTGTGAATCTTTCATTGTTGATTATGCCGGAAACTTTGTCCTCATAGAGATTTTCAATTACGCGGTCGATTTCTTTTCGCCGGAGTAGTAAATCATCAAATCTTTTGCGGTTTTTCTTTAATCGCATACTTAACATACTGATTGCTGGTGGATATATTGGCATAAGTTTCCCATTTTTGCCTCCTAAAATCAAAATCACACCGCCTCGGCGATGTGAAATTATTCGTTTTTCAGCACAGAGTTTAACCCAATATTTGGAAGAAATTGAATAAAATTAACTAACAAATCTAATTTGATCATAACTTTTTGAAACTTATTAACGAAAACATTCATACGGTTTTGTTAGAAGGCTCCAGAGCAACTCCAAACATCAAAGTTGATGAGTGGAGCTATGATATTGTTTTTGTGACTCGTTCGAATGAGCCGTATTTAGATAAAGAGTGGTTTAATAATTTTGCTGGGAAATTTGGTAAAATCGCTATTTTGCAAACACCGGATGATTCTGAATTATTAGATAATATAAAGCAAGGCGAAAATTTTGAAAAATTATATTTTAAATAGGTGATCAAAATGAACAAAGACATAGAGTACGTAAAAAGAGCAATAGAACTTTCAAAACAAGGGGAATTCCCCTATGGTGCGGTAGTTGTGAAAAATAATCATATCATCGGTGAATCTGCCGCAAATGCTGATAACGAAAATTACGATCCCACAAATCATGCTGAAACTTTAGCAGTTCGTAGAGCGTGTGAAAACCTGAAAACAAGTGATTCAAGTGGTGCTACCATTTATTCTCCGTGAGAACCATGTTTTTTTGTGTTTCGGAACAATCTGGTGGGCAAATATATCAAACATGGTTTATGGTGTGAGCATCAAAAACAGCAGAATCGGTTTACAAGAAGAAATTAAAATTACTGCCGAAGAATTGAATAAAAAAACAGGCGGCAAAATTAATATTAAGGGTAATGTTTTGGTAGAAGAAGCCGTTCAAGTAATGGAAAACTGGAAACAAAAAATTAGAAGTGAAGAAGGTACATAAATGGAAAAAGCAAAAGTAATTACAATATGTTGGAAGTATGAGATTTGTTCCTATAAATTAAGTAAGAGACAGATGGGGAGAAGCTCATGAACTTTTTGACAGAATGCATCTCCAAAGAATTGAATTGAGCAATGCTATATATTATAAACGTTGATGGTTATGTAGGAAATGCAATAACAAATAGAAGTAGAATATGCAAAATCTTTAGGAAAAGAAATGTTATCTTTAGAACCTATAAAATAAATAATAAAATTGACGCAAGTTATTTAAACTGACATTAAAGCAAACTCAAAAATTGTTTTCGAATGCATCAGAAATTTTGCAATCATACATCGAAACATAATCGTCGTCCGCAACTATTATATGGTCGA
>JAISNY010000010.1 GCA_031275995.1 Oscillospiraceae bacterium | reverse complement strand
CGATGACAAAGTACCTGAAGACTACGATGAAGATGAAGAACTCTGTGAGCTTAACGAAGTAGTAGATGAAGGATACGATGACAAAGTACCTGAAGACTACGATGAAGATGAAGAACTCTATGAGCTTAACGAAGTAGTAGATGAAGGAGACGATGACAAAGTACCTGAAGACTACGATGAAGGAGTACAACCCGAAGACCACGATAACGATGGTAAAGATGAATCATCACAGGATTCAAAAAATAGAGAGCATACACGACGAAAACAACAACTCGAAAATTATTGCGAATGGTACATAAGTAGTTTAAAGAAACATATTCTAGGCAACCTTGAAGAAAAACTTACCGAAATATATAATATTAGCACAAGTTCTAATGAATTAAAACTCTATGTTGCCCAAAAATTGGCTCTAATCAAAAAACAACATGAAGAAATATCTAAAGAAGAAGCCGAATTAAGCAAAGCACTAAAAAAAAATCAAGATGAAAATCAAGATGAAAATCAAGATGAAAAAGATTCTCTCAGCGAACCTGCCTCTTTACATAAATCGTATAAAATATTCTATCTCTGCGGAGTATTTCTGATAGGAATTCTATTTTTATCCAGGGATATTTGTAATAATTCAATAAATTTAAAAAAAGCTTTTAATGAAAATTTTTTAAGATTAATCATTGATTCAATCAAGTTCTGCTGGAGATGCAACCATAGTATTATTGATCTTCGTAATCAAGCGACTCAGGATAAAACAGGGCAAATAAAAAGATTGGCAAATGACGCGGCGACACAAAAGCAAAAGTTAGAAAATATATTTGAAAGCATAGAGGCTCTTCTCGCTATTTCTGCAAGCTCTCCGGAACCGCAGGAAACCTTTATATTGACAAATTACGAAACCGGAAAGGTAGAAGTTCATAAAAATCGACAAGAATACGATCTTAAACTTGTTAGCAGTTATAAAGAAAAATTTAATAATTTAATTAAAGAAAAAGAAAGGCCTTACGATTCCTTAAGTAAAAAGTCAACGTTGCTTTGGGAAAACGGATTTCCTAATAGATTAGAGTCAAACCAAAACTTTGATGAAATAGTTCCTATATTGGAAGCCTTGTCCAAAATTGAGGGTTTGGATTTCAAAATGAATCAACAATTAAAAGGGGTGCATGACGATAAACAACTTGGAGAAATCAAAGACGGAATAATTTCCTTAAATAAAGATCAAACAGAAGACAAAGGCATAAATTCATCAGAATATATTGTTCGTACGAATACTGGAACTCATAGCCTTAGTTATTTGATTTCCTTAGGCTGCAGCCCTGACTCAGAACTTGCGGAAGCTTTTTATCGGAGCGGAGTTGAACATAATATATTCTGGTTGAAGTCTCTACGCAATCTTTATACTTAAACTTTTTGAACATTGATAAAAACAGATACAAGTGCTTTCATGAATAACAAGATAAAATGTCCCAAATGCAGAAAAAAAGGACAAATTTGTTAACTTTTTTCTAATTTTGCGCTTCTTGAAATTGAAAGAATTATACCCATCTGAGCCAAGAGCATCAGTAGCGATGTCCCACCATAGCTGAAGAACGGTAAGCTTATCCCCGTATTGGGAATTGTATTTGTAACTACTGCAATATTAAGAATTGTTTGAAGTCCAACCTGCATCGTTAGACCGATGGCTAAAAGAGAACCAAATTTATCCTTACTTCTTATCGCTATAACCACGCCTCTCCAGATTAGCATAGCAAATAATATAAGTATTATGGCCGCGCCTAAAAATCCCAATTCTTCACAAACAACAGCAAAAATAAAATCATTTTGGGGTTCGGGAATATAAAGATATTTTTGCCTGGAATTGCCTAAACCAAGACCAAGAATTCCGCCGGAACCGATTGCGTAAAGACTTTGCCTTGTTTGCCAGGCGTCAACTCCCGGAGGAGTATTGAAAGGGTTTAGCCAACCTGCTATTCGATTATTTGCATAAGTAAGTTTTTCAGTAAATATTACAATATATCCAAGAGCCATAGAGATTAACCCGAATACCGAGCCAAACCAGCGCAGCTTTACTCCTCCAACGAAAAGCATTAAGCCTCCGAGCAATACTACAATTACCGTACAAGAAATATGTGGTTCTAGGGCAAGCAAAACTAAGGTAGGCGCTAAAACAACCAAGAATGGAATTACGCCGTACCTAAACTTACTCATTTTATCGAAATTTTTAGTTATCAAATGAGCAAAAAATACTACGATTGCAAATTTTGTTAATTCCGACGGCTGAAATCCTATCGGGCCTAATGTAATCCAACGCCTGACGCCATTGACCGGAGGCATCAACAGGACTGCTACCAAAAGCACAAAAGAAACTATCAACAAAGGTAAAGCAAGCCAGCGAAAATTTTCATAATCTATTTTTGAAATTAAAAACATTATCGCAATGCCGATTGCCGCAAATATTGCTTGGTTCCTGATGAAAAAGAAGCTATCGCCATGATGAAGGTAATAAGCATTCGGGTAACTTGCTGAAAACATCATTACAATACCCACCGTCACAAGCGATAAAACAAGCAACAGAAATGGCAAATCGAGCCCAGATCTTATCGAAAGAATTTTAAATTTTCTTATAGCAAAACGTTTAGGTCTTGTTTTTTTAATTACTGCTTTCGTTGCTTTTGAGCCTGGTTCGGCCTTTGGTGAAATAGGAGTTTTAAATTCTTTTTTTAAAGCTTTCGTTTTTTTATTTTTAAAGCTTAACATTTTTAACCTTCTTGAATTTTATCTCTCGAACTTTTTAGTCTCAATTTATACTTATATTCATATAAAGCTATATGACAAGTAATAAAAAACGATGCTTAAAGGCTTGAACGGCAATTGCAAAATAGAAAACCTTGTTGAATATAATTAATTTTTATTCCATTTTCTCGCGCAAAAGTTTGCAAAATTTTTGTAATCTTCCGAATCCCAAACATTTTTTGCAAGGTAAAATTTTAATATTCGCTGATTTATTACCGTTTTCCAAGCTTCCTCGACTCCGGTAAAAATCGCGGGTAGCGTGCTTGAAGTAGAAACGTATTGCATTACCGAGCGGCTCAAACTATTTTCTATAGAACTGATATCATTGCAATTGTATGGTACAAACTTTAAATTTTCAATTAAGATTTTTTGAGCAACTGGAGACGTAAATAGCCAAATTATAAAATCCTGAGCCATTTTTGAATGCTCAGTTTTGGCGTTAATAGCGATGTAATACGGACAAAAAACGGTTAAATGGGAGTTTATTTTACCTAAATCAATTCCATTAGCAAAAACAATTTCGTCGTCGACGCGAGTTTTAAGCGGCAAAAACATAAGGTGCTCTGAAAATTCAGGGTTAAGTTTTTTAATTCCTTGGAAAACGGTGTCATCCGCAACCAAAAATAAAGCCTGACCAGAAACAAAATTTTTCAAAGCTTGAGATTGAGAATTTATTTCAGGGTCGGCAAAGGAGACGCCGCGTCCAAGCAGAGTTTTAGAGCTTATCATATCTAGCATTTCCATAAATTTCGAAATTGACTTTGTCGCATTTGAAATTGTTTGTGAATTTTTTAAATCTGAAGCCGAAACAAAATGGCAGGCTAGCGCGGGATTCATTAAAGTCTCGTAAGAAGTTTCTGCCGACATTAAAAATACTGAACTCAAATTGGAAGCAAGAGCTGTTTTGTTAGTTAAAAACGGGTAATTCGATTTATTAATAGAAACCGAGCCGTCTCCATTTTCAATGTAAGAAGAAACTGAATCAACAAACGACTTAAAATCTTCAAAATTACATTTTTTAAGGTCGTTGATTACACTTTGCATTCGGCTTTCTCCAAACAAAGCCCCAATAGTTTTAGGGTTAAAGACAAAACCAAATCCACGATATGTAAGCGGTACTCCACAATTATTTATGTCGTTTAAACCAAGCCGTAAACTTTCCGGGATCCCTTCCGTAATTTCTCTGAAGTCTTCCTCTGAAGCGTTGATAAAATCCATTATGTCGCCAGCTTGATAGCGCTGCGTGAGTTCATCAAAATTTTCTATGGTAAAAATATCGGGTGGATCTTTAGATCCCATGTAGGATTCGAGATTATTTACATTATCATAAGCAGATCCGACACATTTAATAATTATTCCGGAGTTGTTTCTATATTCATTTTCTAAAAGAGAAAAATTACTTACAAATTCATCGCTGCCACTATAAATGAGCATGTCGTAATCACGCGGAGGGCTGATTGTTTCGGAGATGCTAGAATCTTGTTTTTTGCACCCGCAAAAAAATAACAAAAACAAACAAAATATTAAAGCCAAATTGCATGATTTTAATCTATAAATTTGCAAATTATCACCCGCTCTCCTTTTAATATTTCAATGTTAATTTTTTTATGATATATTTTCGTGTCGCGACAGTCAAAATCATCTTGCATTTTCTGAATTCTGATATAGCATAGCTTACATGATACAAATTTGCTGTTTCGCTGTTATAGCTCAGGCGGCAGAGCACTTCCTTGGTAAGGAAGAGGTCGCCGGTTCGAACCCGGCTAACAGCTCCAGTTGATTAAGTTTTTTACAATTTTGGATAATTGTTTGTCGAATCGTTCCGACGTGTATTTTCTGTTAATTCTCAATTTCTTGTAACGTATATTCCTACTGCGGTTATGTCGTCGTCTTCTTCTTGGCGTTTTTGAGTAGCAATTCGCACTATTTTACGTGAAACATCCTCCTTGTATGAATTATTTTTTAGTTCTTCAATAATCCAGCCATCATCGTTTCCTGCATCTGTCGTTCCATCCGAAACCATAAGTATAAGGTCTCCTTCCATAAGATTAAGGTCTATTTCTTTAAAATTAACGGTAGGCAAGATACCTATCGGTAATGTCTCTGAATTTATGATTTTTACTATTCCTTTGGTTCTTAAAAATGAAGCGGCAGCTCCGGCCTTAAAGAATTTTGCATTCCCCGTGAAAAGATTTAAAGAAAAAATATCTATTGTAGCAAGAGATTCATCTTTAGATTTAACAATAAGAGCAGAATTTGTTAAGTTTATGGCGCTTTCAAAATCTATTCCGCATTTTATCATACTGCCCATAATCTGAGTGGTAATAGCTCCGTTTTCACATGCTAATTCGCCCGTACCCATGCCGTCGCTTATAATTGAAAAGAAATTCCCGAAACCGTCGTTGAAATAGATGAAATTATCCCCGCAACACTTAAGATTGTGAAAAGAATGTTGATCTGATTTTACGTTTGCTCTAAAAATAGTTTTTTCACAATATCTTATAACAGTTTTATTTTCCACGAAAAATAATTCCGGAGCACAAAACGTCTTACCGCAAATAAATGCTACTTCTTCTGAAATTTCGTCAATTTCTTGTAGTAACTGTATTCTACTCTTAGAGCAAGATATTTGAACGAAAATTTTTCCAAGGTTATCTTTTTCACAAAAAACTGAGGTTTCGCACACAGTTATTCTTTGAACTTTGGTTTTAATCTTGGCGGAAATTTCTTCGTCGAAAAGTTTTTCATCACCAAGTTTTTGGCAAACATTGCTACAGATTTGTTCGATGCTTTCTACTTGATGGCGAATTAAAATTTGAGAATCATTATTTGGAGTGTCTTTTGATTTAAATTTTTTTGAATAAAATTCAATTATCTCATTTATTTTTCTAAAATTATAAGTTATTAACTCCAAGTTTTGCAAAACAAACATCCCAAACGCCGAGGATTTAATAATTTTTTCTTTTTTGAAGATTTTTTTGAGGTTTTCACTAAAACTTCTGGGAATAATCATGAAGATTGTCATACCAATTAGTTGTTCATAAATATAGTTTGTCCGAACAGGAATTTTGCATTGAAAATAAACTATAAGATTCACAAAAAGATATATTGTACAAACTGCAAATTTGCCAAGAGGTGCAAAAATTCCGGAAATCATGGCGCCTGGAGTGCAAAAAAAACATAAAACAGGATTTTCTGCGTTACCAGCGAGCGAATAAAGAATTCCCTGAGTTATTCCGCTTACGCTGCCGTAGGTCACGCCTCCGATTAGAGCGCTTAAAAGTACTGAACTTATTAAAATAGGTTTAAAAATGCTAATTCCAAATATATTCACATCTAGAAATGGAATGATAATCGCGCCTCCGGACACTAAAACGCTTATCAACGCCTCTTTGCCAACGTTTTCTTGTTGAAAAAAATAAAAAATTTTTTTAAAAGCATACGCCATTCCTGAGACAAATACAGATTCCAGAACGTATCCTAGAAAAGATTCTTTATCCAGGCCACTTGCATAACCCAACGAAAAACCCGTTACCAAGCATGGTATGAACGGAACTAACAAAGTGTAAGCATCGTGTTCTTTTATTTTTTTGAAATCACTAAAGACCCAACGTATTATGATGATAGATGTCACGCACGCCAAGTATCTTACGCTAATCGCAGTTTGCGCTGTTAACACGTACCCCAGCATTACACCGATTATTGAATAAAACATTTTGCCACGCGGAACGGCGGAGGCAATTGAAACCCCAAAGGGAAAATGTGAATCCATTATTACAATTCTTGAAAAAAGGAAACTCACCGTGACTACTGAAACATTCAAGACAATATTTTCGCATATTACACGCAGGCGCAGTATGTTACTTGATTTTGTTGCATATTTATTCATAAGGTTCACCAACGCGTTAACAGTTTTAATAAAAATTTTGAAGTTGTTTTCAGACGAAAAACGTCGAATACTGAATTTTAAAAGTTTATATGTGCTTGAATTTCAAATTTTGTTTATGGCAATGTGCTTTAACTAATCAAAATTTATTAAAATTTGAAATCTTAGGTAACGGATGTAGTTTTTAAACACTTTACTTAAATTTTGAAAAAAAATAAGATAATCAAATGGTACGATGCGTACTGGAGTGGATAATTTGATAAATTATTACAAGACGATTAACCGAAAAATTATTAAGCAAGAAGAGTGTACTAGTGGATGCTGGGTCAATTGTATGGCTCCGAGCGAAAGAGATATTTCTTTTTTGACCGCTGAATTTAAAATTGACCCTGATTTTTTAAGAGCAGCTCTTGACGAAGAAGAAACTTCACGTATAGATAGTGAAAACGGTGTAATACTTATGGTCATAGATAGTCCTGTAGTTGAAAAATCTGAAAAAAATTTAATTTACTATACAATGCCTTTAAGTATTTTTATTACCGAAAAAAACATAATAACGATTTCATTAAAAAATAACGAGATGGATGGAGCACTTAAGGGCGAGTTTGCTAGGTCAACAGACACTGCCAACAAAACAAATTTTATCCTTAACATGATACTTTTTCTTGCAGGGAAATATCTGAAGCATTTGGGTCAGCTAACGAGAGTAAGCGACCGTGCGGAGAGAACGCTTAGAAAATCAATGAAGAATAAAGAACTTATTCAGCTTCTTGAAATTAAAAAATCTCTTGTATATTTTTCATCTTCACTTAAAAATATTAAAATAACGGTTGAAAAAATTGCTCGTGGACGTTTTGTTAAGTTTTGTGAGGAAGATCGTGACCTCTTGGATGATGCTATCATAGAAATAAATCAGGCAATCGAAATGACCGACACCCATCTAAGTATAACTGATAGTACAATGGAGGCGTTCGCTTCAATAATCTCAAATAACCTTAACATTTTAATGAAGGTGCTTGCATCCTTGACTTTGATAATTTCTATTCCAACTGTAGTTTCAGGAATCTATGGCATGAATACTCCTAATTTTCCTATGATGAAGTATTGGTGGTTCCCACTTGCGTTATCTCTCGCCTTAATGTATGTGGCCTATAGAATTTTAAAATATAAGGATATGATTTAAAAACTATTCTGAATTGTCTGTCAGCTATCCAAGAAACGATTTAAACTTAATTTGTTTGGTTATAGTTTTTAATTTTATTGTTTCACCCTTTTGAAATATAACTATGTTAAAATAAAAAATTATACGAGGTGGTTGAAATTAAAAAAGTCATAGGGAACTGGAAAATGAACAAAACCCTAAAAGAAACTCTTGATTTTTTTAAATATTTTATCGATTTGAGTTCGAATATCCATTGTATAATTGCTCCGTCTTTTGTTAATTTGGAATCGTCAGTTAAAGCGGTTGAAGGTACTAAAATTAAAATATTTGCCCAGAATTGCAATGAGAATTTTTTTGGAGCGTTTACGGGGGAGGTTTCTCCGTGCATGCTCGAAAACATTGGGGTATCAGGCGTGATTTTGGGTCATAGTGAACGCCGTAATATCGGAGAAACCGATGAAATAATAAACAAAAAGATTAAGGCTGCTCTTAAGTTTAACCTTGACATAGTTTTGTGTATTGGCGAAAGTCAAGAAAGCCGTTTATGTAATGAATCTTACAAGGTTTTAGGTTCACAAATTTGCGAAGCTTTCCATGGATTGGCTCCAACCGAGCTAGAAAAGGTAATTATAGCTTATGAACCAACATGGGCAATTGGTTCTAAGTCGCCCGCGAGTGCACAAAAAATTTTTGATATTGTTAAATGGATAAAAAACTTTTCTAAAACAAATTTTAAAAATAATTTTGAAGTTTTTTATGGGGGCTCTGTAAATGGTAAAAATTGTAATGAAATTTTAAAAGTACAAGGTATTGATGGAACGCTTGTTGGAGGGGCATCTCTTGACCCTATGGAATTTTTCAAAATAGTATGTGAAGCAGCTCTTATATAAATTTCAATTTTATAAATTGAGGACTCAATGAAGACGCAAGGAATTTATGAAATAAAGAGAAATTCTAAAATCGCAGACGAAACATTTCTGATATCTTTATATGGAAGTACGGGTTTTGGGCCAAAGCCAGGACAGTTTGTTAACATAAAAGTTAACGGCTTCTTTTTACGTAGACCAATAAGTATTTGTGATTTTACACAAAATGAGATTCTCCTTATTTACAAAGTTTTCGGCAAGGGGACCTTTGCACTTTCAAAAATGGGAGTGGGTACTAGACTTGATTTACTTTGTGGACTTGGTAATGGGTTCAATATTGATTGTGCAACCGGAAAATTGCTTTTGCTGGCTGGCGGAGTAGGAGTGCCACCTATATATTTTTTAGCTAAAAATCTCGCGAAGAGAGACGCAGAATTTGAAACAATTTTGGGGTTCAAAAGCTCTAAGCAAGCTTTTTTTCTGAAAGAATTTGAAAGTTTAGGTAAACTTCACATAGTTACAGAAGATGGTAGTCTAGGAGAGAAAGGATTTATTACAGAAATGATTCCAAGGGTAAATTATGATTATTATTTTGCATGTGGTCCTCGTGCGATGCTGGCCGCGGTTCATTCGATTTCTAAAAAACAGGGACAAATTTCTTTTGAAGAACGTATGGCATGTGGCTTTGGAGCGTGTATGGGATGTAGCATTAAAACTAAATATGGAGCAAAAAAGGTTTGCTCAGAGGGCCCTGTGTTTAGCAGCGAAGAAATAATAAAATTTTAAATATTTTTGATAAAGAAAACTTTAATTTAAAGATAGGTACGTTTACTCAATAAACAGCAAAGCTCTAGACTAACAAAAACCTCGTACGCCTTGATAACACTAGATAAACGGGCAATTGTTCATTGGTAAACTCCTTGTTTGTAATTTACTCTAAATAAGTTAAATTTTAAAATTTATCCGAAGATCTACAGTGGAGCGTACTACGTTCCTCGCACAACCATTGATTCGATCTTGAGTTTCTTTCTTTAAGAATGAGATGGACGTAGTAAAGTTCAAAAATTCGTACGTATGTTTACTTTGAAAATTTTCGGTTGTATAATCGTCGATTATATGTCGTGTTAATTTTTGGGTAGTTTGAATTAAATCGTAGGCTAATCATTACACTGCATTAATTGCATTATCAGAAACTTACAGAGGTAACTAATGAGCAAGAAATTGACTTTCGAGCAGGCAATACAAGAGTTAAAAAAAAAGACAGAACTTCTCGAGACCGGAACTGAAAGCTTTGAAGAATCGATCAAAGTTTATAATGAAGCTACTAGTCTTGTGAAATTTTGTGAAAAATACATTGAAGAATCAGAACAGAAAATAACTATTTTAGAATAGTTTTATTTTTAATTTATGAATTATATGATTTTTTAAGAATTTAGGGGACTGAAATAAACAAATACCAATGCGATAGTTGAAATTGGTTAATAAAGTTTTTGTTGTAAAAAACAAAAAATTAAAAATTAATTTATAAAAATTGTAATACGAAATCATCATAACAATTGAGTTTGTTATGCGAAAGAAAAATAAAATTAAAGTAAGGTCAGGAATTACATTTTGTTGATATGAATTTTATTCTATAAAAAAGGTAGTTTAATTGATGTATATTTTTATTTTTTACTTTTATTAAAAAATTTTGGTTTGACATTTAACAAATTTTATTTTAAATTAAGGTCATGTTGTGGAGGGGTGTCCGAGCGGCTTAAGGAGTCAGTCTTGAAAACTGATGTTTCCCCAGCGGAACCAAGGGTTCGAATCCCTTCCCCTCCGCCATGTATGTGATCCGAAAATGATACAATCGGATCTTTTTCATTGAATTATTTGGTAGGAATCGTCCACAAATTTGCACCAAAAAATGCACCAAAGTTTGCACCAAAATTTGCACCAGA
>JAISNY010000009.1 GCA_031275995.1 Oscillospiraceae bacterium | reverse complement strand
GTTCATTCACTAAGTCGATTTTCTCTTTGTTTTTTATCCATTTAAGATACGCGCCCCATCTTTCTTTGCCGTCCATGTTTTTGGTCGTTTTCTCTAGTCTATCATATTTTTTTAGCTCTATGTGTATTATATGTATCTTCCCGCCTAGTGAAACTTTGTTCTCGCTATCGTAAAATTCATACACATGTAACACTGAGTCGTCATTTGTCAGTTCTTTTTTGTCTATAATCGATATTTGATACGCGTCCGCAATTTCATTGTATTTCTTGCCTTTTGTCTCTTGTGTTAAAAATAACCTTGCCGCAAAAAGCTCTGATCGCCCGGCCTCGTTTTCGTTCGGATACATGCACATCTCAACGTTTGCTCTTTGGCCATCATTGAACAAGCAATTTACGTCAAATCTTATTTGCTTATCCCCGACAAATTCTACCGGCGGCTCATTCATTGAAATCCTTAATTCTTTTACTTCATGGCCCGTGAGCTCTGAAATCAACGATTTCAATGCTCCCCGTGAATACTCATTTTCTGAAGTAAACAAAAACTTAAATACCGCGTCGTCTTTTGGATCGAGCAAATCTTCGTCAGGTTTGATTAAAATATCTTCGATTTTCAAAAAAACTTCTCCTATTTATCTTATTATTATAATACATCATTTTTAAAAAATTGTAAATCTTTTAAATCACACCGCATACGTTAATCCGCTTCCTTCGAAAATGATGTCTTGCTGGAGCAAAAACACAGCATTTATCAGGGCTGAAACCATGTCGACCTTGCCCGGACTTTTCCCATAAACTACACCAAAATTGTTTACGGTGGCTATCTTTTCATTTCATTTTTGGAATGCCACCGCAAACATTCTTTTCCATCTTGAACAAGGTAAAATGCCTCGGATAAGTTATTTATGTACATTTAATATGTACATTTACTCGTTTCGTTTTGGTTAAAATGTTAATAATTTCATATTTGTTTTTTTAAAATTATAAACTTAAGAATGTCAAAGTTTTTTTTGAAAAATAATGCCGATAATAGACTTGTGTAAGTTTGTGAGGTGGAGTTATTTTGGAAAATTACAGTTTTGGAGAAAAACTTAGATTAATGCGCAAGAGGCAAAGCCTGACTCAATCCGAACTCGCCGAAAAAGTAGGCTTAGCTACTTCTACGGTTGGCATGTATGAACAAAATAGACGTGAGCCAGGTTTTGAAAATCTTATAAAATTTTCTAACGTTCTTTCTGCGAACGTTGATTATCTGTTAGGTGCTAGTGAAGACCCGGAAAAATACTTTTCTGGGGCAGAACTTGAAAGCATTGTTTCTAATTTTTTAAATCGCATAGCGAAATTGGACGTTCTGATGGTTGATGGCGTTCATATCTTTGGGTACCAAAAAGATGAGTTCCTAAATGAAATGCGACGAACGGCAGAAAATCAGATCAATAAAATAAACTCCTGCCTTTCGTCTAACCAGAAAGATTGCTAATTTACGCTATATTGTTGGTCATTTGGTTCAAAAGCAGCATTGCTAAGAACAGGCAACTGCTAAATATTTCCATGAATAACGAAATTAGATGCTTCAAACAATGCGAAAAAGTTTATTCTTCTTTGTTTCCTAACTTCCTTACTCCAACAAAATGGTCTTCTAACCACTAGTTTTATCAGCTGAATGAAACGTTGAAAAAAGTTTAAACTACCTTTAGGAAGATGCTAAACGCAAATTTTTAGCAATATCGATAATCTTTTCATTAAATTATGTTAGGTCTGGATTAACGACGACAAAAAACAGGCGGGTAATTAAAAAGCGCTTGAAACCTCTCATGTAAATCCGGCGGGTAATTAAAAAGCATTTGAAACATCTCATGTACATCCGTATGACCGCAACCTTTTATACAAATAAACACCCCATCTAACCTAGTGCATATTGTTTCTATCTCTGTGCCTTCGGAACTAAGCCAGTCGCTAGATTTATCTCCAGTGATCACAATAAGCGGCTTCGGGTTGCCTAGAATGATATTTTCACAAGTATTAAACTCATCATTATTCCTTACAAATCGTAAAAAACATATTTTAAGCATACCGCCGCCAGGTCTACTAGTGCAAAATCCTTCGACAGCTGTTTGTAGGTTTAGAAGAGGCGAAAGCAAAACCACGGAGCACCTAACTCTAATCTTTTCGTAACATTTTCTTGCAAAACAGCTAGCAAGAAACCCTCCCAACGAATGCCCAATCACCAACGGAGGAGGACTAACTTTATTAACTCTAATTATAAGAAAATTAACCATACTTTCAATATCTTCTATAATGGTTTGTTCATTCATATTACTCGATTGAGAATTTCCCGGTACACATCCTTTAAATACACTTCTGCCGTACCCGCGTACGTCTAAAGCAACGATTTCACTAGCACCAAGATAAAAGAAATCGTCGACTAGTGATTTATAGTTAAAAATATTCGTGGCTGAACATCCATTACCCGAAAACCAAACGATTGTACGTCCGCAAAGTGGCCCCGATATACGATCAGAATTATTTCTAAGGACATATCCCGAAATTTTTCCTCCATCTTTGGCACCAATACAAATAGGTACACCATTTTCAGGACATGACACCTCCGCAGATTTACCCAAAAGACCCAACCTAACGCGATCCAAAACCCAATCAGAAAATCCTCCTGCGAACACATTTACGTTAAGTAACAAAAACAAACATAATATAGATAGATGTTTTTTTAAAAAACTCACAATTATTCTCCTTATTTTAATTAATGCAAATTTGACACACTCTGATTGTTAGTCTAAAAGTCTTGAAATAATTTCCGAATTCTGTTTCTCTGTTTACAAACAAATGACCTCCTTTTAGCAATGCCATTTTAGCTGAGCTATTGATTTTAAACCTAAATTTTAGTATACAATAAGTAAATGTTAATCTCAAGAATGGATTGAATGGATTTTTTTGAATTAAGTTGTATAGATTTTTGTTTTGGATTCATAAAATGAAAGCATATATTAAGATTTATGGCTGCCAACAAAACGAGGCCGACGGTGAATCCTTGCGTGGAATGCTTAAGGGTTTAGGTTTTGGTTTTGTTAATTCCGCTCATGAAGCTGATTTTATAATCTTTAATACTTGTGCGGTGCGTCATACGGCAGAAAATAAAGTTTTAGGGCATTTGGGAGAACTTAAAAAAATCAAAGATTTGAACCCTAAGTTGGTCATTGCTCTTTGTGGATGCATGACCGAACAAGATTCGATTAAAGAAAGAATTTTTAAGCATTATTCGTTTATTGATATCGTTTTGGGAACTAATTTTTTAAAAGAACTCGATGAAATTTTGAATAAAAAATTCAGTTTATCAAGCAATAATCCCCAAAAAAAGAATGACGAATTTTTGATTAGGCAAAACAAATTCAAAGCTTGGGTTCCGATAATCTCAGGATGCAATAATTTTTGTTCCTATTGCATAGTTCCTTATGTACGCGGCAGAGAAAAAAGCAAAGATTCAAACGAAATTCTTAATGAAATAAAAGGTTTAATTTCAAAAAATTACAAAGATATAACTCTTTTAGGGCAAAATGTTAATTCTTACGGAAAGGACCTTTCCAACAAAAAAATGAGTTTTGCATCACTTTTACGTGAAATAAATAAAGTGGGCGGCGACTATATTCTAAGATTTATGACTTCTCATCCAAAAGATTTTACGGATGAACTAATTGACGTACTTTCTGAAACTCAAAATTTTTGCAGACATATTCATTTACCGTTTCAATCAGGCAGTAATCGAATATTGAAGATGATGAACCGCGGGTACACTAGGGAAAGTTATCTTGAAATAGTTCGAAAAATCAGGGGAAAGCTTCCTGAAACAATTTTGACGAGCGACGTAATCGTGGGATTTCCGGGTGAAACGGAAAAAGACTTTAAAGATACACTTTCCTTAATTTCTGAAGTAGGTTTTATTTCTCTTTTTTCTTTTATTTATTCGCCTCGCGAAGGAACTGCGGCAAGTAAATTTCCTGATTTCGTTGAACGTCAAGAAAAGAAACGACGAATGGAAAGATTGTTGAAGCTTCAACGAGAAATTTCGAGAAAAATTCTTGACGAAATGGTCGGCCTTTCATTCTGTGCATTGGTTGAATCGAAAAAAGGCAATGAAATTTTAGCCAGAACTACACAAAACTTAATTGTTGAAATTAAAAATTGCGAATATTTGCAAGGAAAACTTTTGAGGGTTAGAATTATGTCGCATGAGCATGGAATTTTAAAGGGCGAGGTTATCAATGTGATAGAACGTGAAGAAATTCTTAAAAAGGCTAAAGATTTGAATTTGATCATACAACAAAGCAATGAATTCTTAAAATTCATACAATCTAAATCTGAATTGGAGAAAGACTTAAAATACAAAGCTTACAGAGAAGAGTTTGATTCCAAGAAAAATCAACTTAATGAAGAAATGGCTAATGAACACTGCGATAGTAAAAAAGTTTCATCTTTGAGCGAGGATCTGCGTATTATTTTCGGTAAAATGCAAAAAAGTGAATCCATGGCTAATTTTGAGAATTCTCGTCGTGATTTTGAATCCTTAATAAGCGAGGTTACTTCAATGGTAAGTTCATGTTTAATCGATGATTTCACAAGATCCGGATGTGGTGGTTCTTGCGTTTCGTGCACGGGCTGTGGATAAATTAAATGAAAATCATAAATACTTATCTTAAGAATTTTATCGGCGAAAATGATTATCAAAAGATTCTCCCGGAGTTAGAAAAGGCTCATAATTTTTTAATTAATAGAGATGGGCTTGGGAATGATATGCTCGGGTGGTTAGATTGCTTTAAAAATTTTGACAGTTCTATTCTTGAAACGGCTGAAAGAATAAAGGAAAGTTCTGAAGTTGTTTTGATTTTGGGTGTTGGGGGCTCTTATCTTGGCGCTAAGGCCGCATTCGAGTTTTTGAATCTTCCAAAACATGGATACCCGAAGGTATTATTTTTGGGTAACAGTATGAGCGCTGAACCTCTTGTGAAAGCAATTGATTACTGCAAAGAAAAAAGTGTTTATGTTATTGTTATTTCGAAATCGGGGAACACATTGGAAACGGCGATTGCTTTCAGAGTTTTCCGTGATTTTATGAATGATAAATACGGTGTTAAAGCAAAAGAAAGAATTCTAATTTTAACAGAAAAAAATTCCAGCTGTTTGCAGAAGATTATTTATGATTATGGGTATGGTTATGTGGAGGTCCCTAAAAATGTTGGGGGGAGATTTTCTTTTTTTACCGCCGCAAGTTTGTTGCCACTTGCGGTTGGCGGTGCGGATATCGGTCTTATTATAAAAAGCGTTACAAATGCCTCGGTAAAATTTTCGGCTCATGAACTTTCAGAAAATCCATGTCTTGAATATGTGGCGATAAGAAACATATTAAATCGTAATGGAAAAAAGATTGAGGTTCTGGCAAGTTTTGAACCTAGGCTCAACGGTGTTCTTGAATGGTGGAAACAGCTTTTTGGGGAAAGTGAGGGCAAAGATGGTAAGGGAATATTCCCTACTTCTGTTAACTTTTCGACTGATCTTCACTCTCTTGGACAATTTTTGCAAGACGGTACTAAAATTTTGTTTGAAACGATGCTAATTTCAGAATATCCACCTAAAGATTTTACAATCAAACCAAGTGTAGAAATTGATGGACTAGAATATTTGGAGGGAAAGTCAATAAATTTTATAAACTCTAAAATATTTGAAGGTACCATTAAAGCACATTCCATAGGCGGAACCCCTTGTACGGTGTTAAATTTTAGAGATTTCTCTGAAGAAAGCTTAGCAGAAATAATATTTTTCTTTGAAAAATCTTGTGCGATTTCAGGCTACATTTTGGGTGTTAACCCGTTTGATCAGCCTGGGGTGGAATCGTATAAGCAAAGCACGTTAGCTCTTCTAAAATAAAGCCTAGCTGAAATAATATTTTTGTTTGAAAAATTTGTGTGATTTTAGGTTATGTTTTGGATGTTAATAATTCGGTCAACAATGAGGTGTAACTTGGGTAAAATAAAAAAATCGCAAAACAAAAATTATATAATATTGATATTTTTTTTATTATTAGATTTAATAATTGGTAACTTAAACGTTAAATCTCAAGTTTTTGATAATTCAAAGATAGAAGAAGAACTAAAAAATTCTGAAATTAAAAGTATTAAGTTAATAAAAGAGCATTTAGGAAGAGATTATGATGCTGGTTGGCATAGTGTTTATTTTGTTGATTTTGGGAGTGAAAATTACGGAATCTTTAAATGTGCTGAACAATATGAGTTAAAATATAAAAGGGAAATTTTAGCTTATGAATTGTCAAAAAAGTTCGGAATCGGCTTAGTTCCTCCGATTGTTGAAAGAGAGATTTCAATTAACGGTGAAAAATTTGCAGGGTATATGAGTTTATATATCAAACCTGATGAAGAAACTCAAAAACTATCACTTGATAAAATTTTCGAATCAGCCGATGAAGAAAGTGTTATAAATTATCAAACTTTTAATTTAATTTTTGGACGTTGGGATTGTGGAAGGTCGAATCTTATCTGTTCTTCAAAAAGTAAAAGAATATTTGCAATCGATAATGAGTGGATTGGTACTATTCAAATATCAAAATGGGGAGAAATTCCATTTAGTTTATATCATAAACATAAAACACTGAAAAATGACGATATAAATCTTTCAGAGTTTCCGTTTGAAGAATCTCAAACTTTGACAAAAGAAAAAATAAAAGAAATTGAAGAAAAACATAAAATTAAAATTTCTGGATGTAGTTTTGTTTTTTGGCAAAATTGTTTTTGGGTTCAATATAATGAGATGAAAACTTGCTATTATCCAGAAAAATTACCGACAAATATACGTCAAAAATTAGAAAAGATTTCTATGGATTCTTTAAAAGAAGTTTATGAATCTTTAAAAATTAGTTATGATATTAATTCTTTGAAAAGCATGGTTTTAAATCGCGATATGATTTTTGAGCATTTTAAAAGAATTTAATTACTAATAATTAAATTTATAACCCGCCCACTTTGTTGGATTATTTTATAAGTCTGCTTCTCTCTAATGTCCGGGTTATAAAAATTTGAATGATAAAATTTTCGAAATTGTTATAAGTTTGCCAGATACCCTGCCTCCAGACTAAAGCATTTTAGAATAAACTACGCAGGGAGTTTACCAATCAAAAATGTCACATTAACAGCATTCAGGCTTACTGTAACTTTATCAAGCGGGCTTCCTATAATCTTTTCGGATCCGCATTTAAAATATCCACATGAATAATGAGAAATAATGTGCCCAAAATGTGGGACAGACAAAAAAATCAAAAGAGGCTTTGCCCTTTGCAGGCAACGATATATATGCAAAAATTGCGGTTGCAATTGGGTATTTCAATATATGTATATTAATTTAGCGATACCTTTATTTATTAGGCGATTGCAAATTTAAAAAATTTATGATACAATTTAGATCAGGTCTCTACCGGATTCCGAAACAAGGGGACGTAATGGTTTCGACAGGGGGATTGTTTCTAGAGTAAGCGAGCAGCGATGTGGAACCGCTTTAAAATTCACAATTAATTTAACTGGAAAAGCATTGTATGGCGATAAGCCAAAGGGCGAAGGCAGTCTTTTGAACGTCGATTTTGGACGTATGAGGGTTGCGGCCTAGGGCTCCGAGATTTCGGAGCATGTCGGCATATTAATTACCGCGATTAGGATGTTGGCATAAAAATCTAGCGGTGAATGGTTTGGTAGGAGTTTTCGCCGCCAAACGGCTTAAATGAAAATACCAAAGCAACTTAGTTTGCTCCTGCACTAGTGCTTTGGGAATTTGAGGCAGGGCTGCGCTCGGAGAAGCTTTAGAGGCACACCTTTTGGACAGGGGTTCAACTCCCCTCGTCTCCACCATGTATGTGATCCGAAAATGATACAATCGGATCTTTTTCATTGAATTATTTGGTAGGAATCGTCCACAAATTTGCACCAAAAAATGCACCAAAGTTTGCACCAAAATTTGCACCAGA
>JAISNY010000036.1 GCA_031275995.1 Oscillospiraceae bacterium | reverse complement strand
AAAAATGTCCAATCGTTTCACCGAGATTATAATAGAAGAAAATATTGTTAAGAAACAAGGAGGTTTAATCGGGAATGCTAATGCTTCTAAAAAATAGTTAATGTCGCGACCTTTAATTTACCTCACGCCAGTGTAAGTGTACAGTAAATATGGTGGACTCGAAGGGACTCGAACCCTTGACCTCTCGCGTGTGAAGCGAACGCTCTAACCAACTGAGCTACGTGTCCATAACGACGCTTTGACTGTATTACAAAACTGATAAAAAATCAATATACAAATAACGGCGTTATTGATAAATTAATATACATCTGTTAAAATATCCAACTGCAACCGCAATTTTTGCACATGTATAGTTGCCTGCCAAGGGCAAAGCCTTTTTTGGTTTTTTTGTCTGTCCCACTTGGGCACATTGTTTCATTATTCATGTGATTCACGTGATTCATGTGGATATTTAACAGATGTATATTGATTTAGCAATGCCATGCAGATCCCAGTGTAGCGCGAAGCACTTAATTGCGAGCGTGTCACAATGAGGTGAGACGACTGCGGTGATGTTCTCATAACTACACCATATAAAAATATCGAATAAGAGCTATTAAAAACAAATATATTAACGAGAGATGATTGTCGAATAAGGCACCTGTTGGTAATTTTGTCCAATTTAAGTTTTCTGCGAATTTATAAATAACTCTCTAACAAGTTTATAAAAAAATCTGAATTCTTAACAATATCTTGAAATGTTTTTCAAAGACAATAATTATTTGGCTCTAAACTAACAAAGTAAAATTTGTTTAGGATGAAGTATGAAAACTAAACAACCCTGCACTAAAGTTCAGGAGTTCGTGTTTACAACTAAAGCCTGTTAAACTATTTTAACAGACTTCGTTATTTTCGTTAGTCTGATTTTCAACATATTCTCTAATAATTTTTCTGTTACAGCACCTGAGGTTCGACAAAAATATCCAAAAGCCTAAAGATGCTGACCCCAATATCTCTGTTTAAGTTCAGGAAATTCGGATTGCAAAAATTTTGAACTTCTTACCTTGTTTAACCTCAACGTACAATGAAACCAAATTCAGCCTCCATTTACGGAAACTTTAAGGTTATGGGAGATAAACTCAAAAAAACGAAAACCTTCTATAAAAGAACTTAATTTAACAATGCTAATTATATCAAAAATCTCATAAAGTCAAAATTAATAACAGATTATCTATCAAAACGTTTTTTTATAGGTTTTTCCTCACACATTAAAATCCGCTTTATATTATCTTTATGACGCAATATAATCATAGCTCCCGCTAATGATGAAAAAAATGTGGCTACACCTGCATGTATAGCTAGGTTATTTGACCATGAAAAAAATAAAAAAGTTAAGAAAGGATAAAAAAATGAAACACTTATAGAAGCTAATGAAACAATTTTAGAAACTGCAAGAACAATTAAAAAAACACTTATAAGAACCAAGAACAAACGCCAATCAACTAATAGGTTCATGGACCATGCGGTTAAGATACCTTTACCTCCCTTGAACTTGAAAAAACAAGGATAAAGATGACCCAATAAACATGAAAACATCATAAAAAGTTTAAGATAAAACGAATCTTTGCTGTTTAATCCTACCAAATTCGAAAAAAGGGTACCTAAAGCAACAGCAATAACACCTTTTAAAAAGTCTCCAATAAAAGTTAGAATAGCAGGAAAAGCACCAAGCGATCGGGCTACATTGGTAAAACCTGCGTTCTTGCTACCTAGAGTCCTTATATCTTTTCTAACTAAAATTTTAGAAAAAATTATTGAAAAATTAACACTGCCGATAAGGTAAGAAAAAACCATGAAAATCAGCAAAAATACCCAATCACTGAGTACAAAAGCAAAAAAATCATTAAACATCTAAATTCCTCCTTACGTATTTTTCGTTTTTTTCACGGATCAAGAACCGAATCGGAGTACCTGTAAAATCAAAAACCTGTCTTATTCTATTTTCTATGTGACGCTGATAAGAAAAATGAAATAACTTAAATTTATTCACAAAAAACACAAACACAGGCGGTTTCGACGACACCTGAGTCATATAATAAATCCTTAATTGCTTCCCACTTATCCTGGGCGGCGGATTCCTCAACATTACATCTCCAAGAAATTCATTTAAAAGCCCGGTAGAAATTCTTAAAGAAAAACTTCTAAAAACATGGCTGACGACTCCAAATATCTTTTCAACCCTCTGACCTGTAAAAGCTGAGATAAACAAAAAAGGTGCATATTCCATAAACGAAAAATCTTTCTTTATTTTTTCCGTAAATTTTAAAGTTTCTTTTTCCTTTTCTGATACCTTATCCCATTTATTTATCAAAATAATGCAAGGCTTATTTAAATTCTTAGTAATTCCGGCTATTTTTACATCCTGTTCAACAATATTTTCATAAGCATCAAGTAACAACACACAAACGTCCGCTCGTTCCACGGCCTTCATAGAACGCATCACGCTGTATTCCTCAATATCATCCCTTGCACACCTATTGCGCCGGATACCGGCAGTATCAATAAAATTAAACCTTTTTTTGTCTCCGTCTTGTAACGTTATAACAACATCTACATCCAGAGAATCCCGAGTAGTTCCCCAAAAATCCGCAACAATACTGCGCTCCTTACCACAAAGCTTGTTCATCAAAGACGATTTACCAACGTTCGGCCTACCGATAATAGCCACATTTATTTGCTCGATAAATTCTTCGTCAACATCACAAACTTGAGGCAACAAACCAAAAACTTTATCGAGCAAATCACCGGTTCCATGCCCGTGAATTGACGAAACAGCAACCGGAACGCCAAAACCTAGCGAACAAAATTCATAAATATCCGCATTGAAACCGCATTCATCACATTTGTTAACACAAAGAACTACAGGTTTTCCGCTTCTTTTTAAATTTTCAACGATCTCCTCATCCGTCCGAAGAAGTCCTGACTTGACATCCACAACAAAGATTAAAACATCAGCAGAATTTATAAGAGACTCAACCTGACTCCTTATCTTTGAAACCAAAAATTCTTCAGACATGACGTCCAAACCACCAGAATCTATAAGGTCGACTATTCTGCCATTCCATTCACATTCGGCGCACACGTAGTCACGAGTAACCCCAGGAGAATCATGAACAATAGAAACCCTTCCACTTACAAGCCTATTAAACAAGGTAGACTTACCAACATTAGGTCTACCAATAATTGCTACTACAGATCTACGGTCCATAAATCACTAAGCCTCTTCCTTAACCAAAACAGCACGTCCCCGATAATAACCACAATTCTTACATACTCTGTGGCGTAAATGGAATTCCCCACAATGTTCACACCGGCTCAACGTAGGCATCTCAAGCTTCCAAACATTGGAACGTCTTTTATTTTTTCTAGATTTCGAAGTTTTTCTCTTGGGCACAATCGCCATAGATCGCACGCTCCCACTTAATCACTTCCAACTCAACCTTCATTTATGCTAGAACTTTACGTTAAGTTTGTCAAGAATTTTATAAACAACCCTTTTAAGCTCTTCGGTAATTGTTTCTTTTGGTTTTATAGCACCATACGAATTCTTACAATCGATTAGATTCCAATCAAATTCATGCACAGCATAAAGCGCCGCTTCACGGCATTTCTTTAAATAACTTTCACCAAGTTCATGCAAATCCTTAACCTTTCCTCGATTATTAATCAAATTTTGAGAAACTTCAACAGGAACATCTAAATAAATAACCGCATCAGGCTGAGGAAGCGCAAGGCGAGCATATTCATATTCACCTAGCCACGAAACGAAGTCTTTCCAACCGGACCGAGGCAGCTTAGCAAGCTGATATATGGTGTTCGAAGTAACATATCTGTCGCATAAAATTATGAACCTTCCTGATTCATACTCCCTTTTCCACTTTAGATGAAAATTAATAAAACGGTCCACGGCAAAAAAAGAAGAAACCGCATAAACATTCATATCCTCCGGTTTATGGCACAAAGAACCCTGAAGATACATCCTAGCCGGCCACGACGAAGCACTTTCATAATCCGGAAGCGAAACAAGCTTAACGTTATACCCATCTGCCTTTAACGCTTCACATAAAAACCGCGTTTGCGTAGCCTTTCCACTGCCGTCAAGACCCTCGATTACAATAAGATTACTCTTTTTCAACATTATATTTTTTTATCAATATTTAAATCAAAAGTCAAGTTTTAAAGATTTCCTAGCATACAAATATAATTTAATTTCTAGAGTTAGAGGACGTTTCTTAGTACTCTTATTTGGGATTTTTGAATTTTTGAATTTTTGTGAAATTTATAAATCCCCTGAACCCCATTTGCATAGTTTTGTTTTTTTATTTAGCGCTTTCTCAGATCATTTAAAAAGCACAAATAGGCTTCTTTTGCACCTCCTTGAGTTTTTTATTCTCTGAATCTCTTAGGATTTCTACTATCTTTCTGAATATTTTTTATTTGACTCCCGCGAGTCTGCGAAATTTTTCAACTTTTAAGCTTTTCGTTTCTTAATATTCAATTTTTTTAACTTTATAATTTTATTCTAATTTTGAAAGGAGTCCATTAGGTGAAGGCTGTTTTACAAAAAGATTTTCAATAAGGTTTCAAATATTATTTTAATGTCGCATTGAAAGCTTAAATTTTTTATGTAATTTAATTGTTCTTTCATTTTTTGAGGTAATATTTTTTCTATATAAATATCCATTGAATTTTCTTTATCTTCCAAAAGTTGATCTTCATTTTTGAATTCAATACAAGCTCTAGATGTTACTCCGGCAGGAAGAAGCAAAGTTGCAAGCATTTCAGGATTGTATTTTCTTACATATTTTTTAACTTCTGGCCTTGTCCCTACAAAAGTCATATCGCCGCAAAGTATGTTAAAAAGTTGAGGCAATTCATCTATTCTGAATTTTCTTAAAATTTTTCCAATACGTGTTATACGAGGGTCGTCCTTTAGCGTAAGGTAAGCATCTGATTTTTCTTTCGTTTCATGCATAGTTCTGAATTTTAAAATGAAAAAAACTTCCCCGAACTGTGTAACTCGCTTTTGGCGGAAAAATATAGGGCCTTTAGAATCTAACTTTATTAGAATTGCCGTAAACGCCATCAAAGGGAAACAAACTATAATGAGGAAAGCTGAAAAAATAAGATCGAACATTTTTTTGTAAATCAAAACCGATTTCTTGTTTTCTAATATTCTGTAGTATTCCCTTGCCTCTTTGGTTTTTAAAAATTCCGGCAGGTAATCGTATTTGGGTAATATCAAACAGTTCACCTTAAAAAATTATTTTCTTGAGTTTCACACAGATTTTAATTTATATTTCCAAAATAAGCTGAATTCCTAAAAATTTTCCCTATTCTATAATTGTTTTCCGATTTTAGCAATTGCTTGACTTTTTGACTTACTTTAGTATACAATAGCTATAATTGTTATGCATTGTTGAGATTTATGGCGGCTGAACTTGAGTATGTTGTTTTCTGCAGCTTTTTGTTGTAGTTCTTTGATATTTAAATAATGGTAGTTTCGTTTTAATTAATATTTGGATGGTGTGGATTTTTAGGGATGATGAATCAAGGGCAGATTATCTGTTCTTGATTTGTGGTTTTTAGTATGAATTGGAAATTTTATTTAGGAGTTTTTTATGGAAATAGATTTTTTAGGTGCTCTTAAAAATTTAAACGAAGATAAAGGCGTTTCTATGGAATTTATGATGGGTAAGATAAGCAAAGCGATATCTACCGCGTGCAAGAATTCTTATGGAAACGAAAACGTGGTAGTGGATTTTGTTGATAAGAATTTTGTGGTTAAAATGGTTAAAACGGTAGTAGAAGCCCCTTCGGATGGAACTGAAATTTCAATTGACGATGCCAGAGAAATTCAACCTTGCGCCGAGGTGGGGCAAGAAGTTTTGATTCCTCTTGATCCGAAGCAATTTGGAAGAATTGCGGCTCAGACCGCTCGTAATATTATAAGGCAGGGCATCCGTGACAGCGAACGCGATCAGGTTGTGGATTCTTTGCGCTGTAACGAGGGGCAAGTTGTAAGTGCGCAAATACTTAGAATTACTCCAAAAACCGGCGCCGTCATCCTGAAAATTGGAGACGCTGAAACGGTTTTGCCGCGTAGTGAGTGTGCTTTTGCCGGCGAGCTGATCGAGGGAAATTTTATAAAAGTTTACGTTTTACGTGTGGAGGCAAGAGGGAACAGTCCTTGGCTTAATGTTTCGCGAAGCTGCCTAGAATTTGTTAAAAAACTTTTTGAAAGTGAGATCCCGGAAATCGCCGATGGCACCGTTGAAATCAAGGCGATTGCGCGTGAAGCGGGTTTTCGTACTAAAGTTGCGGTTATAAGTAGCAATCCAGGCGTGGATCCGGTAGGTTCTTGCATCGGACCGCATGGATTAAGAATCAAAGAGATAAATAAAGAACTCGGTAACGAACGCATCGATGTGGTTCAGTTCCATGAGGAACCCGAAAAGTTTATCGAGTCTGCATTAGCACCGGCAAAAGTGATTTCAATCGAAACAGTGACTCCTGCCGTAGGTGAGACTCGGAATGCGTGCCGTGTGACCGTACCAGATTCTCAAGTTTCTTTGGCAATAGGAGTTAAAGGGCAAAATGTGCGTTTAGCTTCACGCCTCACTGGTTGGAAAATTGATTTGGCGCCTGAGAGCGGTTATATCGAAGATGAAAATTGGGATTGAGAAAAGCTTTTGTGCTATCTATCCATTTCTAAGATTTGGTCGGGGTGAAGTTATTGGAGTCTATAAGAAGGTGTGCAGCGTGTGGAAAGAAAGGTACCAAAAATTCCTTTATTCGAATAAGTCGTTCTCCTAAAATTAATAGTGATGTTAACATAAAAGTGCTTGATTTAACAGAAAATTTAAGTTACCATGAGGGTAGAAGCGGTTATCTTTGTCCAGATGCGTCTTGTTTAAAAAAGGCAAAAAAGTTTAAACGTCTAGAAAAGAATTTGTCTTGCAAGGTGAGTGAGGATGTTTATGAAGAAATTCAAGATTTGCTGAACAAACTCGGGGGAATGCCTATATATGATGATAAAATACAGAGTTCATGAGGTTGCGAAGGATCTGGGTGTAGCAAGCAGGGAGATGCTGGATCTTTTAGGTGCCCATCTTGGCTTAAAACTTAAATCTATGTCGGCTCTTAGCAAAAGTGAGCTTGATTTTGTTTTTGAGTATTATACACAAAAGTATTCTGTTGATAGTTTTGATTCTTATTTTTCTAGCCGTAAGATTGTTGCACCCAACGTTGAAGATTTAGAATCGATTTTGGCTCAATATAGGGCAAGAGCCGAAGGTTCTTCAGAAGTGAAATCAGAGAAAAAGGTCGAAGTCAAAAAAGGGAAAAGACCTCGGGAAGAGATGCGCACCATTGTACCGAAAGGACCGCCGGTCGTTGGCGAATCGAAATTGATTCTGGAATCTGATGTGGTGCAACCCGAACCTCAAAAAGTTATAGACACCAGGCAAGATGCAAGCGTGAATATAGAAAAGTATAGCGAGAGATATGATTTCATTGCAGCTAAGTCTGCAGCTAAGAATCAGCTGGAAAGTCCTGTTTTCAAACAAAAAATTCACCAGAAAACAAGACAGAACAGAAGATTCACCAAGAAGCGCGAAAGTGAATCTGAGCGTTTGCTTCGCATCGCTAAGGAACGTAAAGAAAAACCGATGACTGTTTATATTCCGGAAGAAATTACGGTAGGCGAGCTTGCTGTTAGATTGAAGGCAAGTGTTGCTCAGGTTATTAAAAAACTTGTTTCTCTCGGAATTATGTCTTCGGTTAATGATCTTCTAGATTTTGAAACTGCGAGTCTTGTTGCGCTTGAATTTCATGCTAAAGTTTTAAAAGAAGTCAGGCTTACGATTGAAGAAAGAATAATCGACGACAGCGAAGATAAACCAGAAGATTTACGCCCGCGTGCTCCAGTCGTGGTTGTGATGGGGCATGTAGATCATGGAAAGACTTCTCTTCTTGATAAAATTCGTAAATCTAATATTGTTTCTAAAGAGCATGGAGGAATTACCCAGCATATAGGTGCATATAAAACTTTTTTTAATGAAAAAAGTATAACTTTTCTCGATACACCGGGCCATGAGGCTTTTACAAGAATGCGTGCTCGTGGCGCAAAGATAACAGATATAGCTGTGCTTGTTGTTGCTGCCGACGATGGAGTTATGCCTCAGACAATTGAGGCTGTCAATCATGTTCGAGAGGCTAATGTCCCTGTGATTGTAGCCGTTAACAAAATTGACAAGCCTGAGGCGAATGCTGAAAAGATAAAGCATCAGCTTTCGGAGCATGGATTAATCTCTGAAGAATGGGGAGGAGACGTACCTTTTGTTAACGTTTCTGCATTTACCGGTGAAGGAATTAATGATCTTCTTGAAATGATACTTATAGTTTCGGAGATGAAAGAACTTAAGGTTAGTCCTGATCGTTCCGCTAAAGGTGCCGTGGTTGAGGCTCGCCTGGATAAAGGTAGAGGCCCCATTGCTTCGCTTTTGGTAAGCCGCGGTACTTTGAAATATGGAGATATCGTTGTAGCCGGAACAGCGCTCGGGCGGGTGCGTTCTATGGTTTCCGACAATGGTGAGATATTGTTTCAAGCTTTGCCTTCCGACCCCGTTGAGATAACAGGGCTGGATAGCGTTCCTAGGGCGGGCGATGAGTTCGATGTAGTTTCAGATGAAAAATTAGCAAGGCAGTTGGTGGATCAACGTCGTTTTTTCAAAGAAAACGAGCGTCTTAATTCGGGCGAAAAGGTTACTCTGGAAAATTTATTTGAGCAGATGCAATCTCGAGAGTCTCATGGGCTTAAACTCATTATAAAGGCGGATGTTCAAGGTTCGGTAGAAGCGGTTAGGCAATCTCTGGAGAAAATTTCTGTAAGTGGTGAAGATGGTGAAGTAGTAAAAGTGGACGTTATTCACGAGGCGGCTGGCGCGATTAATGAATCTGATGTTATGCTCGCGGAAGCGTCGTGTGCTATAATTGTTGGCTTCAATGTGCGTCCTTCAGTTAGTGCTGCTGAATCGGCAAAGATTGGCGGCGTTGAAATTAAGCTTTATAGAGTAATTTATGATTGTGTTCAAGACATTGAAAATGCTATGCGTGGTACGCTTGTTCCTAAAATGGAGGAAATCGAACTCGGAGAAGCTCAGTGCCGTAAAGTTTATAGGATTTCAAAACTAGGTGTTATTGCTGGTTGCTATGTTGTTTCCGGTAAGATTGAGCGTAATTCTTCGGTGAGAGTATTGCGTGACGGTGTGGTTGTGGCGGAAGATAAAATTGTTTCATTAAGACGATATAAAGACGATATCAAGGAAGCCGTTCAAGGCTATGAATGTGGAATTAAACTTGAAAAGTTTAGCGACATTAAATTGGACGATATTTTTCAAGCTTTCGCTCTCAAAGAGCATAAAAATTAATGATAGATGAGCAATGGGAATGAAAAGGCTTAGGTTTTTATAAAAATTATATTGTTTTTAGATGCTTTTAAAATTCAAAATGAGTGATAGGGAGGCGTCTTAAATGGGAAGAGAATCCGATTTTAAAAGTTATGTTGTTTGCTCTTGCAATCTTGGTAGGCGTAGGCTGGAGCGCGGTTCAGAAAGAGTTAAAAGAGAAATTTCTTTTATTTTAAAAGAGCTGAAAGATCCTAGTTTCCATAACGATCTAATAAGTGTGGTATGCGTGAAGCTTTCAAGGGATTTTTCTGTTTGTTCTGTTTATCTAAGCTCTTTGAAAGGTTTTGCAAATGCGTGTAAGATTGCTAAGTTATTGCAAAAAAAAGTTTGCGGTTTTGTTCGTTATGAACTTTCCAAAAGGTTGCACGGAAGGTCAGTTCCGGTGTTGAAGTTTTTGGCTACGGATTCCATAGAGTATGGTGTTAATTTTGGTATGATTTCTTATTCTCGAAGGTCCGGGAGGAACGATTTTGGATGTATCTTTGGTTGATGTCGCCGATTTTTTAAGAAGGAATTCTGATTTTTATATATTAACGCATGTGCATCCGGACGGAGATTCGCTTGGTTCTGCTTTCGCGCTTTGTCGTGTCTTGCAAAAGATGGGGAAAAAAACTTGTGTTGTAACTCCAGATTCTATTCCGGAAAGGTTTTTATTTTTGGTTGATATCGTTAAAAAATTTGATTTTTTCCTTTGTAAGACTGTTGTTTGTGTAGATTTTTCCCACCGGGCTTTGCTGGGAAGTTTGGATTTCCCCGAAATTCATCTGTGCATAGATCATCATAAAACTGAGAAAGGTATCGGCTCTTTGAGCTATATTGACAGTTCGGCTGCCGCAAATTCGGAAATTATTTATGATTTGATAAAAATCATGGGTGAAGAAGTCGATCCGGAGATTGCAAGTTGCATTTATACAGGTATTGCTACTGATACAGGCAGATTTAAATATTCTAACGTTACAGCGAAAACTTTTGGAATTGTTAAGGAAATTTTTAATAAAATAGATAATTTTCAAGGGTTGAATCAAATTTTATTCGGTAATAAAAGCAAAAATTTTTTTGAATTTAGGAATCAGATATTAAGCGAGATGGAGTATTTATTCGATGATAGATTTGTGTTTCTGGTTGTTAGGCTAACTCATTTGGATAAATTTGGAGTTTCATACGAGGAAGCTAAAAGCGTAGTTTCTTTGCCTCTTGATGTAGTTGGCGTAGAATTTGTGGTTACTTTAAAAGAGGATTCGACAGATTTTTACAGAATTTCAATTAGAACTTCAGATAAGTTCAGTGCACTTTTGTTATGTAAAGAATTTGGTGGCGGTGGACATTTAAATGCAGGAGGATTTCAGCTTGAGGGCGATTTAAATGAGTTAAAGAACAGAATTTTAAAAAAATGTGTGGAATTATATAATTTTAAGCATTAATTGTGCCTAAAAATTTAAAGATATGAGGGCGTGATTCTTGAAAATATGTGGTGTGTTTTGATCAATAGAAATTCTATTTTAAAGATGCCAAGAAGTGAGTCTTGAAAAAAATGCTCAGGGATATATAATCCAAAAGGTCGATTAAGGGAAGTGTATTTAGATTGCATCCGGTAAATGTTGGGATTTTGTCTATAATTCCGCCTGTGTTTTCTATTTTTTTTGTACTGATTACTAAGGAAGTAGTTTCATCCTTAATTATGGGAGTATGCGCCGGAGTTGCAGTTTATTCATTAGCAGCTGGGATTTCATTCATTAGTTCTCTCACACTTCTGTTTGAGATAATTTCGACGAGTCTAGCGAATAATACGATGGTCATCATTTTTCTTTCATTACTTGGTGCACTTTCTCAAGTAGTCATTGGTGCGGGTGGCTCTGATGCTTTCGCTATGTGGGTTCAGCGTAAAGTTAAGTCGAGGGTCGTCGTGCAAATTTTGGCGGTTTTTTTGTCTTTTTTTCTTTCTATAGACGATTACTTCAATTGTATGACCGTCGGTACCGTTATGCAGCCAATAATTGAAAGCCATAATATTTCTCGAGCAAAACTCGCTTATATTCTTGATGCCATGTCTCCTCCTATTTGCGTTATAATGCCGATTTCAAGTTGGGCGGCTACGGTAGCTTCTTGTTTCGTTAACAGCGGAATCAAAGAATCCGGATTTTTTTTAAAGACTATACCTTATAATTTTTATTCTTTTTTTAATATTTTGCTTATCTTCATGATAATAATTTCCTCAAGGGATTTTGGACCTATGAAGAAATTTGAGAAAAATGCATCTAACCTTAAGCCTTCTGACGATGGGTCTGTGATTAAGTTGAAAGAAAAATTTAATGAATCTGAAAAGAAAGGAAGAGTTCTCGACCTTGTTATTCCGGTATTAACATTAATGGTAGTTTCAATTTTTATAATCCTCGCAACTGGTGGTTTTTTTAGTGGAGGACGTGCTCGTTGGGGTGCGATCGATTCAGGAACCTCAATCAATATCGGGGCATTCTGTGCGCTTGTCGTCGCTCTTTTTTTGACTGTTATATGTGGAAAAATGAAATTTTCTGATTTTATGTTTTCGATTTGTAATGGTATAAAGTCAATGGTTTCTTCGTTTATGATTTTAACGCTTGCTTGGAGCATGTCTTCACTGTGCAAAAATTATTTAATGATAGACCAATACGTTGGTTCGACGATTGCAGGGTCGAGGTTCCCTTTGCAATTTTTACCGTTAGTAGCTTTTGTTGCTTCAGCATTTTTATCTTTTGCTGTTGGCTCTTCCTGGGGGACTTTCAGTATGATTATTCCTGTAGCCGTTTCTATTTGTGCAAGTTCGGATGTTAAAATGTTGGTGATTGTAATTTCTGCTGTTCTCTCAGGTTCGGTTTTCGGGGATCATTGTTCTCCAATTTCGGATAGCACTATTATGGCTTCTGCGGCCTCGGGATGCGTCCTCGTCGACCACGTTAAAACGCAGTTGCCATACGCTCTTTTGTCCGCTAGCGTTTCCGGGCTTGCGTTCTTGATTGTAGGAATCACTGGCAACCTTTTGTTATCATTTGCTTTAGGAATCGTTATTTTAATATTAACTTTTTGGTTTTTTACAAGGAAAAAATTAAATGTTGGAAATTAGCTATCAATTTGCAAATACTATTTTTCTAACTTTTTAATCAGTTGTGCTCCCAATAGTTTGTGATAGCCTAGATTTTTTTTGTAAATTTGATAAATATGTAAGTTTTATAGGGCATTTTTAGAGTTTTCTGGGCAGCTGCATTCTCATTTATAATAACTTCGATTATTTTGTTAAATTGAATTAATACTAAATTTTGAATATTAATTTTTGGGGGTTTTTTTGTGAAAGCTTCTTATGAACAGTTGGGTTTTTATGCAGTTTCTCAAGAACGCGGCGAAGAGCAAATAAAAATTAAAAACCTTGACCTTTACTATGGTAATTTTTGTGCTTTGAAAAATATTAATCTAAAAATTCGAAAGTGTGAAGTTACAGCGTTTATAGGTCCCTCAGGATGCGGGAAATCAACTTGTCTTAAAACTTTGAATAGAATGAATGAACTTGAACCAAGTTGCCGTATTTTGGGTTCTGTCCTTATAGACGGCCATGATATATACGACCCTTCTGTTGATGTTTCTCTTTTGCGTAAAAATGTAGGAATGCTTTTTCAGAAACCTAATCCTTTCCCGATGAGTATTTATGATAATGTTGCTTATGGTCCGCGCGCGCATGGAATAAAAAAGAAAGGAGAACTGGCGGAAATTGTTGAATCTTCGCTTAAAAAAGTTTATCTTTGGGATTCTGTTAAAGACCGATTGAACAATTCTGCGCTCGGCCTTTCAGGAGGTCAGCAGCAGAGGCTCTGTTTGGCCCGTGCAATCGCGGTTTCGCCCGAGATTCTTCTTATGGATGAACCAACCTCAGCTCTTGATCCGGTATCCACTTTAAAAATCGAAGAGCTTGTCGTTGAATTAAGAAAAAATTACACAGTGATAATTGTCACTCATAACATGAGCCAAGCAGCTAGAGTATCAGATTCCACCGCTTTTTTTCTTTCTGGCGAATTAATAGAATATGAAGACACTTATACGTTTTTTAATAATCCTAAAGACCGGCGTGCAGACGAATATGTAACTGGTAAATTTGGATAAATGGATGTGAAAAATTATGGAAATGATAAAAAGTCCTTCAAATGAATCTGCAGGTAATTTTTTGCGTTTACTTTCCGTAGTTTTTATTATAATTTCACTGACTATTAATTGGGTTCCATTTAACATACAGATAGGTAAAAAAATTTATAATGCATCACTTTTTGATTTGTTTTTTTCCTCAGGATTTTCTCTTCAAGGAAATATAATTTATATTTCTTTTTGGATTAAATCCATAATTTTAATTTCGTTCTTAGCGGGATTGAGTGCAGTATTTTGTTTAATTAGTAAAAAAATATCGTGTTCACTTTTTTTGATACATTTAATGTTTTGCGTTCCTCTGGCTTTGTGTTATCTTAAATATTTTATAAGTTTTGAATCTGATTCTGTTATTTTTTTAGGCGGATTTATTTTATCTATTGATCTGATATTTATAATTCTTTCAATTTTTGGAGCAATATTTTCACGTGGAATTCAGCGTGCGTGGGAATCTTTTTTTCAAATATTTGCGTTTGTCAGCATTGCCGTAGTGTCGACAATAACGTTTTATGTTTTTGTCTCAGGCATCCCGGCTATTTTTGAAATTGGTTTTTTTAAGTTTATTTTTGGGACCACCTGGTCGCCCTCTAGCGGGCTCTTTGGTATTTGGCCGTTTATAGTTTCTTCTTTTGCGGTAACTTTTGGATCGATCCTTATTGGCGTCCCGATTGGAGTTTTTACTGCCATTTTTTTGTCCCAATTTGCTCCGTCATGGTTTGCCTCAATAATGCGAACAGGAATCAGGCTGATGGCTGGGATCCCCTCGGTAGTTTATGGTTTTTTAGGACTTCTTATAATTGTCCCGCTAATTCGAAAAATGTTTTACGGTTTTTCTATTGGAGACAGTCTTTTGGCTGCAATTTTGATTCTTTCTATTATGATTTTGCCTACGATAATAAGTATTTCTGAAGATGTTTTGCGATCGGTGCCTAACACTTATAAAGAAGCCGCGTTGGCGCTTGGCGAGACACAAGTTAAATCTGTTATTAAGGTTGTGCTACCTGCAGCAAAATCAGGGATTTTATCTGCTATTCTGCTTGGAGTTGGGCGTGCTATGGGCGAAACTATGGCTGTGATTATGGTTTCTGGAAATGTGGCTCAAATGCCAAGTTTACTAAAATCCGCCCGATTTCTCACTACAGGCGTTGCCCTGGAGATGGCTTATTCTTCCGGATTGCATCGTCGTGCTTTATTTTCAATTGGTTTGACGCTCTTTATTTTTATATCTTTGATAAATTTTGTTTTTCTCTATGTTCTTAGAAATAAAGAGTTTAAAAAAAAGAAATTTTAATTCTAAAAAAATTAATAATGATTTTAAGCACATGGACTTAAAATATCCTCTGTATATATTTTATCGCTAACTTAAACTTTTAAAGTAAATGATATCTTTCTTGAGTGGGGCGTGTTTATTGAACATTAAAATATTTTAAAGAATTTTCTTTAAAACGATGTTTCATCTTTTTTTATTATATTTACGGACATCCGAAAATTATTCTTACCGTTACTACAGATGCTACCAGTGCAAATGCGTCCGCTACAAGCGCCACCGTAGCTGTATGCCTAATATTTTTTATTCCGACTGAACCGAAATAAATTGCGATTGTGTAAAGTGTTGTTTCAGTTGAACCTACAATTACGGAAGCAATTCTGCCGATTTCGCTATCTGGGCCATGACTTTTTAAAATATTGTCGAAAACCGCTATCGAGGCCGATCCCGATATGGGTTTAAGAACCGCAAGTGGAACAAGCTCTGCCGGAAATTTTAAAAAATTTGTAAGAGGAGAAATGAAATTTGTTAATATTTCAAGTGCGCCTGAAGCTTTTAGCATTGTTACCGCCGTAATTAATGCAACAAGAGAAGGAATTATTGAAACTGTAGTGGCTATTCCTTTTTCGGCACCGCCAACAAAAGATTCAAAAATATCAGTTTTTTTCAATAGAGAAAAACTTAATATCAGAAATATTACTGATGGTACTGCCCAGGAACCTATGTTCATAAAAAAACCTTTATATTAAAATTAACATTTTTTATATAATAAGATACTTGAATTAACTTCAGCTTTTATGAAAATAATCATTTTTATATTTTATTAAAAATTTTTACACAAGGCATTTGATTTAGTTTTAGATTTTTGCTTTCTTGTGCCTAATATTTTAACTAGTGCTATTCCTACTGTAAGCGCCGTTAAAGAGGATAACCATAGCGCTGGTAGAATTTCAAATGGATTTGAAGAGTTATAATTTTTTCGTAAAGCAGCTAAAAACGTGGGAATTAATTGCAGACAAGCTGTGTTTATAACAAGAAGAGTTATCATTCCGTTTGTCGCCGTGTCACGAGAGTTGTTATATTTTTGCATTTCTTTCATTGCACAAAGCCCGAAAGGTGTTGCGGCATTCCCCAAACCTAGTAAATTTGCAACTATATTCATGCAAATAGGATGAATTATTTTCTTTTCATTGATATAATCTGGGAATATAAATTTAAGAATGGGTGTCAGAAATTTTACGATTGCATTTGTTAGCCCTGAATCTTCTGCTATCCGCATGATGCCGGACCAGAACGTCATAACTCCAAGGGTTGCAATAACTATTTTTATTGATTCTTCAGCTCCTTCCAGAACGGCATTCGATAGCAAATCTATTTTTCCTGTTATTCCGGCACAAATAATGCTTATAATCATCATAGCGGACCAAATTAAATCAAGCATGCATATCTTTTCCCTTTTTTGACATTTTTTGCATCTTTTATTACCATCGCCTCAAACTTGAAGAGTTAGTAACAAGTTTGTCTTAAAATTTATATGGTTTTTTTTTTCATACATTCATGAGTAGGGAGACATAGAAATGAAGAGTGGATACATAAGGCGTGTTGACAAGTTAGGCAGAATAGTAATTCCTTTGGAAGTTAGGAAATCTTTATACATAGATGAACATGATTCTCTTGAAGTTTTTGTTGAGGATGGTTCGGTAGTTTTAAAGAAGTATTCTACGAAATGTATTTTTTGTTTTTCAGAGAATGAAGTTTTTATGTTTAAGGATCGTTACATATGTAAAAAATGTTTAAATGAGATTAAGTCTTAAGTTTTAGTCTGACTGTTTTAAAATTGGATTGTTTGTTAATTTTTTTGCTGATGGCCCTTAGCAGCTTCTGTGTCCTTTTTCCCGAGAGGTGTATTATTATAGTCATGTTGATGGTGTATCTGTTTCTTGATTTAAGGATGCTCAACGCGAAAAAATGGAAAATCTTGCTAAGGGTCATTCTTAATTTTAGGCATACTAAATCAATATACATCTGTTAAAATATCCACATGGATAATAAAATAATGTGCCCAAAATGTGGGAAAGACAAAAAATCAAAAGAGGCTTTGCCCTCGGCAGGCAAAGATACATGTGCAAAAATTGCGGTTGCAATTGCGTATTTTAATAGATGTATATTAATTTAGCAATATCCTTAATTAATATAGAAATAAATCTAATTATTCAGAAACATTTTTTAGATAAATTTAATATCATACTTGATATTAATGTTATAGTAGGTATTTAATATCACTGAGTTTGTTGACGCAAATTTAATGCTATTTGTTTTGAGTCCACCGAAAGGAGTAAATTAATGAACTCTTTGGTTGTATATTGCTGATGTCAGTTGATTTTACGTTATTTATTTTTTATAATCCGAGCTGAAAGGTTTTGTTTGATGATTCTGGGCTGTCGCCAAATGGTAAGGCAGCGGGCTCTGACCCCGCCATCGTTGGTTCGAATCCAGCCAGCCCAGCCAGACAAAAATATTTTTGTAGACAAATTACCGATAAAAAGTTTTTTAAAGACACTCCTTATAAACATATTGCCAGGAAAGCTCACGCGTATACTGTTGAAAGAATAAATCGTCTTTTGCGTCATTATTTGGCAAGATTTGCGAGAAAAATATACTGTTGACCTAAGAGTCTTCAAATGATTTTTAATTCTGTTTTACTCTTTATGTATAAAAGTATATTAATTTAGCAATGTCATTTGCTTATGCATTACTTGGCTTGTTCTTCACGAAAGACTTATTGTTGGCCTAAGAGCCTTCAAATGATTTCTAATTCTATTTTGCTCTTTATGTATAGAATATATCGATTTAGCAGTACCGATGTAAAACTTACTTGACAAAAATTATTGCTCTGTGGTACACTAAAAATGTAAAGCATGTTTTACTTATTTGAGGTAGTTATTTGAAAAATCGACTTGAAGAATTACGGAAAGAAAAAGGGTTAACTCAAGAGGAGTTAGCAAACGAACTGGAGGTTTCAAGACAAACTATCAGTTCAATAGAGAACGAACGATACGAGCCTTCCATTACTTTAGCGTTTAAAATCTCTATTTTTTTTAAAATGAAGATAGAAGAAATTTTTATTTATGAGGTGCAATAAAATGTTTAAGAAAAATTGGTTTAACTTTATTTTGTTTTTTTCGGGATTAATAATCGTGGTTTTAGGGTTCTATTTTGCTGAAATTATTCCAAAAGAACAAACTGGCGTTATGTTTGGCATTGGTTCAAGCCTATTCGGAGTGGGTCTTGCTTTAACAATTTCAAACATCTATAACAAACGCCACCCCGAAGTAGCAACGTGGAAAAATATTCAGGTTAATGATGAACGTAACAAACTTTTGCGTTACAAAGCCAACAATATGGTTAAAAACATAAATCAGTGGATGTTGTTTGCCCTTGCAATAATAACAATTGTGGCAAAATTACCTCTTTGGCTCACATTGTCCCTAGTTGGCATAAATTTGATTGATTCATTTTTGCAAATTTATTTAACAAATAAGTATAATAAATAGGAGTATTTTTAACGTGAAAAAATTTAAAAATACGGATTCTCTGTTAAAAATGTTCATTGTGTAAATCTCCCATATAAAATTTAGAAATTTTATGAACAACAGGATACGCACAAGGCTTGAATTTATAATTCCTCGCTTTCTTTCTCCTTGCCGCATCTGAATTTTTAGTACGCCACATGAAAACAAAAGTTGTGGTGTTACTTATGTAATTGCGCAAAGCACCGTGCTTGCCGAGTGCAGGATCGTTATGTTGAAGTCACATATTCTGCCGCGCTATTTTATTGTTTCAAATTTCAAATTCATAGAGAGCCAGAGATTGAAGACGATGTCAAGGCCGTTTTTCGAGATTTTTGATCAATTGAAGTTTTTGTCTTTTTTAGCTATAATAAAGTAAAATAGAGGTGAAAAATTGGCTCCAAATAAGATTATAATTACGCAAAATGAAGATATTATTCATAATTTTAGTGAGATAGCTCAAATTATAAAAGAAGCAAAAGAAAACGCTTTTAAAGCAGTAAACCGAGAACTTGTTTATATGTATTGGGAAGTCGGTAAATTCGTAAGTGGTCAAATTAAAAATAGTAGTTGGGGCAAGGCTATAGTAAGCCAACTTTATGATTTTATAAACAGACAAAATGAAAGCATAAAAGGCTTTTCCGCTTCAAATATTTGGCGTATGCGCCAATTTTACGGTACATACTGCGAAAACGAAAAACTCGCGACACTGCTGCGAGAAGTTATTTGGTCAAATAATCTTACTATTATGGCGAGAGTCAAAAGCGATGAAGCTCGAGAATTTTATCTTAGGCTATGTATAAAAACAGATATTCATTCCGTGAACTTGATCGCCAAATTGATAGTACTGCTGTTTGAAAGAACTATGATTTTAGACAAGAAAAACGAACTATTTATTTCTAAAAATACAGGACTTTCGTGTTTGCGTGATAATTATCTTGGATTTTTAGATTTACCCCAAAAACATAAAGAAAAAGAACTAAGAGAATCCGGTGAAGAATACCGCATTCAAGTGAGGAATTTTGACTTTTTCATCCATCTTTTATTTTACAACAGGGGACTTTCTTGCCTTGTGGCAATTGAACTTAAAACAGAACATTTGGGTCAATTAAATTTTTACTTTGAGGCACTTGATAGAGATATAAAAAAGAGAAATGAAAATCCAAATGTAGGATTAATTCTATGCACTGGTAAAGATGACACTGTAGTTGAATATTCGCTGAGCCGAAATTTATCACCAACTCTTATTGCCGACTATAAACTTTATCTTCCTAACAAAGAACTTTTAGAAAATAAGCTTCGTGGAATCGCTGAATTTTCTGAATCAGAAGAAAGTAACGAAAAATGATACACCACGGATTTAAAAATGGCAAAAGAGTTCTGATTATATTGGACACAGGTGAACACATTATCGGCAAATTTAAAGAAAGTAGCAGCACTTACATCGAGTTAGAGGATAGAAAAATAAAATGGTAACATTCGTTCTTCAACTATTTATAAAGACAGAGCAGCAAAGCAACCCGATGTTCAAGGCTCTTCAGATAAATAGTTTCAAAATGCACCCGTGAAATGATGTGTCCTAAAAAGTTTTGAAAAGTGAAATTTTTGAAAAATTTGGGGTGCAACGAAAAAATTAAAAAAACTAAATTTTTAAGCAAGTTTCAAATGGCAAAACTCTATAAACCCCAGTAATACAGGCATTATGTTTGTCTCAAAATGATAAACTTTTGCTAGTGTGGTTGGAATCCATGGAACTGATTTCTCATTTAATAAAACATTTCGAATCCTCACCTTAGTTTTGAAGTTTTTTTTGCTGTGGTTCTGCAATCATTGATATCATTTTACTTTAGCTGGAGCGGGTGATGGGAATCGAACCCACGTAATCAGCTTGGAAGGCTGATATTCTACCATTGAACTACACCCGCAAAAACCTCGATTCGAAAAAATAAACCAAACCCTAATAAAGTTATCTAAAATCTTTTTCTGTTTCACTAACTAACAAAAGCTAAATTCCCGCAAGAGGAAAAAATTACTGTCGCAGCTTCCTCTTGCAGAAAAAAACAATAAAACTAATCTTCTTCGTCCGATTCATCTTCATCCAACTCTTTTTCACAATGACAACGGCCCTTTTCTTCTTCATAAAACTCGTCTTCTAGATCGTCAAGAGCTTTTTCTATGTTTTCAATACGCTCATCCAAAACATCAAAATTTTCCTGCAAATTTTCTATAGCTTCCGCCGCGCTTTGAACACATTTCGTAAGTGCATGAAAAATCTTGGATTCATCCGAATTTTCATCAAGTCCTAAACCTTCCACCAAACCTTTTAAGTACGCTGCTTTTTCACTAATTTCCATTTTATCCTACTCCTTTTCATTTAATTTTGCCTCGCAGCAAAGATTATTGTAGCCTTTTACAAAAAAAGTCAAGTAATCCTGCAAAAATGAAGCATTGCTAAAACAGACACAAATGATAAAACGATTTCATAAATAACAAGATAAAATGCCCAAATATACGGAAAATTCAGAAGTAAGCATTTTTATAGCAGGCTCAAATTAATGTTTCTGTTACGATTTGAAGTAACCATTTACAAATTATTTAAACTGATACATGATACGGTCATTTAAATTAAAGGGAGGCTAGTGAAAATTGATCAAAGTTAAAATAGCGCACAAGGAGGTAGATGGATAAAATCGAAATTAAGTAATCGTTCTTTGAAAAAACGAGTTTGATAAGTCTTCGCTGCCTTTTATGGTAAAATTTTAAAAATTTAAGGAGAAAAAATGAAATTTAAATTTAGAAACATGGTATTCGCAGCTCTAGCTTTTATTTTTGTGGCGTCCACTGTGCCCAGCAAGGCGGTTT
>JAISNY010000001.1 GCA_031275995.1 Oscillospiraceae bacterium | reverse complement strand
CGAGATTATAATAGAAGAAAATATTGTTAAGAAACAAGGAGGTTTAATCGGGAATGCTAATGCTTCTAAAAAATAGTTAATGTCGCGACCTTTAATTTACCTCATACCAGTGTAAGTGTTCCCTAAATATGGTGCGGACGACAGGACTTGAACCTGCACGGTTTCCCACCAGGACCTAAACCTGGCGCGTATGCCAATTCCGCCACGTCCGCAATCAGCTAGGTTATTTTAACCCAATGCAGATATTTTATCAAATTCTGTAAAACATTTTTGAATTTGTTTTATTTTCTATTTACTCAATTTATTTTTCATACTCTCCGTTCTAAACAAATTTTACTTTGTTTAGTCTAGAGTCATAAATTTTATCTTTTTTGGTATTGCTAAATTAATATACATCTGTTAAAATATATCCAGCTAAACATATTGTCGAGAAATCACATACTTCTACGGTCGAAAGAATGAATCGTCTTTTGCGCCATTATTTGGCAAGATTTGCGAGAAAAACATACTGTTAGTCTAAAAGTTTAACAATGATTGAAAACTCTGTTTTGCTCTTTATGTATATAAAGTATATTTGTTTAGCAATACTACCAAAACAAAAGCACTTATAAACAAAATAACACCGACAAACCTTCAAACTGATTGATTCATTTGCATTTCATTGTAGTTCACTTAATTCTGCTTTAAGTTAAGCCTCAGTCTTTCGCTTATCATAGCAATAAACTCAGAATTAGTTGGTTTTCCTTTGGAATTTTGTATAGTAAATCCAAAATAAGAATTTAACACACTAATGTCGCCCCGATCCCAAGCCACTTCTATCGCATGACGAATGGCTCTTTCAACCCGCGAAGAAGTCGTACAAAAACTTTTTGCAATAGTTGGATAAAGACGCTTAGTCATTGAATTAATCATCTCCGGGTCTTCGGCGGAACTCATTATAGAACGGCAAAGATATTGATAACCTCTTATGTGCGCAGGAATCCCAACTCGGTGCAGAATCTCTGCAACTTTAGATTCTAACTCTTTATCTTTTTCGCTAAGAATTCTTGTAAATCCAGAAACTCCGAAATTAGAAATTCTAACTATTTTTTCAGCAAGCTCTTCTATCCCAAAAGGTCTTAAAATAAGGTAAGAAGCTCCGGCACAAAGTATCTCTTGTTCCAAAGTCTGATTAACATATCCAGAAATAATTATTGATTCTGGTTTTTTTACATCTAATTTGTTAATCCTAGAAAGAACTCCGATGGCGTCGATGCGAGGCATAAAAAGATTCATGACAACAAAATCAGGCTCCAACCTTTGAACTTCATCAACGACCTTCATGCCATCTTTCGGAACAAAAAAACAAGAGACACCAAAATTCTCCATTACTTCAGGAGCACTCTTTAAAAAGTCTTCATCTTCTTCCGAAATTAAGGCCACGATTTTTTTCGTTTCCTCGGAATTTTTAGTCACAGATCGAGAACCTCCTGCACCGAAACGATCCTTTATCACGTATTCCAACATAAAGTATAGATTGCCAATTATTACCATTTTTGTCAACAATTGTAGGTTACAGCTATCTAAAACTTGTACATAAATAATATTATTCATATAATTACTATAGTGTTGTTTCACAAAACCGCTTGTGCAAATTATATGGATGTGTATTTGGAGGTGAGATATTTTGCTTTCGTTTTTTTACACCAGGAAAATTAGACGCGTTCTTACACAATTATTGAATATTAAAGTTCCATCAGTGGGAGGTAACAGTGAGAATCGTTTCCTTGATACGGAAAATAGTACAGCTGTCCTTTACTTGGTCGTTATTCGAGAAATCATTCGTGGAAATGTTAGTCCAGCCCAAAAATTTTACTGTAATAAAAGAAAAATCATAGCTGATGTTTATTTGATTAAGTTAATTTTTGGTAAAGGCGGCATAATTCGAATTTTGTCATCTGTGAATATAGGTACTTTTCGTATTCATGCCAGATCGCTGATGAATTCTTATAACCAACTTAGGATTGATCGTGTCATGGCAATGTTTGCTAATCCTGGAATTGGCGACGTGTCCAGTGATCAGGAAGAAGTTCATAGATATCTCCAAGAAATGATGGTTTTATATTCTCGGATTTCCAGAAGTACATCAAAAGAAATGGATGGAGCAGTGACTAAGATGCCTAAGAGTATCTTGGATAATATTGGGTTTGCTATAGCAACATCAATGAATGCAAAAGTTACTTCGGATTTTTTGGCGTGCTGTGTTGGATGCCTTTCTTTACCAATTTCAGCAGCAATTTCTGTTACAGGACCCTATGTGGCGGTGATATCGGCAATTGGTTTTTTTTCTTCTTTCTGTATAAAAAAGATTATACATAAAATAAAAGATAGAAATGATAAAAAAAACCTATCACAAATATTATTTTTAGCCAAGAAAATAAAATCAACTTTTGAAAATGACAGACCAAAGCTTCAAGCTTTTTATTTTAATACGGAATCAATTGGTAAATTTAGTTCAACGGTTCCACCCAAAGTGTCAGTTTATTGTAAATCGAGAGAGAAACCTTGGTCGCAGCTTCTCCTCAATACTGGGGAAAAAACGCCGTCAACGGTAGATAAGTTTGACATGATTAAAGCCGTAACTTGCTCTTTACTCGTTAGGCTTGTGCCTGCTAAGTTGCCTTCATCGGCAGGACTTGATCGTTCAATAATAGCCTAGTTGATGAATATGCAAAACCTAAAATTATCCACATGTAAATGCTCATGAATGTGACCTCTGAAATTATTGCTTTTTCAAATAGTGAATATGTGAAGTAGGCCGTCAATATGGAAAATAGGTTTGTTAGTTTTGCAAAATTAGGTTTGTGTCTTATGGCAATTATTGTTCTGAAAATTTTTGAAAGAACGGATATACAAAAATACATGAAAATTACAAAACCTATAACTCCATATGAAACTAAAATTGTTAGATAGGAATTGTGTAAATCAGAAAATATAAGCCCTCCTTCGATATAAATTTGGGAATACTTCCATAGATTTTCTCTCCCTATTCCCAAAAAAGGATGAATTTTAAACAGTTTGATTCCTTGTTTGAGTAGTGTCATGCGTCCGCTGCTGATGTCATAGTTGGATCTCCCGATTTTGACCTTCTCATTTGAAATCACTCCTGGAACTATATCCTGATTTTGAATAGACTCAGTATAGTTAGATGAAATGTTTTTGTTCATGTTCCTACTCATGCACGATGCAACAAATTCTTGCAGAGAATTCCGTAAGAAAAAAGAAGAAGAAATCATAACCAAAACGCAGACTATCAAGAAAAATAATTCTCTAATCAGTTTGATGTTTTTTAAACTACTATATTTTACCGTGTTAAGCAGGAGTATTTTTGCTGTAAAATAGACAATCAAAAAGACAACGGATGCATTTGAATCAGAAAGAAAAAGCGTTAAGATATTTATTATGGAAAAACTAATTTTAAGTATTTTTTTAAAATCTAGAGTTTCTAGAGATACTAATGAAACAACAGCAGAAAACGCGACTAGATTAGAATTTGTATAAAGGCCAGCAAACCTGTTTTTTATGATGCCAAGCTTGTAATGAAAAATTTTCAATTCAGGTTTCACGGAAATTAAAATAAATCCGAGGATTGAAGCCGAAACCGAAAAAATTACAAAAAAATTGAATATAAATTTCATTTCCTTTGAAATCGTTTTTCTATCTGTGTTTTTATGAATGCCAAAGAATAAAAAAAAGCATATAGCAATGTGAAGAATCACCGCTAAATTAGCTAAAAATTCTAAAGACATATGTATTATTGAAGTTAATATGCAACAAAATATAAAGATCAAGGCAAGCTTACGATGTTCAATTTCGAGATTGCAAGGTTCTTTGAACATATTATAAATAATAATTATCAGACCCCACGCCATGACGGCGCAGCGAACGTAAAGAGCAAAAACATCCAAAATAACTATCATTTCGAAAATCAGGGTCACTGTGTAAACTATTCTGAATAAACTGAAATCGAGTAATTTATTTAATAACTGAGTTATAATATTATTAGCGTACAAATAATGCTGCGCCGCCTTCATTTCAAAATTTTAATTAAGATATCGCTCACATAGCTAACGTCGTCGTCACTTAGCTTTGTATGTAATGGCAAAGTGAGTTCGTTTTGATAAATTTTTAATGCATTCGGGAATTCTTTTATATTAATCCCTTTATCTTTGTATGCAGTAAAGAGAGGCAAAGGCTTATAGTGAACATTGGTAGCGATTCCCTCGCTTGCCATTTTAAAGATTATATCATTTCGTTGTTTTTCACTTTTTCCCAACAGATTCGTTATGTAAAGATGGTTGCTAGAAATGTCAACAACAGATTCATTTTGATATATTTTGATATCCGAATTTTTAAGTATATTGTTATAAATTCTTACAATGTTGCGACGTTTTTTCATTATCGAAGAAAACCTTTCGAGCTGTGAAAGACCTAAGGCGGCATTTATATCGGTCATGTTGAATTTATATCCGAAGTTAACTATGTCATACTCCCATAAACCGAGTTTGCTCTTTTCAAGAGCACTTTTACTTTGACCGTGAAGTGAAAGCAACGAAGCTTCTTTATAAATTGAATTGTCTTCTAAATTCCAAGTAAGAGCGCCTCCTTCTGCAGTCGTTAGATTTTTAACAGCATGAAAAGAAAAAGCTGTGAAATCTGCAATCGAACCGCTTATCCTGCCCGATTTGTTAAATGCTCCGAAGCTGTGAGCCGCATCTGCGATTATTGCGACCCTACCAATCTTGCCTTGAATCTGACCGAGTGGTTTGAAAATATTTTTTCTATCATTCACAATTTTAAATATTTTTTCATAATCACATAATACACCACCTAAATCTACCGCAATTATGGCCTTTGTCTTTTCATTTATGAGCTCAAAGACTTTGTTGTAATCCATTTCAAAAGAATTTTCACCAACATCAACTAAAACAGGAGTAGCACCAACGTGATAGATGACGCTGCAAGACGCCGAAAAAGTATAAGCAGTAGTTATTACTTCGTCACCATTTCCGATACCGAGCAGCCTGAGAGCAGTTTCAAGACATGCAGTGGCTGAATTTAAACAGATGCATCTCTTGACGCCACAAAATTCAGCGATACGTTTTTCAAATAATTTAGTTTCAGGTCCTGTAGTAATCCATCCAGATTTTAAAACTTTGGTTACCAGCTCAATTTCAGACGCACTAATATCTGGTGGAGAAAAATTGATTTGCCGTTTCATTAGTTAATCCTACAATTTCTTAAAATTTAAGATTTATTTTAGGCGAGTCTTAAAATTTTGTCTAATAATTTCTTTAAGGTTTAATTTTTTAGGAGCTCGTTCAGGCAGCACAAAGCGGTGCTAAAAGTTTTATATAAAAATCCTCCGCTGATATGTGTTTTAAGATTTAAATTTTTTTAAAACGTCCTGCGCTCAAAGTAACAAAAAATAAAACGGCTGCTACAATCACTATTGTTGCTGCCGCGGAAGTGCCCATATAAAAGGAAAGTATAAGCCCAGAAATGCCCGAAAAAAGTGAAAAAGCTATCGTTAAAAATGTGTATTGCCGTAAGCTGCATGCTAAATTTCTAGCTGATGCCGCCGGAATTGTAAGAAGAGAATTTATTATAAGAATTCCAACCCATTTTATTGCTATGGTAACCACCAAAGCAATAAGTATTATAAAAATATTTTTATAAAATTTATAATTAATTTGCTTACTTACAGCTAGATCTTTATTAAGGTTAGCTAACATTAATTTATTAAACAAAAAAGACCATACAAAAGAAATAATTAAGAAAACGACGGCAAGCATTTTTATTTCTTGAAACGTAATTGAAAGCAAATCGCCGATAAACACGCCGGAAAATTTCGAAAAAGTTCCGCTTAAAGATAGAACAACAATTCCAAAAGCCAGCCCCGTAGATGCGAAAACACCTACGATTGTGTCGGCCGAAGAAGTTTCGACTTCAATAACGGAAGCGATGCCCAATGCAAAAACTATTGCAAACGCAAATACCGTAAGTATAGGATTATTCAAGCCAAGCAAAGTTCCAATTGCTACTCCGGTTAGTGCGCAATGCCCTAGAGCGTCTGAAAAAAACGCCATCTTATTATGCACCACCATCGTTCCTATCCACCCAAACACAGGAGCAATAAGTATGATCGCGATGAATGCGTTTTTCATAAAATTGTAACCGACCCAAGAAAATGGCATCAGGTTTTCTAAAGCCTTATATATAAAACTTATTTTAAATTCCTCACCTTTGATATGAATAAATGAATTAAATCACAATGCGAGGAAAAAATAAACTCAAGGCTTGTCGGTAATCTTCAATAATAAGATTCATTAATAAAAAGGAGCGTCTTACAAAAGTTTTGGTCCAGTTCAAGGTTGCTTTCCGCATTTTAACCAAGTCTTTGATTTATTTAACGCATAACGCATTTTCAAAACAACTAACAGAAATGTTCAGCCCATATTTATGGAGGTTTTCATGATTTATTTAAATGCATTTTGGGTTGGCGGTCTTATATGTCTTATTGCTCAAATTCTTATAGACAAAACAAAACTTACTCCGGCTCGAATTTTAGTTATTTATGTAGTTCTTGGTGTAACATTGACCGCTTTTGGCATCTATGAACCAATCGTTAAATATGCAGGTGCAGGAGCGACAGTTCCGCTTACTGGCTTTGGTTATACTATGGCGAAAGGAGTTCAAGAAATGATTCAAAAGAAGGGATTTCTCGGCGTGTTTTGCGGGGGGCTTGCCGCAAGCGCGGCCGGAGTTTCTGCCGCGGTGTTTTTCGGATACCTTTCGGCGGTATTTTCAAAATCAAGCGACAAAACTTAAAATTAATGTTTAAATCCTTACTTTGATTCTATAATTTTAAAGCAAGTGAAATAAAATTATTTAAGTAAGGTCTTTTCCTTGAATTTGTATCCTTTCACAAAATCTTGTGATGACATTTTTCTCTTGCCCTCAAGCTGTACTTCCAATAGTTCAAGCGCGGTGTTCTGAGCGCATAACACCCTTAGTGGATTTTTATAAAAAACTTCCCCGATTTCGGCATTAATTTGTAAGTTTTTCAAAGGTTTGGAAGTGTATATTTTTAGCATTTTGCCGTCAAGATATGTAAACGCAACAGGCCAAGGATTCATACCACGCACAAAATTATGTAAGGTACTGGAATTTTTGGACCAATCAATAATTCCATCTTTTTTCCTTAACATGTAGGAGTAACTTGCTAAATTTTCATTTTGCTTCTTTCGGAAGCATCCAATTTGACCAGATTCAATAATTTTTCTAAGAGCAAAAATTAGTAGTTCAGCACCAATTTTAGAAAGCCTGTTTAAAAGTTCACCTGAGGTTTCATCTGAATCTATAATTGTCGATTTCTGAAACAAAATATCGCCGGTATCTACGCCTTCGTCCATCATCATAATTGTTACTCCGGTTTCTGAAAGCCCATTTAAAATGCTCCACTGAACTGGTGCTGCTCCCCTCAAAGCTGGTAACAAGGACGCATGAACATTGATACTACCTAACTTGGGAATTTCTAAGATATTTTTAGATAAAATTTTCCCATATGCTGCAACAACTATAAAATCTGGTTCAAAATTTCTTAAAAAATCTAAAACTAACGGTTCATTTAAAGCTTTTGGCTGAAATACATTGATTTGATGATTCTGTGCAAAAACTTTTATAGGTGGAGCCGTTAATTTTGCGTTTCTTCCGACAACTTTATCAGGCTGTGTAACTACCAACGCAACATCAAAACCTGAACTTACCAACTTAAAAAGAGAGCTTACGGCAAACTCAGACGTTCCCATGAAAATAATTTTCTTCAAAGCATCACCCAAAAAACGCAACATAATCCAAATCAAGGTTAACTAATAAAATTCATTTTTATAAGATTTATTATCAAAAAATAAACCTTAAAAATTTAATTACTTAAACTTAAACAGCGTGGAACAGAACAATTCCACTTAATTATTACCAAAGAAATTTCCCGAATTTTAAAGTCCGAAACAATTCGCTTGCATCTAATCTTGATTTGAAAAGTACTCCATCAAGATGGTCAATTTCATGACAAATCGCACACGCCTTAAGTCCGCTAGCATTAATCTTGAATTTTTTCCCGTTTCTGTCGTAAGCCTCAACTTTGACTTTTTCCGGCCTTCTTGTGACTGCCAAAAAATCCGGACACGAAAGACACCCTTCTCTCATACGCTGAACCCCGGAGGTTTCTACTATTTCTGGGTTAACCATTTCGATTATCTCTTTTTCATCAACACAAACAACCACTACACGTAAAAGTATCCCAACTTGAGGAGCAGCAATTCCAATCCCACCGGCATCTTTAACTGTATCACGAAGGTTTTCCAGCAGATCACATAACTCTTGGCCGTAATTCTCAACCCGGCGGCTTACACTTTCTAAAATTATATCGCCTTCAACGAGTATCTCCATGATTGCCAATCCCTATCGCCTTCCCTTGGAAAATAATCAATTAAGCTAAAACCAACCTCTGAATTAAGAAAAATAACCAGAATCACAATCTCTTAGTTATTATCACGTTCAACCTTCAAAGATTATTTAAAGATAAAATCAAACGAACAACTCTTCACTCTTGATTCAAAAAGAAAAGCAAAACCGCAGTATATCAACAAACATAAACTCTCTTAATTACAAGAGTTTTTAAAAAAATTCAGCTAATCCCCTTCAGTACGCAGAAATTATTCGATATACCGATATACAAACCAAACTAGAAAACAGACTCTGAATTCATATCTACAAAAACAAAAACTTTGTTTATTTTACGAATCTTTTCAAAATCTGTCAAGACGCAACGCAAAAAAAAACGAAATTCTTTATTATTTTTACATTTTATCATTATTTTATATCTAAATTTACCAAAGGCTTTTTTTACAATTGCGGATGTTGGATTCAAGATTCTTAATGGAATTTCCTTAAATGAATCCTGTGCAACTTTTTTTAGATTTTCACAAAATTTTTTACAACATTTAAACGTTTTTTCTTCATCCAATCCAACAAAACCGACAGTGCAAATATCAGAAAATGGAGGGTAAAGCATAGATTTTCTTATAATAATTTCATTTTTAAAAAAATCTTCATAATTTTGCAATGACGCTAAATTTATGATAGGGTGATCCGGATAATAAGTTTGAATAGCGGCATCACCATGTTTTAGTCCTCGCCCGGAACGCCCGGCCACTTGAGAAATCAAAGAAAATACCCGCTCATAACTTTTAAAATCCTGATAAAATAGCGACTGATCGGCACAGATCACTCCGACAAGCGTCACATTTTCAAAATTGAGGCCTTTAGCCACCATCCTAGTCCCAAGCATTATGCTGTACTTTTCTTCTTTAAATTTATTGAAAAAATTTTTGTAATTTTTTTTTGAACTAACTGAATCGGCATCGATTCGCAAAAGTTTTGATTCCGGAATTATCTTTTTTAATTCATCTTCCAATTTTTGGGTGCCAAGTCCCGTAAAACAAAGTCTATCGCTTCCGCATAGAGGGCAAGAAAAAACATTATCGGTGCAGCATCCGCAATAATGACAAGTTAATTTATTTGTATCAAGGTGATAATTAAGTGAAACGTTACAATTTTTGCAACTAATAACGCTTCCACATGTTGCACAATGTATAAGCGTATGAAAACCGCGCCGGTCTAAAAGCAAAATTATTTGTTCGTTTCTGGCTAATTTTTTGTTAATAAGTTCTATTAATGTTTTGCTTATTTGCCTTTCTGAATCAATTTTGTTTTCTAAATTCATATCTATAATCATTGGCTTTGGCAGAACCGCATCGCCAAAACGTTTATTCAAAACGCTCAATTCATAAATTCCTTTTTGGGCCTTGTAGTATGTTTCTACTGAAGGAGTTGCTGAAATCAGTAGTAATTTTCCATTTTCACTTAAAGCTCTAAAGCGTGCTACATCGCGGGCATGGAACCGTGGAGAGGATTCCGATTTGTAAGTAGGCTCCTGTTCTTCATCGATTATCACAATTCCGATTTGCTCAAAGGGTGCAAAAACGGCACTCCGAGTACCAATTACTACGCTGATCTCACCTGTTTTAACTTTTTCCCACGCTTCACATCGTTCGTATGCAGTGAGACCACTGTGAAAAATTGAAAAATCTAACGAAAAATATTCAGTGAAAGTGTCCACCGCTTGGGAAATAAGAGAAATTTCAGGTACCATCAATAAAACATTTTTTTTCAAAACTAACGCCAGTTCGATTAATTTTAAATAAACCAAGGTTTTCCCGCTACCGGTGATGCCGTGGAGCAACGCAGGCTTCAAGCTGTAACCCAGGAACCAAGATTTGAGTTTTGAATAGGATTCCTGTTGATGTTGAGTCAATGAAATCCTTTTGTTGATTATTCTTATAGCTTCAAACTCAAAATTTTCATCTGTAAAACAACAGTCTAAATCTGAACATAGTTTGTGCTGTACATTTGTGATATTTTGATTTAACTCAAATTCGGAATTTTTAAATATGTTTGAAACCGTATCTAGAGATGGATTTTGATGTATAGTCTCATTGTTTTCTTTTTGAAAATTAAGTGTGGAAATTTCCTTCTTTTTCGTGTTTGGTATTTTTCTGATTTTTGAAGGAATCATCACGGAAGCCACTTCATAAACAGTACAAAAACATCTGGAAGCTACCCATACGGCAAGTTTGACCAGATTCGGAGGAAGTACTGGCTCACTGTCAACAAGAGCCAAAATTTTTTTGTACCCGAAAGCATCCGGAATTTCTGTGAATGAGATTATCAGCCCTACACGACTTTTGTTGTTCCTTCCGAACGGAACATAAACTCTTGAACCAACTTTGACAAAATCACAAATAGATTCTGGTACTGTATAAATATAAAACGAGTCGAACGCATACTTGACTTTCTCAACTGCAACTTGTGCACAAAAAAACGGACTAAACCTCTTTTTATTCACCTGAGATAACGTACAGATGATGTTTAAAATCCTGCTCCGCCATTTTTACTGCATTTTCACTCAAAACTTCACCCCGTAACTCGCAATCGAGCGTTATTTCACGGGCACGCTTCGCCACAGCCACCACGAGTGCATACCTGCTTTCTTTACCGGAAAACATATCATCAACAGAAGGAATCTTTACCATCATACTATATTTCTCCCTATTTTTCCAAATCACAAATCAATATCTTTTTTAAAAATAAATTACAAACACTTCTAAAACAACGTTTGAATTGTAACCTTTTAAATTTTTCACGTCAAGTCCTCGCCGAATGGGCAGTGCTAAAACAGGATATATGTGCTAAAATTCAAAAAAATAATAATGTAATAATATGTAATGTAAGGAAAAAAGTAAGGAAAAAAATGTGCACGAAATGCAAAAGCGAAAACAGAGTAAAAAGCGGATTTCACAGAGGAAAACAAAGATATCTATGCAAAAATTGCAGATGTAATTATGTTGAAAATTCTTGTAAAGGCTATTTGAGAAAGAAAAACAGAAAGCAATCAGACACTATAATGAAGGTATTGGTTTCAGGAAAATCTAAAGATTGCTTGGAATGAGCTATGTCTCAGTAATTAATTGGGTTAAACGAGAAACTTTAAAAATTTAAAATTACGCCGAAAAGGTTAAAAAACCGCGTAAATTAAAAGTTTTAGAAATCGACGAAATGTGTGTTAATTTTAAAAAAACATTTGGCTTTGGACGGCAGTAGAGTGGGAGACAAAAAAGCTTGTCGGTTTTCAACCAAGTGGAAAGGGTGGTGTTTTCGTGAAAATTCTAACATTTTGCTGATGCCGGCAAAACATTCTGAAATGCCTGTTTTCATAATTTTCCGCACGTCAGCAAAATGGTGAAACCCGCATTTTTTGCTAGATTCCCAAGCAATTTTCAAGAGGTGAAACATGAATTTTTTAATTTGGAACGGTACGAACTCAAGCACAATCGAAGGGCTTGTGATTCAGGAGCTCCCGCCGATTGCGAAGCCGAATATTAGGACAAATGTCACAGAAATTGAGGGAAAAGACGGAGATTTTGTTGAAGAACTCGGGTACGGGAGCTACGAAAAAGAGGTAAAAATTGGGCTTGCTGGGAACTACGACGTCGACGAAATTGCAAAGTTTTTCACTGGTTCGGGGCAGGTGATTTTCTCAAATGAACCCGATAAA
>JAISNY010000039.1 GCA_031275995.1 Oscillospiraceae bacterium | reverse complement strand
AAATCTTATTCCGTCTCTCAAAGTATTCATATGGTTGTTAATTCTCTTTATGTTTGGGTTTTTAAACACCTTATTCCTTCCCTTATTCTTTGACTTCGTATACCTTCGTGCGCTGCCAATGATCGGATGAAAAGGTTGTTATTCAGGAATAATTTTAGGATTCCAAATTCCTAAAAGTAAGTTGAAAATTACTCCTTGACTTTGAGTTTAATCTGCATTAAAATCACCGAGGTTGTTCCGTTAAAATTTTATTTGGCTATTCAATCTTGCTTGGAGGCGATATTAAATAAGTAACCCGAAAAAAGTGCAGCTCAACAGTGAAATTCGCGAAAAAGAGGTTTATGTCGTCGATGAAAACGGTGTTAAGCTCGGGGTTATGGACACGAGGGAGGCACTTCGTGTCGCCGGGGAACGTTCTCTGGATCTTATGAAAGTTTCCGATTCGGGCAGGGCGCCCGTGTGCAGATTTGTGGATTATGGAAGGTTCTGTTTCGAGCGTTCTAAGAAGGAAAAAGAGATGAAAAAGCGGCAGCATATTTCCGAAGTTAAAGAAATCCGACTTTCAGTTAACACAGGTTCCGGAGATTTAGAAACAAAAGCGAGGCATGCCCGTGAGTTTCTTCAGGAAGGCAATAAGGTTAAGGTTTGGATAAGGTTTAGAGGTCGGGAACAAGCTCATCCGGAGATCGCTCATCAGATGATGCGAAAATTTTATGGCTTATGTTCTGACTACGCCTTGATTCAAAATGAACCTTCTGGGGATGGTAGGTACGTTACTATGATTTTGGGGACTAACGCCAAAAAGTCGGCAGCGAGACCCGCTGGAGTTTCTCCAGAGGGTGTTGAAGATACTACGACGAAAATCGAAAAAGAAGATATTTGACGTGGATTTTTTAAGAAACTTTGGTTGAATTTGCGGGAATTTTGATTTTTTTCAGATAAAGTATACAGTTTTGTTTGATATTTTTGAAGTTTAGGGGGTGTATGTTCTATGCCAAAAATAAAAACTCACAGCGGTGCGAAGAAGAGGTTCAAAGTCTCCAGTGGCGGGAAAATCATCAGAGCACACGCAAATAAAAATCATATTTTGAATAAAAAAAGCAGGAAACGCAAACGTAATTTAAGAAAAGATGCCACTGTTGATAAAACAAATTTTGTTCAGATTCGAAGACTAATTCCATATCTATAGGTAGAAGGGGGAGTAAGAGATGTCGCGCGTTAAAGGTGCGTTAGCTACTAGGAAGCGTAGAAATAAGGTTTTAAAACAAGCCAAAGGTTATTGGGGAGCCAAAAGCAAGCATTTTAAAATGGCAAAACAAGCTGTTATGAAATCTGGAAATTACTCATATATAGGTAGAAAGCACAGGAAGCGTGATTTCAGAAGTCTTTGGATCACACGAATTTCGGCTGCTTGCCAGTTGAACGGAACTAATTATTCCAAATTTATGTGCGGGTTGAAGCGTATAAACTTAAATTTGAATCGCAAAATGCTTTCCGAGATTGCTATTTCCGATGCCGCTTCTTTTACGGATTTGGTTAGAAAATCTAGCACTGAGTTTTAGTTGTGGAATTTTTGAAGATTTCCAGCAGGAAAAACTCGAGGATTATGTATGTTTCTAAAATTATTAAGGATGCTTCCTTTCGTAAAAACGAAGGGATGTTTGTTTTGGAAGGTATGAAGATGCTCCGTGAGGCTTGCTCTTCTGGTGTTGAAGTTTTAGAGATTTTTTGTGATAGTGATACAAAAAAAGATATCGAATTTTTTGATTTTTTGAATAGAACTTCAGAGTGCTTTGAAATTGAAGGGGATATTATCAGAAAAATTTCAGATGTCGAATCCTCTTACGGCTTAGTTTGCTTGTGCAGGGTTCCTGCTGTTAAATCTTTTGATTTAGAAAAATTAGGCGAAGTTGTTGTTCTGGAAAACGTTCAAGACCCGGGTAACTTAGGGGCTATAATTAGATCCTGTGCCGCATTTGGAGTTAAAAATTTAGTTCTTTCTCAGGGTTCTTGCGATATTTTTAACCCGAAGACGATTCGTGCATCTGCAGGTTCTGTTTTTAAGGTTAATATTGTTTATGTTGAAAACATATGTGATTTTTTGTCTAACTTGAACAATTTTAAATTTAAAATTTACGGTATGGTTCCTTGTTCTAATGAAGAATCTTTTGAAATTTTAGGCGAAACGACCTTTGAAAGCAAGAAAGTTGCGTTGGTTGCGGGCAACGAAGGCCATGGAATATCCATTAAAACTTTAGATTGCTGCAATGCTAGGCTGACTATACCGATGTCTGAATTCGCCGAATCCCTAAATGTTTCTGTTTCGGTTTCAATGGCAATCTGGGAATTATTTAAATTTAAGGTCAGGTGACGCGAAATTTTCTCGCCAGAAGATCCGAGTGTTTCAGAAGATATTTATTGGATTTGGCTTCAGCAGTCTTTAAGTTACGGAAGCCGTAAAGCATTGAATATTTTTTCGCTCGGGAAACCTTTGAGTGAGTTTTATAAATTAGGAAAAGATTTTTGGAATCGTTGCGATTTTTTAACAAAAAAAGAAATCCAAAATTTAAGTGAAAATGATCTTAAAGTTGCTTCAAATATATTTGAAAGGTGCATTACGCTAGGTCAGAGTATTGTGAGCCTACCGAGTATTTTCTACCCTGAATTCCTGCGTCAGATAAGCAACCCCCCATGTGTCTTATATGTAAAAGGCAATGTAAGAATACTGTCATCTAAGTTTCCTATTTCTGTAATTGGCAGCAGAAACGCCACGTGTTATGGCAGCGAGATGGCATATGAAATTTCCAAAGAATTTGCAAACCTTGGAGTTACAGTCATAAGCGGAGGAGCACTTGGCGCAGATTCATCAGCACATAAAGGTGCGATTGAAGGCGGTGGGAAGACAATTTCAGTGTTAGCTTGTGGGTTGGATTTTCCTTATCTTGAGGCAAACTTAGGTTTACGCCGCCGAATTGTAAAATCCGGTGGAGCGCTTATTTCTGAATTTCCACCAGGAACTTCTGTTTTAAAATACAGTTTCGCTGTTAGAAACAGGATAATTTCCGGAATTTCATTAGGTGTAGTCGTTGTCGAGGCCGGGTTGCGAAGCGGAGCGGTTCTTACTGCGAGCTTTGCAGCCGAGCAAGGTCGAGATGTTTTTGTAGTACCTGTTTTGGCGCAAAATCCACTTTCCGACGGTGTTTTTGCGCTTATTCGCGATGGCGCAAAGGTGATTCGAAGCGCTAGGGAAGTTGTTGATGATTATAAAAATATAAATGCAAATTTTATACCGGAAAAATCCGCGGGTTGTAGCACAGAATTTGAAGTTAATCAAAAAAAAGTTCCGGATGAATTTATTCCAATTATTGATGCTATAAAAAAGGGTAATTCCCATATTGATGAAATAAAGAATGAATCAAGGATGAGCATCAAAAAACTTTTGCCATTAATTACAAAAATGGAAATTTTGAATTTAATCGAGTCACTACCAGGCAGAAGATACAAAATTAAATAAAATAATTTATAAACCTGGGAAAAATGAGTCTATCCTAAAGTTAAGAAAGTTCGATGAATGATTTTATCTTAAAGAAAAGTTTTCAAAATTTTTTTGCGATCTGTTGCCTATGAAAAATCCTTTTATCGATTGTTTTGATCGTTCAAAGGCGATACAAACTCGGATTCCGTTTTTTTGTGAACAGAAAAGAACAGAAAATGCCAAAGTTCATCAATTTCCAAAAATCGCATTTTCCCTCTTTTTGAGGTTGACTTACAATTTTTTTGATTTGACCGGACGCCTCTTTGACCCAACGAACAAACAAGTTGTGGCCGATATGCGGTAATCTTTCAATTATTTTGAACGGGATTCTTTCGTTGTGGCATCTGAGCGCTTCTTTATGTGCGTCTGAATACTTCCATATTCTTTCAATTATAGGTATAATTGCACTTTTTACACGTGTACCTCGTTTCCCGCGCCCTGAAAAACCGCGTTTCCAATACAATTCACTTTCACATCTTGAACATTTGTTCATTCTAATCACCTCATGATTAATTTTTCCTCTTTTTTATTTGTATACTATTGACATTATAGCTTTCTAGCGCTAAACTGAACGTAGTTTAAGTAAATTTTTATAGTTTCGCGGGATGGAGCAGTTTGGTAGCTCGTCGGGCTCATAACCCGAAGGTCGTAGGTTCAAATCCTGCTCCCGCAACCAGTGTATTTTGTAGGAGTTCTTGTTTCAACTAAGAACATATTATTTTGATTAATGATGTATTTTTCAAAAAAAACCATCTAGATTTTCGTATATTTCTAAATCTATTTTATCCCAATAGTCTAGTCCTGCACGTTTTAGATATTTTTCTTCCAAGCTAAATCCTAGAGGCTTTATTAGATGCAATTTTGAATTCGTACAACTGCAGGTTATTGCAATATTTCCTGTGTTTTGCGGTATCTCGGGTTCGACTAAAACTACATTTATTTTCATATTTTAACACCAAATTATTTGTTTTTTTGTTACCATAAAGAAGTTTGTTTAGCTGCAATCTCATATTTGATGAAATTTTCACTTTTCTCTATTTCGATTTCATAAGATATAAATTTTTTTATTGAAATCAGGAAAAAGGTACCGTTTTGCTTTAACAGTATAGCATTACCTATCATCCCAACAGTTTCACCAGATAAATATTTTGGATTTTTAATATTTTCTAAACTTTCAAAATCGTAAATATTCCCATTAAAATATTTTGAATCAAATTCTAAAAATGAACTTTCAGGATAAATGTCTATTGATTTCAAGGTTTCATTTAAGTTTTTTAGAGCAACTCCGGAATCGTATTTAGTGTTACAAAAAATATTAGTTTTTTGCTCTGATAACAACCGTTCTAAAACTTCATATTCACCGTGACATATTTTATGCTCCAACTCCCTGGCTAAATATGCATTTGGGAAAGTTTTTAAAATAAAAGCAGATCTTACTCCTTGTTCAAGCAGGCGCAATTCCGCTCTTTTTTCAGATGCAATACCTACTTTTATATGTAAAGGTGAGAAATATGCTAAATAAACAACGTGATTCTTTTTGTTGTATTCAAGTTGCTCTGGCGAAATTTTTTTGGTGTTATAAAACGCAGGATTAAATCCTATTTTGCTATAGCAGTCGCTGCAGTTATTTGGTTTAGAACCCAGTTCGAGTTTATTTTTATATGGGCAAGGTTTATACGATAAAACAGATAAGTCATAAAGTCCTATGCAGTATCTTCTATCAAGTTTGCGCACCGTTAAATATTCTTTATTTAAATATTGCTTGTGATATTTACCCGAATCAATATCACAAAATTTCAAATATGGACCAATGTTATCGTAACTGCATCCTGAAAGTATCAAATTTTGATTCACCTTATTTATCTATGTTTATCTATAACGTAATCGTAGCATAAATTCACGAAAAATGCGAGGTTGGCTAAAGTGAAAAAATCAAGAATAAGTTTTAGAAAAGTATAAAGTTTCAGACATCTGCGAACACTATTTATAAAAGTGATTTCAGGTGATTTATATAAAATCAGTATGGTTAGAGAATTTAAATATTAAGGAATTTCCAAAGTTTGAAGGCGACCAAAAAACCGATGTTTTAATCATTGGCGGCGGGATTGCTGGAATTTTGTGTGCTTATTTCTTGAATAGACTTGGCGTAGATTACATGCTAGTTGAAGGTCAAAGAGTTGGCATGGGAATCACGAAAAATACCACTGCGGAGCTAACTTTTCAGCATAGTTTGATTTATGATAAATTAACAAAAAAGTTCGGTGAAATACTGGCAAAGCAATATCTTGAAGCTAATAAATCAGCACTTGAAACATATAAAGAACTCTGCAAAGACATAAAATGTGATTTTGAAGAAAAGCCGGCATATACTTATTCAATTCACGGAAAAGAAAAGATTGAAAGCGAAATCAAGGCTCTTCAAAAATTAGGATATAACACAGAATTTATATCCCAAATTCCATTTCCGTTTAAAATATCAGGTGCCGTAAAGTTCCAAAACCAAGCTCAATTTAATCCGCTTAAATTTATTTCTAAAATATCAGAAAATTTAAATATTTACGAAAACACCTTTGTTCGTGATATTCAGCGAAATACAGTTTTGACTGATAATAACAAAATTACCGCTAAGAAAATTATTGTGGCAACGCACTTTCCATTTATAAATACTTGCGGTCTTTATTTTTTGAAAATGTATCAAGGGCGTTCTTATGTTGTGGCAGTTGAGAATGCGCCTAATGTTGATGGAATGTATCTAAACGAGGCCGAGAACGGAATGTATTTTAGAAATTATAAAGACCTTCTTTTTATTGGCGGCGGAGATCACAGAACAGGCAAAAAAGGCGGCACTTATAATGAAATCAGAGAATTTATAAAAAATATTATCCTGAAGCTAGAGAAAAGTATTCTTGGGCAACTCAGGACTGTATGACGCTAGATAGCGTTCCGTACATTGGCCAATATTCAAAACATACACCTGATTTGTTTGTTGCAACCGGATTTAACAAATGGGGCATGACTTCATCTATGGTTGCGGCTCAGATTCTTTGTGATTTGGTTCTTGAAAAAAAGAACGATTTTGCTGAGGTTTTTTCGCCTTCAAGAAGTATTTTAAAACCTCAAGTTTTTGTAAATTTAGGTGAAACTTTAAAAACTTTCGTTACTCCTACTGTACCGAGATGCCCTCATCTTGGATGTGCTTTGAAGTGGAATAAGCAGGAGCATTCCTGGGATTGCCCATGTCATGGTTCTCGATTTGAAAAAGATGGCAAACTCATTGACAATCCTGCGATGGAGGATGCCAATGTTTAGGAAGTTTTTTGAAGGTTGGTATTTTAAACATCAAAATAAAAATGATACGATTTCGATTATTCCAGGCGTTTGTCATGATAAAGCTTTTATTCAAATCGTGACAGATGAAGGGTCATACAACATTGATTTTGATAAAAATGAGTTTAGCAAAGGTGAAAATATAAAAATTGATAAAAATATTTTTTCTTTCAGTGGAATGGAAATCGACATAAATAAGCCAGATTTTAAAATTAAAGGAAAGATAAATTATTCTAACTTAACGCCTATAAAATACGATATTATGGGTCCGTTTAAATTTTTACCTCAGTGTAGGCACGGAATTATAAGTATGCACCATAGTTTAAACAGCTATGTTGATATTAACGACAGACATTTTGATCTCAATGGTGGTACTGGCTACATTGAAAAAGACAGTGGTTGTTCATTTCCCGAGCGTTATGCCTGGGTTCACAGCAATGATTTTTATGAAAATTGTTCGGTAACTGCTGCTATTGCGGACATTCCTTTTCTTGGTTTTCATTTTGAAGGGTTAATTTGCATAATCCATTATAAAAATAAAGAATATAGAATTGCTACATACAACGGTGGAAAAGTTTTAAAATGTAAAAAAGATAAAATAGTAGTCGGCAACAAAAATTTGAAACTTGAAATTTGTACTCAAAGCCGTAAATCTCATGCTTTATTCTCACCTATTCAAGGGGAAATGTCTGGTATAATTAAAGAGTCACCGTCATGCAAAGCAAGGTTTAAATTCTATGAAAACAATAACTTGATTTTTGATATGGAAAGCCCGAAGGCAAGCTGTGAGTTTGTGGGATATTGAAAGCTATTCTTCAAAAATTTAATTATGAGAATTAGAAAAGAAGATTAAACAATATGGCAAATTCAAAAAAGACTAGAATACTTGGAATAATAGTAACTTTGCTTGTGATTTTACAAGTAGTTCAAATAACCTTTGGTTGAAAGGTGTTTTGCACAAACACAAAAATTTATACAGCACAACAAAGAACTTGCAACTTATTTTTCTAATTAATAATTCTTCGAATTTTGATTTACTTGAAACAGATAAATATGATGTGTTTTTAAGCGGTGAAATGCACACCAGTCAGAAAAATTTTGATTTACAGATGGGATTAATAAAACATTTATCTAAAAACGCCAATCTAAAATATATTTTGGCTGAAGACAGTTTTTCAAACTCACATTACATTAAGACTCTTTACAAACTGGAGATACAGCAAATCTTGACACAGTTTTTGAAGCACTTGGAAGGACCTCGACGAACAATAACGAACATTATGAATATTTAACAAAACTTTGTGAATTTAATAAATCCTTACCAACAGAGAAAAAACTTACGTACACTGGTACTGACGTTAAACACCAAAATAAAACAGCTACAAAACTTTTAAAAAAATTAATTGAAGGCACCCATTTCTATCAAAATTCAAAGGAATTACAAAATTCTTTAAGTTCAGGTAATTCCCAAGATGTATACGGTACAGCTTATGTTTTACACAGAGATTTTTTTTCAAAAAGGCGTCGATGTACTTTAATATTCTGACAGTATCATCGCCGCATATCATCGTGATAATACCATTTATGCTTTTGTCAGAAAACGCATCCACTAAATCTTACGCTCTGGTCTCGTCTAGATATTTTATACCTTTCAAAGCATTTGGCATTGTTACAACATTTAAACCAAACTTATCCTCAAGACGCTTTTTTCCAAGTTCGTATCTGTGGATAAAGTTTGCTTCTCCTGCTATTCCGGCAGAAAGCGATACAAGCGCAACGGTATCACCTTTTTTAAACATTTTTGGTTTAATCATGAAATCCGCTTCTTAATTTTTTTAACTATACTATTATAATTTTCCGTGCCATCAACATAAATAACAGGGCAAAAATATTTTTCGGCTTCCTTTTTGAGCAATGGGATGTCCACATGATTTGCATATTCAATAAATTTTAAGTGTTGCTCATACATATCGCCGCATTTGCGAATTCTATTGCCAAAACGGTCGTGCTCCCTATTTTCAATTCTTTCAACCCGAATATCGGAAGGAACTTCGAGAAATACAGCAAGGTCAAATAATTTTAAAAATGCTTTATCCCATTGTGAAACACTACCGGAAACCACATAGGAATCATATTTTTTAATATCAGAGAAAAACAGTGCGTTTCTTTCTTCCGGCGGTCGAGAGGTGGTATAAGGTATCTCACTTTTATGAAACCAATAATCTTCTGTGTCAAAGTGCGCACAAGTCAGCAAATTTGCAAGTTCATGCCCAACTGTTGATTTGCCGCTTCCATTTGCACCAAGTATGATTACTCTCACCGGTAGCTCTCATTTCTCATTATTATTTTAGACACTTGCCTCGAGAGATCCCAAACATCACAATCCTGGTTCGCCATCACAATATAATTTGCATTTTCTCTTGGATAATAATTAAATTTCACCGCCACTCCCTTGTTGCAACCATCTTTTGTTATGTACATGATATCATTGGTTTTTGGAAACATTTCAAACTCAAAGCCATATCCCATCATGTATTTTCGGGTATCTTTATCAGTGTGAACTGCTTTTGGCTTTAAAATTTCCGAAACCATTTCTTTGCCTAAAAGCTTGAAATTAAGCAAAGATTTCATAAACTTCATCATATCACGACAAGTCGTATATGCACCCGAATCTGCTGTTCCTATCGGAGGGTAAGAATAAATATTTTTTTTGAATTTTAAAAATTTTCCGTCATCTGAGTATTCAGAAAAATACCCTTCTGCAACATTCTTATTCACTTCGTCCATAGCACAAAAACAAGAATCTTTCATATCAACTTTATCAAAAACATTTTCTTTCACGTAATCTCTGTAATTCTTGCTTGTTAGTTTTTCAATTATGAGTCCAAGTAAAATGTAGGCGCAGTTGTTGTAACCGCACTTCTCACCAGGAGTGAAGAGTGGCTCTTTGTAAATAAAATTCGGCAGAAAATCTTTATTTTCATGAACAGAATAATTGGGCTTGTCTTTCCAAAGCAAATCGTAATCTTCACCGAATTCTTCGTTGGCATCATCAGCCATTCCGGAAGTATGGGTAAGCAGTTGATATATCGTTATATCTTTTGAAACTGTCACTTTTTCGCCATAATAATCCAGTGATAAAAGTTCAAAAATTTTATCTTCAAACTTTAATTTTTTCTGTTCCACCAGTTGTAAAACGCTGACCGATGTAAATAATTTTGTAACAGAAGCCGTGTCAAATCTTGTATTTATCGTGTTTTTGATTTTAAAGCCTTTGTGAGCTTCACCGCAACAATAAGAAAAAATTTCTTTCCCATCTTTTTCAATGAGAGCTGCACCCGAAAACATCTTTTCTTTTTCGAATTTTTTGAACAATTGTTGTATTGCTTCTGTTTTCGTCTGAAATTCACCGTCTAAACTAATTTTTTGACATACATTATAAAACCAACTCGTCGTCGTTACAACAGTCTTAATAAGGCCACAGCATGCTTGTCTTTATACCAAACTCCACCACCACTTCCATCGGGAATATAACTACGCTTCACAGTTGCTCCTGTTGGCCCGGTTTTGCCAAGTATTATCGCTCTTGCCATGTGTCAAACCTCTTTTTTAACTTTCTTTTTCTTTGTATTTTGGGAACGCTTTCACTGAAATAAAACTCAATGTTAAGGCTCATAAAATAATTTTAATTTCGAAAACCCATAGATTTAATAAAACAGAGTTTTTGAATATTTAAAATTAATTACTAATTTGTTAATTAGCTATCTGATTTATTTAGTTTCTGTTAAATTTAATCGAAATCGACAAATTAACATTTTTTAAAATAAACATCAAACTAATTTTAAAATATTAAATCATTACCGATTCAATATTCGCCTTACTTTAAAATTTTATTCAGTTATCAAAGTTCACAAAATTCAATAAATTTTTGATACTTCTTAATTTATCAAATCTCAAAATCCAGTTTATCAAATTTAAGAATAAATACAAGTCATATTTTTGCAGGGCATTGCTAAAATAGGACATTATCTTTTTTTTGCAGTGCCAAAAAATGTAGGAAAGTGCATTGTATTTTTTAAAATTATTCGATACACTTACTAGCATATCCGAAATTATCATTAGTGCCAATACATATTTTTTGAAATAATAAAATAAAATGAATAGTTCGTAATTTTTTTTGAATAATTTAAAGGCAAGGTTTTTTGGTATTTTTTGAATAGTATTTTTATTTAATAATACTTTTATTTTATGGAGTTGTTTATGAAAACGAAAAGTTTTTTTAAATTGGTTAATGGTGCAATGGCATTGATTTGCATGGGCACTATGTATATGAACTACGTTTCGACTAATGTGATAAATTCATCGTGTGCTATCAGTAAATTTAAAGGCAATACATATGAATATCGAAGCGAAGGCACGAATTTTTGTGAAATCAAGAATGGAAAGACTGTTGGTAGTGTTGATTTGGGAAAAAATTATAAGTTTACAAAAAATATTTTTAGTCTAAACCAGTGTGCGGTTGGCGTCGGGGTTGCGGCATTGGCTTCCGGAATAGGCGCAGCTGCAACAGGAGGAAGTTTTGTAGCTGCCGCGGGTGCGGTAGGAGCAAACGCTTTGGCTACCATTACCGGCGGTGCTATTACGGTTGGCGCAGCTGTTGCCCCTGTAGCAGTTCCGGGAGCAGCCGCGGTTGAAGCTACGCTTGGCGGCGCAGGAATGGTTGCGGCAGAAGCGGCCATTGCTCCCGCAGCGATGGGCGCGGCAGCGCTTTCCGGTCTTGCTATGGTCGGTGGTGCAGTACTTGCCGGAGCTGCATTGACCTAATGAATATTATTTTAGATGAGTTCATGATAAAAATAATTTCTTTTATTGCTAAAATAATATTTGTTGTTTCTATTGTTTTTATCATAACAGGGATATGGCTCATTTTTATAAAACAAAGTCCAATTTTTGTATTTTTGGTTGGTTTTTCGTGGCTCTTCGTTTCTCTCAGATATATAAAAAATGCGGAATCAATGAAGCCAAATGAAAATTTTTTGGTATCATCGGTATTTGTTAATGAAATAATTCTTTCATTGTGCGTGGGTTTTTGTATAGTTTTCTGTGAAATCGGCGATTTTAGTTCAATTTTAAAATATGCGTTTCCAATTTTAATTCTTATTTTTGTAGAAATTTTTGCGCGATACAAGTTGAAGCAAAATCAATGAACAGAAAAATTAAAATAATATCAATGTCGCAATTGGCAGTTGTTACCGTATTTTTTGTATGGGGAATTTTATTTAGGGCAGAATCGAATGGTGTTCTGCCCTCGAATGTGTTGGGAATGCTTACAAAAGTGCAAACAACAAGCGATTGGCAAAATTTTTTGTGGTGTTTTTCAAATAATTTAGCGGTTTTGTTTATAATTTTTTGGTTAAATTATTGGACTTATGGCATATTAGGCGGATTGTGGTGCGCAAATTCTGCATTTACATTAGGCGCATTAATAAAATTTTCGATAATTTCAAAATTATGGTTGTCTGTTATTTTTATGTTACTCGAACTTTCATCATCAGTATTTATGATGATTTCAAGTACGTTTTTAAAATTCAAAAAAGATTATAAAAAAACTTTGATATCATTTTTAATAATTGCTATAATTCTTTTTGTAGCAGCGATTTTGGAAACGATTGTTTTAAAACTATACAGATGATGAAATCTATTTCGATGTTAAAATGGCTATTTTTTTTAAAACGTAATTTTCTTACGTTTACAAACATAATGAGTGCCAGTTATTGAGCCTTCGAATTTTTTAGCAATCTTTTTGCACAAAAAATCAGCCAATTTTTGGCTGAAAATTTATTTTATTTATTTTATTTGTTTTATTTGTTTTATTTGTTTTATTTGTTTTATTTGTTTTATTTGTTTTATTTTTATTTATTTTGTTTTTTTAATCATTAAATATTGTGATTTCTCTGAAGTTTTTGAATTTAAAAATC
>JAISNY010000038.1 GCA_031275995.1 Oscillospiraceae bacterium | reverse complement strand
ATCGGACGGTAAATCAGAATAAGTAGGGACGGTGCCTTTGTAAACAAAAACGCCGCTCCCGGTAGCAATGCTTGCAATTTGCTGGTCGGTATAATCCTTCGCGCCCTGAATTGCCGCTGAATACTTTTAGAATTTGATTTTTTGAAACTCATATAAAAACTGCATGTATAAATCGCGCTTATATCAAAAAATTCTCACATTGACATAGATCTATAACGTCTAGTATGGATATGATGGTTTGGTCATTAGCTACAAAAAGCATTTCAGAATAAACCACAGCAGGAGTTTACCAGTCAAAAGTGTCATATTAACGACATTGAGCTTTACAAAATTTCATCTAACGGAATTCGATGGTAAAGGATATGAGAGTTGATGAAAAACTTTAATTGCCAGTTTATCCGGCATTATCAAAGAGTACGAGGTTTTTTGTTAGTCTAGAGCGATGAATATTATACGTTTATTTATTAATGCTTAACCTTTGACATTTTGTCAAACTTGTAATAGAATTACACTTTGGTGATTATATATTTTAATTTAAAATTATGAGGTTAGTTATGAAGTTGTTTTGAAAAATCTTAATTGTATTTTTTGATTTCTTTAATGGAGTCTTAAATTTTAATATTTTAGGGAAAATTTTGAAAATTTCGTCTTCTCTTTTAGCTTGTGATTTTGCAAATTTTGGTCAAGAAGTACAGAGGTTGACCAATGCTGGGGCTGACTTTTTGCATTTTGATATTATGGACGGATGTTTTGTCTCTAATATCACTTTTGGTCCCGGTGTTGTTTCAGCAGTGAGAAGGTTTTCCAATTTGCCGTTTGAGATCCATCTTATGACGACTGAACCTATTAGGTTGGTTGAACGTTTCATAAGTGCTGGAGGTGATGTTATTATTTTCCATTTAGAAGCAACGTCAAATGTTGCTTCAACAATTAGAGAGATAAAAAATTTTAAGAAGAAAGTAGGGCTGGCAGTTTGCCCAAAGACTTCAGTAAGCGAAGTTTTGCCCTTTCTAGAAACCGTGGATATGGTAACCATCATGACGGTTGAACCCGGGGCTGGAGGTCAAAGTTTTATAAAAAGTCAGATATTGGAGCTACAAGAGTTGGTTAGATACGCTAGTTCTATGAAAATTCCAGTTTTATTTGAGGTGGATGGCGGGATAAATCCTGAAACTGCAAAGATTTCAAAAAATTCTGGTGCTGACATCCTTGTAGCTGGTACATTTTTGTTTAGTAAAAATGACTTAAAATCGTCAATTTCTGAATTAAAATAGTGGTATTGCTAAAAATAGGTGCATTTGTTCACGTCAAAACAGAATTAGAAATCATTTCAAGGCTTGACCAACAATATGTTTTTCTGGCAAAACGTGCCAAATGATGACGTAAAAGACGATTTCTCTTTCAACAAAGGTATGAACTTTTCCACAATATGCTTGGCTGGGTCAATCAAATTGTATGATTTCAATTAGAAAAAAATTATTGACCCATTTTAGATTTTGATTATGAACCTTTATTAAAAAAACTATGCTTAAAATCTAAATAATTTTGTAAAATATTTGAAGCTGAAAAAGAATCCACAAATTTTTTTCGTTTTTTACCAAAAATCTTTGCTTCATTAAAATTTTTTATTGTACTTGCAGTACTAAGCCGTTCATCCCACAAAATGAACTCAATTTCTTTCTTTACAGATCTTTTGAAATTATGGAAAATATTTTTAACATAAATTGCGCTTTTCCCAAGGCTTCCGTCCATATTTTTAGGCAAACCAACAACTGCAGTTGTTATTTGTTTTTTTTCAACAATTTCAACCAATCTTTCAACAAGTTTATGTTTATTTGATTCTTCTATCAAACAAAAAGGATAAGCCAAAATTTCGGAAGCATCACAAAGAGCTACTCCCGTACGCACCAAACCCAAATCAACACCTATTAAATTCAAATTTATCACACCAAGAAAATAACTTTAGGCTGCCCCTCGCAAAGAAGCTCTCTCTGTTTTGATAGTCAACGGAGAAACCCCATCGGTAGTAACAACAACGTTGCCATCACAAGTTTTATAAACAGGAACACCATACTTTAACGCTCTCAAATATCCCTTTTTAGCAACACTTTCTTGGTTCCCTGCGCAAAGAACTGCCACACTCGGACTAACATGGCGCAAAAACTTGGAAGACGTGGAACCGCCTCCTCCATGATGGCCCAACTTCAAAAGATCAGCCTGTAGACAATCTTTGCAATTTTCTATCAAATCCCGCTCTGATTTTGAAGTCGCATCCCCGGTAAGAAGAAAAGCCCGATTTTTAAACCTAACCGACAAAACAAGAGAACTATCATTTAAATTTTTCTCTGCGTCACCATAATCAAACACCGGACCCAAGACAAATATTTCAACCTCGCCTAACAAAAAGCGTGCACCAGACATAACAAACTTAAACGGTATTCCTTTTTCTTTAACAATTTCCCACAATTTTTTGCTTGTTATACCATATTTTTCAAAATTAGTAGCGTTTTTATTCGTGACGAACATATCAACTTGAAACGACCCCAAAACCTCAGGGAACTGACCCAGATGATCCCTATGAGGATGTGTCAAAAATGCATAATTAATTTTTTTTACATTTAATTTATATAAATAATCACAAACCTCGTGAGACCCTATATCACCAGCATCGACTAACGCATAACACGAACTACACCCTTTCTTTGAAAATTCTATAACGATAGAATCCGCAGAACCTACACTCAAAAAATGAACTCTAAGAACGTCACAAGAATCAGACTCAACTTCGCATCCAAAAAAACCAAACGGGCTTTTCCAAAATGTATAAAGTGAAGCAAACGCACAAAATAAAACAAAAAATAAAACAGAAAAACCAAAGATCGAAACTTTTATTTTCTTGCGCTTCAAAGCAATGACAAATCTTTCTTGAGAAAATAACCAAATGGGTGACCACAAACAGGACATTCTTGAGGTGCCTGACACCCATTATAAATTTTACCACACTCAAGACACAACCAACAAGAATTGCCAGATTTACATGCAAACAATTCGTTTCCCCTTAAAAGGCCAGCAAACTCACCAAATCTTTCGCCATGTGACTTCTCAATTTCGGATATTTCCAAGAATTTTTTGGAAATTTCACTAAAACCTTCGTAGCGCGCTTCTTCGCCAAACTCTTTGTAAAGTTCATGTTCAACTAGTTCATTACGCTGCGATTTCTCAAAAATTCCGACAGAATTATTCAAAACATCAACAGGATAACTCGCGCCTTCAATATTTATTTCACGATCACTTCCGAAAGAAGACAAAAAATTATAAAAAATTTTAGCATGCTGCTTTTCTTGGTCAGCCACAAATAAAAATAATTTTTCAAGAACTTTCAGTCTCCCCGAAGCAAAAAACGAAGCCGCAAAAGAGTAACGATTCCGTGCCTGACTCTCACCCACAAAAGCAGCAAAAAGATTATTCTCAGTACGACTTCCGACAAACTTGGCAACCATCAAAAATCCTCCGCTAAAAAACACTACTCGAAGTTTAATATTTTTTAAAAAATCTGTCAACACAATATTTCTAATTTTTTAAACATATCAATATAAGAAAACGACCCCCGATGATAACCACTCAATAATCTCATCAATATCAACCTTAAAAAATGATATCGAAAAAAGTATTTGATATCTTTGAAAAATCCTCGAAACTAAGACTTTCCGGCCTAGCGCAAGACGAAATCATTATCGATTCAAGTGTTTCTGAAACTTTCTTTTTTTCCAACTTTAACCATTGGCTTAAACTGTTTGCCAAATTTTTACGTCTCTGAAAAAATGCGGCACGCACAATGTTGAAAAAAAATTCACGATCTTTAACAAGAAACCATTTACCTCCATATAAATCGAGCTTTATCACGCTAGAGTCCACATTTGGAGCAGGAAAAAAACAATTTTTTGAAACGTCAAACATCCGCCGTGGAGATGAAAAAAAATTAATTGCAAAAGTAACCGCTCCGCACATACGAGAGCCAGGTAACACAGTCATTCTCTGCGCCGCTTCCTTTTGTACCATTAAAGTCATCGACTCTAATCTGCCATCCAGATAATTATTATTTTCCAAAATATGCATTACAATAGGAGTAGTAATGTAAAAGGGCAAATTAGCACAAATTACAATTCTTTTGCATTGAATAAATTCTTCCGAAATTAATTTATTAAAATCTATTTTAAGAGCGTCGTCGTTTATAATTTTTATGTTGTCAAAGCTTCGAAGAGTTTTATGTAAAACTCTGATTAATCTTGAATCAACCTCAATAGCTACTACTTTTCTATATTCCAATGCCAGCTCCGACGTTAAAGTTCCTAAACCGGCACCAATTTCAATAACTCCGTCTTCAACGCCAAAACCAGAACAAGAAACAATCTTTCGGCAAACATTTCTATCGATCAAAAAATTTTGGCCTAAACCCTTTGTTACTCTTAAGTCATTTTCAGAAAGCAAACTTTTAATTACTGAAATATTATACAAATTATACACATCTAAAATCTGAAAACCTCATACAACATTTTTTAAGAACCTTTCGGAACCTTTCGAAGAAATACCCAACAAATCTGAAATTGCTCCACCAAATTTCAAACCGCCATGCCGATCTGGAATCTGCACAACCAAGGGCTTAAAAAATTTCAGACGGAAATCATCGATCCATTTGATACATTTGGCATTTAATTCCTGAGTAATGAGTATGATCGCAATATCTTCATCCGCTACAGCTGTTTTCAAAAGTTCTTTAACTTTTTCTTCCGAATGAGTTATAACACCCTTAATGCCCACTAAACCCAATCCTACGAGGGTGTCAACATTATCGCTTATAAGAAAAAATTTCATCACATCAACTCCATGCCAAAAATTCCTACATCTTAAAACACACGACCGGAAATAACCGACACGCAATATAATGCTCCAAACTAAGAAACCGAAATTTTTTCTTTGCCACCCATAAACCTTCTCAATGCTCCCGGAATCACAATGCTGCCATCAGACTGCTGGTTATTTTCAAGAATAGCAAGAACAGCACGGTCAGTAATCATAGTAGAAGATATTGTATGCGGAAAAAACTTTTTTCCATTAAATTCTGAACGTATACATAAACGGCGTGTTTGGAAATCAAGAAGATTAGTATTGGAATGCGTCTCACGGAACCTTTCAAATGAAGGAAACCAAGCTTCTACGTCATATTTTTTATAACCCGGTGCTCCCATATCCCCTACACAAACTCTAACAACACGGTAGGGAAGCTCTAACGCAACCATTAATTCTTCAATGTTCTCAAGGCAACTTTCATGCCAATTTTCGGAATCCTCAGGCAAACAAAAAATAATTTGTTCCATTTTATTAAATTGGTGAACCCTAAAAGCTCCTCTTGAACTCTTTCCGTAAGAACCAGATTCAGTTCTGAAACATGGAGTTACTGCGGCATATTTAATTGGAAAGTCGTTAACATCTAAAATCTCGCTGTCATGAAAAGCCAACAAAGTTTGTTCAGAGGTTCCTATAGCATATAAATTTTCGCCCTCCACTTTGTAATTTTGCTCAGGCTCGAAAGGAAAATACCCCGTACCCATGAAGCTTCTTCGGCTCGTAAAAATCGGGGGAATAACAAAAGTAAAACCTTTTTTACGAAGAATTTCATAAGAAAGAGAATAAACGGCAAAAGCGAGCTCCGCTCCGGCTCCGATTAAATAATAAAAACCACTACCTGAAACTTTCGCACCACGCTCCAGATCTAATATCCCGAGCTTCTTACCTAAAACTTCATGTGGCTGAGGTTGAAAATCAAATCTTTTAAAATCACCCGTACGCTTTAATTCAACATTTTCTTCGTCACTTTTGCCCTCAGGAGTATCAAAAGCGAGCAAATTAGGCATCTGTAACCAGAGCTTATCGCGCTCGGCCTCCAAGGATTCAACCTCTTTCTTCAGTTCGTTTACTTTATATTTAATAGAAGCCGCCGCATCTCTACCAGACTTCTTTTGTTCAAATTTCAATAAATCCATTTCGTTTTTTTTAGAGTTAAGCGAAGATTGTAAGCGTAAAAACTCATCGACATCCACACCGCATGCCCTTTTTTTGAAAAGCAATTTTGCATCTTCAACATTATCCCTAATAAAATTCAAATCTATCATACGTTAAAGCCCCCAAAATATTTTCTACTCTGGACGAACCAATTCTATCATCCCTTTGTAGAAAGTCAATTACGCTCTAGAGAGGTACAACTGCTAAATATTTTCATGAATAACGAAATTAAGACGTTGCTAAAAGCAGATTCAAATGATTTCATTAATGATAATATAAAATGTCCCAAATGCGGAAAAATTGAAAAAGTAAAATGTGGTTTATAAAGAGCAAGCAAAAGATATTTATGCAAGATTGCAAATGTAGTATGCAAACAACAAAGAGGCTATCCAGAATCTGTTAAAAATAAGGCACCAAGAGATATTGTAATGAAGGAATTGATTTCGAAGAATCGAAAGATTGCTCGAGATGAGCTATATTTCCGTAAATAATTGGGTCAAACAAACAGCCGGAAATCTCAAAAAAATGTACCTATTTTTAGCAATACCGCGTTATTATTTAAGATTACATCAAAGATAATTTTTGATTCTAGTCTGATGAATATTAATAAATTTAAGACCATATTTTCCCCAAGTAATAAAAAATCGAATTTCAACATAAATTTGAGTAACTCAAAAATTGGAGGTGCATTGGTTGATTTCAGATGAAATTTTGAAAAATATGGTGATGCTTCTTTCTTCACGCGACGCAGGGTTTTCTTCTCATGCGAACATGCATTTAACGAAGAATTTCAACCCTAATTTTGAATCCATCTCACAAATAATGAACCAAATTAACAATTTTGAGCAAGATGATTGTAAAGAATTGCAGTTTATTGAGGCAATGAAACCGCTTATAAATCCAAAAACAAAAGCTGATTTAATTTTTGTTACAGATTTTTTAAAGATAATAAAAATAATAGAAAAAATAAAAAAGTAGGGAGAACTTATGGTAAATGATGACACACGCTCTTTTAATGAAGTTACAGCAAACTTAAGTCTTAGGGTTCGAGAAATCATTGAACCTATAAATGACGAAATTAAAGCTGAAACCTGTGAAATATGCCTTCGCGCCGGGAAAAACATTGTTATTGAAACTTTTATGAAGTCATTTTTTGTCGGTTTTGGCGGTGAAGTTTCAGAATTTCCTTTTGAAAAACCAATTATAAATTCTTTTGAAATTTTAGAAACTTTACGTGTTCTTTGTGGTTTTTCTGTTTATTCCTTTCAAAATCAGATAAAAAGTGGATTCATTACCTTACGTGGTGGTCATCGTGTAGGGATATGCGGTACTGCAATAATAAATAGTTGTGGTGAAATTACAAACATAAGTGAAATCTCCGCATTGAATTTTAGAATTTCACGTGATGTGGTTGGATGTTCAGAAAAAATTTTTGAGAAATTAGATTCCAATTTAGGTGGAGTTCTTATTGTGGGGGTGCCAGCAAGTGGTAAAACAACAATTTTAAGAGATATTGCACGTAAAATTTCTGTTACTAAAAAAAATAATAAACTTATCAAAACAGTTCTTATCGATGAGAGACGTGAAATAGCGGCTTGTTCCGGAGGAACGCCACAGCGTGATGTTGGCCTCAGTTATGTTTTAAGTGGTTTTCCAAAAGGTGAAGGAATACTAAAAGCTATTAGAACATTAGCTCCAAATTTGGTTATATGCGATGAGATCGGAAGCTACGCAGATGCACTTTCGCTTAAAGATTGTCTTAACGCAGGAGTCGAAATTATTGCGAGTGCTCACGCAAGTAATACACAAGAATTAGCTCGCAGTAGAAGATTGAGAGAAATTCTTACTTCAGGTGCCTTTAAAAGAATTGTATTATTAAGCGGTTCTTCAAGTCCAGGAATTGTTGAAGAAATTTATGGAGTTGAAGGGTTTTATGCTGGTGAAAATTCTGGGAACGGGAGCACTGATTTGCGCAGGCTTGATGATAGGCAGAAGACAAGCTGAAAAAATTAGAAAGAAAGCGGAATTTTTACAAAATTTTCAAGAGTTTATTATTCATTGTAAAAATGAAATCAGATTTTTTCAAACGCCCATCTTGCAGTTGCCGGGATGTTACCCCAGCAACGGAACATTTGGCACTTGTGTTGGAAAATGTTCTAAACTTTGCAAAAGTGGAGTTGCATTTAATAAAAGTTGGAAGCATTCTTTTGAAAAAATTTTAAAAGAGATGGATTTTAATGAAAAAATTATAAATTTATTTATAAAATTTGGGGACGAGCTTGGTGCGGGAGATGTAGACATACAAATGGTTCTGTGTGAATTTTTAATTAAAAAAATTGAACCTGAAATTAATTTGTTGTTGAATGAATACACTCTAAAAATTCGTCTTTATACAACTCTTGGAAGTTGTGCAGGTGCGGCGGCAGCAATTTTTTTGTTATAGATTAAAGATGTAAAAAATTAGGGAAGGTTACAAATGAACCTTGATTTAGTTTTTAAAATTGCAGCGGCAGGAATCATAGTGGCAGTTCTTAATCAGGTATTGATAAGATCGGGGCGCGAAGAGCAGGCTACCATGACCACTCTGGCCGGCCTTATCGCTGTTTTATTAATTATGATAGGTGAAATAGATTCTTTATTTAAAACTATAAAATCGGTTTTTGGACTATGAATATATTTTTAATTGCAGGTTTGGCAATGATTTATGCCGTAGCAATAATTGCTTTGAAAGAACGTAGTCCAGAATATGCTTTGGTAATGAGTATCGCTTTATGTTGTATTATTTTTTTGATTTGCATTCCATGGATTTCAAAACTTGTTGGTGAAATTAAATTTTTGTTCGAGCGTGTTAATTTACCGTATGAGTATTCTGATATCATTTTCAAATGTATTGGAATATCTTTAATTTCTCAAACCGCAAGTGACAACTGCAAAGATGCAGGACAGAACGCATTAGCTTCAAAAATTGAATCTGCTGGAAAAATCGCCATTGGAATAATTGCTCTTCCTCTATTTGATAAGGTGATAAATCTAATATGCACTCTATTCATGTAAACCACAGAATAAAATTTTATGGTCAAGATGTGAATACTTTTACATTAAAAATGTTCCACGTGGAACATTTATTGATGACTTTTTGTTTGATTTTTGCAATTTTGATAATCCCTGATTTTGTAAAAGCTGAAAATTTTGTTTCTTCAATAAATCTCGATGAAGAATATAACAAACAATTAGAGTTAAGTGGTGCGGAAAAATTGAAAGATCACTTGCCTCCGGAAGTTTTGAAAATTTTTGAGAATTTAGATATTTCAGAAAAAAAACCTTTTAATTTTTTTTTACTTTCACCACAAAAAATTTTTGTTTTGATTGTAGAAATTTTTAAAGAGAAACTTAAAATTCCATTAAAAACCATTTCGTTTGTTTTTATTATTTTACTGTTAGGTGCACTTCTAGGGTGTTTTGATATTTCAGATGAAATTGAACATGTTTTTGGCGCTGTAAGTGTTTGCTTTGCAGCAATAAATATAATTTCTCCAATATTAAACAGTATCTCACAAGTGTTTACAGTATTTCATTGTGCTTCTGGTTTTATATTATGCTTTGCTCCTATAATCACAGGGATATCAATTGTAACAGGTCAGCGAATTATGGCCGTTTCTTATGCTTCTTGTGTTATTTATACTTGGCAAACTCTTTTCAAACACGCTGGTCAATTACTTGAACCATTTTTAAAAATGATAATTGGAGTTTCAATTATTTCATCTCTTACAGAAAGGCTTAATTTAAGTAAGTTATTTGAATTTCTTTTAAAGCTTTCCAGATGGTTATTAATAATTATTGTTTCAATATTCTCATTTGTTGTATCTCTTCAAAATATATTCGCAAGCACAATGCAAAATGCGGCCGGAAAAGGTGTTAAATTAGCATTTTCTTTTTTACCTATTGTAGGTGGGACTTTGGGTGATGCCGCAGCGGCTGTTGCAGCATGCACTTCAACTTTAAAATCCGGGGTCGGTATTTTTGGCATCATTTCTGTGGTCGCGATTTTTTTACCTTCTATTTTTGAATGTTTTATTTGGATAATTTCATTGAACTTTTGTGAATTTGTAGGTGAATTATTTGGCTACACTAAAATGATTTCAATTTTTAAAATTTCTTCCAAAACTCTTAATTTATTGCTTGCTTTTCTTATTTTTTCTTTGGTTGTTTTCATTGTTTGTACAGCAGTGCTTTTAAGGTAGGAGGATCTATGAACGTTAACTCTTGGGCTTTAATGGTTTCGTTTTCCGCTTTAATTTGTACACTTGTTGAATTTTTAGTTCCTTCAAATTTTCAAGGAAAAGCTGTAAGGATTGTTGTTAGTGTGTTCTTTTTAATTACAGTAATTGAACCCGTTAAAAAAATAAAGGAAATTTTTAATTATTCTAAAGATTTTATTCATATCGAAGAAAATATCAATTTAGAAAATAAATATTTAACGGCTTATTGTGTTGATGCTTTTAAAAAATCTGTAGCAGAAGAGATTAAAAAATTTCTTACCTATATTGGTGCTAAAAGTGAGAAAATTTTCATATCCATTAAGGAAGATGGAGGTTTGTGTGCTGAAATTTGTCTCAATGAAGATTCCTCAAGCCACGAATTAAAAAATCAAATAAAAAAGAAGTTAGAAGAGGATTTTAAAATTAGTGTGAAGTTTTTGAATGAGGGTTAGATAATGGTAGCCGATGAGTTTATCCGCAAATTTAAAAGTATTTTACAAGGGGAAAATAAAAACTTAATAGTTGTTTGTATTTTGGCTGGTTTTTGTTTGATTTTGACTGCGAATTTTTTACCTAAAAAAACTAAAACAAGCAAAACTCAACCCTTTGAATGTAAATACGAACAAAAGCTTGAAAAAATTATTTCAAAAATTGATGGAGCAGGTAAAGCCAAGATTTTTATTAGTTATGAAACTGCAGGTGAGGTTATTTATGCAACTGAAGATAAAGAAAATACAGAAACAATTAAAGACAGGAATGGAAATGAAACAGTTAAGGAAATGGATAAAGCGGAAAAAAGGTACATAACTTTTAAAGATTCTAACGGAAAAGAAGAGCCTCTTGAGCTTAAAAGAATATTACCCAAACCTAAAAGTGCAGTAATCGTATGCAAAGGAAGTTCAAATAAGTTAGTGCGAGCAAAAATCAGTAACGCTGTAACAGTTGCTTTGGGTATTCCGCCTGAAAAAGTAAGTATAATCTAAAATTTTAAAAAATTAAGATGGAGGAATTAAAATGACAATGAAAATTCACAAAAGGCAGGTTGTCTTAGGGGCGTTAGTTCTTGCGTTAGGTACGGCTGTTTATCTTAACTGGCAGTTTTCACCCTCAAAAGAAAAGTTGGTTTCTTCTAATGAAGATGTAAAAACAACATCAAGCGATCTTGGTGAGGCAATGTATGTTAATACCAATACTATTGAAAAATCTGTTTCACAAAATATTGATCTCTTTAGCAAATTGAAGCAGGAGCGTGAAACCTTTCGTAATAGTTTAAAGCAAGAAATTGAGGATTCACTTTCGAAACAAACTAACCCCAAAGTAGTGAAAATTCTTTCCTCTAGGTTGAACAGAGTATTCGAAACTCTTAAATTAGAAGATAATGTAGAAACTATAGCAAAAGTTAAAGGTATAAATTGTTTGGCTACGATCAGTGATCAAGAATGTGTACTTGCAGTTGGAGAAAAGTTAGATAAATCAAAAGTGTTAGTCTTAACGGATATTGTTAAGGGTCAGACAGGATATGAATGTGAAAAAATCAAAATTATTGAAAAACAATAGAGCGTTATGAAATTAGATTTTGCCATATTTTAGTGTTTTTTAATCATATTAAAATGTATTTAATAAAAAAGAGGATGGATTCAACGTTCCGTCTTCTTTTTATTTTAAACTGGAGAGCTTTATGGAAAAAATTGAGATAATTGTTAAATATAATGGAGATATAATGGAAGTTGCACGGGAGGTAGATGTCGTTACTGAAATAATTAGTTCTTCTTATGCCATAATGCTTGTAGCTCCAGAGCAAATAGAAAGCATAAAAAATTATTCACAGGTTGAATATATAGAATATTCTTCAAAGTTGACCCTTATTGACAGTGCTACAATGATTTCGTCTTGTATTTCATCTGTAAATTCAGACCCTGGTTTTAATCTAAGGGGCTCTGGAGTTATTGTTGCAGTTTTGGATTCAGGAATTGATTTCCGCCATCCAGATTTCATAAATGAAGATGGTACTTCGCGAATTTTAAGTCTTTGGGATCAAGATATTCCTGGCGGGAACCCACCAAAAGGGTTTTCGTTAGGAACAGAATATAGTCAAATGCAAATTAATGAGGCGCTTAACGATAATTCCCAGGAAGTTCAGCATACCGATTTCAATGGCCACGGCACAGCTGTCGCTGGTATTGCAGCAGGTAATGGGCGTGCTTCTTCGGGGCAATACCTTGGTGCTGCACCGGAATCTTCACTTCTTATTGTTAAACTTGCAGCCAATTCCACATCATACTTTACTAGCACCACAAACTTAATGCGCGGTGTTAAATATTCTCTTGATCGAGCAATTTTACTAAATATGCCTGTAGTCATAAATATAAGTTACGGTAATAGCCAAGGCTCGCATGATGGCCAAAGCTTGTTTGAGCAATATCTTGATAGTGCTGCAGACATTTGGAAAAATTCAATTGTGGTCGCTACAGGTAACGAGGGTGTAGCGCGGCATCATTTTAGCGGTAGAGTAGGAACCGGGGCTGGATTAGACGCTGAATTTGTGGTTAAGCGCGGACTTACTTCTCTTGTTGTTACCCTCTGCAAATCATTTACAGACATTTTTAGTTTTGAAATTAGCAATTCTTCTGGGGAAGTAAGTCAGGTAATTAACCTAAGGAGTCAAACACAAGCTGCTTATCTGAGTAATGCAGAAATAATCATAAGTGTGACCAATCCCAACCCGTATTACAACGAACAAAATATTGTTTTTCTTTTTCGGGGCTTAGGTGGAGTTGCTTTACCTCAGGATATTTGGAGCATACGTATTAATGGCATAAATGTTATTGACGGTCGTTTTAATATTTGGTTGCCAGTTCTTGAAATTTCCGGTAGTGAAACTAGATTTTTAAGCCCTAATTCAGAAACCACTCTTACAATCCCTTCGACTGCTTCTAAGGTTATTTCTGTTGGAGGTTACGATTCTTTTAGTGGAAATACCTCAGATTTTTCTGGAAGGGGTCCCTCGCGTCTTGGTGAAATTAAACCTGATATTGTAGCTCCAGCAAATTCCGTAACTGCTCCCGCTCCAGGAGGAGGTTATAATTCACTTACAGGTACAAGTTTTGCAGCGCCTCATGTTTCTGGCGCTTGTGCTTTAATGCTTGAATGGGGTATTGTGAAGAATAATGACCCTTTTATGTATGGGCAAAGGTTAAAAGCGTTTTTACGTTTAGGAGCCCAACGTAATGTAGGGATTGAATATCCTAATCCTCTATGGGGTTACGGTTCTTTATGTGTTCGTGAATCTTTGACATTATCAGTTCAGTATACAACAACTAGCAATAGTTTAATAAACGCTCTTTATTATGAAAGTTTAATTTCACCTGTTGTGCCTACACAGTTGAATGAGCCACTCGACGGAGTATCTGCCGACTCAATTCCCAGCGTTTCGCCCTCCGTTGCAGTTGAACCCGATTCAGTTCCCGGCGTTTCGCCCTCCGTTGTAGTTGAACCCAACTCAGTTCCCGGCGTTTCGCCCTCCGTTGTAGTTGAACCCGATTCAGTTCCCGGCGTTTCGGCCTCCGTTGAAGTTGAACCCAACTCAGTTCCCAGCGTTTCGCCCTCCGTTGCAGTTGAACCCGATTCAGTTCCCGGCGTTTCGCCCTCCGTTGCAGTTGAACCCGATTCAGTTCCCGGCGTTTCGCCCTCCGTTGCAGTTGAACCCGATTCAGTTCCCGGCGTTTCGCCCTCCGTTGTAGTTGAACCCGATTCAGTTCCCGGCGTTTCGCCCTCCGTTACGTCTGAGCCCGATTCAGTTCCCGGAATTGCATCTTATGTTTCTATAGACCCCCAACAAACGTTTGCTTCAGGTTCCAACCCCGTGCTGGATGAAACTTATGTTGACTATTCAATAAATTATGATGTTCCATCTGCAAATATTATTGAAGGGTTTCCTGACATTTTTGTTTCATCAGTTCTGCAAGGAAACTTTGCTATAGCTCATTTGCCTTTAGCCAAAAGAGACTATTATCGTGAATTGCTCGGAAGGCAAATTTTTAACGAAGAGGCAATGATATGCGGCCTCAACGAAGATACTCAAGCCCTTACTGCGTCAGGGATTACGGCAGTTAAAAATCAATCATTTCTTAATTTGCGTGGAAGCGGTGTTATAGTTGGGCTCGTTGATACTGGAATAGATTTTACAAATGGTTGTTTTATGTATGAAAGTGGTAACACTAAAATAGTAAGTTTATGGGATCAGAGCATCGAAGGGTCTCCCCCCAGAGGATTCGCTTATGGCACGCAATATACTCGAGAGCAAATCGATGAAGCTAATAATTCCGGTTCTCCATATTCTTTAATCCCTTCACGCGATGAAATTGGTCACGGAACGTTTTTGGCTTCGGTTATGGCGGCACGGGCCTATCAATTTTCTCCTGAGGGCGCTGCTCCTGATTCTGAAATTATTGCAGTTAAATTAAAAACTGCCAAAAAAATTATGAGAGAATCTTCTTCCATTTACAACTACGAAGTTCCAGCCTATGAATCAACAGACATTATGGCTGGAGTCGATTACATCTTCAGAAAATCAGTAAATTTGGGAAGACCGTGTGTCATTTTAATTGCGCTCAGTACAAATAGTGGAGCTCACGATGGACTTTCTTTTTTTGGTCGTTATATCTCTAATTTATCGCTTACCAATGGTGTGGGGGTAGTCATATCGGTTGGAAATGAAGGTAATCAATCCAGACATTTTCATGCAATTTTAAACAATTCTTCTGTGTCTACGGATATAGAACTTAATGTTGCGAGCGGAGATCCTGGTTTTAGAATAGACACATGGACATCTGCTCCTGATAGGATTTCAATTTCAATAATAACTCCTCTGGGGGGTGTGGTAGAACGAAGAATTTTTACTGTTAACGAAAGCCAAAATTATAATTTTGTGCTGGAAGGTACTAAAATAAACATTAGATATATTTTCCCAGATATAAAAAATGGGAATCAAAACGTAATAATAAATTTTACTGCTCCTACTCCTGGTCTCTGGATTTTAAGATTTTACGGAGATTTAATATTAGATGGAAATATCAATTGTTGGATGCCGATCACACCATTTTGCACCGAGGGTACTTTATTTTTAAACGCAGAAATTGAACGAACTGTAACGCTTCCTTCAACAGCGCTTAACATAATTAGCGTGGGAGCTTATGACCCAGCGAGCGGTGGGATTTACATTTCCACAGGCAGGGGGCCGGCAGCTTCGGGTAGAGTCTGCCCTGATTTTGTTGCACCGGGAGTTGCGGTTGAAGGAATTTATCCGATGAACAGATTAGGAACTTTAACAGGCACAAGCGCCGCTGCAGCAGTGGCAGCAGGAGCTGCAGCACTGATTTTACAATGGGGAATTGTTCAAAGAAATGATAGAGCTATGAACACATTGAAACTTAAATCTTATCTTTTATTGGGGTGCGAACAAAGGTCATCTGGTATTTCTTATCCTGACGCACTTTGGGGTTATGGAATTTTGAATCTCATAAATACATTTCAGAGAATTAAATAAAATCTTATTTTTTATTTAAAATTTATTTACAGGCTTTACATTGGAAATTAGAAAATATATCATCGAAGCTATAATAGCAAGAATAAAAATACCTGCCATAACTAAGTCTAATTTGAAGATTTGGCTTCCATAAACAATAAGATACCCAATACCTTTCTTAGCTACTAAGAATTCTCCTGTTATAACCCCAATAAGAGACATCCCAATGTTTACTTTTAATACAGATATTACATTTGGTAAACTAACCGGTAAAATTATTTTTTTAAATATTTGAAATTTATTTGCCCCCAAAGATTTCATAAGCAGAATTTTTTCCATTTCAGCATTTTTGAATCCGGAAAGTATATGTATTGTTGTTATGATTACAGAAATTAACAACGACATAACAACTATCGCAAGAGTACCCGCCCCCATCCAAACTATGATTATCGGCCCCAAAGCTACCTTCGGTAGTGCGTTAAAAATTACCAAGTAAGGTTCCGCTATTTTTTCAAGAGTTTTAGACCACCATAGTATTGAAGCTAAAAGAATTCCAAGAAATGTACCAAAAATAAAGCCTACCATTGTTTCGAGTACCGTGACCATGACGTTAGACCAAAGCGCTCCGCTAAAGTTAAGTTCAATAAGTGTTTTAAAAATTCTTGAGGGCGAACTTACAAGAAACGCATCTATTAAACCAACCCTTGAGCCAGCTTCCCACACAGCTAAAAATAAGCAAAGGACGCTTATCTGAATTATGAGTGTAAATATTTTTTTATTTTTTTGAATTCTTAAAAATTTTTGATGTTTTTGTGCAAGACTGTTCCTCATCTTCATTCAATTTCCTTCCAAATTTTTTCAAAATATTTATTAAAATTAACATCCTTTCTGCGTTCAACACTTTTGGCTTCCGGCATGTTTATCTCAACCACTTCCTTAACAGAACACGGACGTTTGGAGAAAATCACAACTCTGTTCGAAAGCGAAATTGCTTCAGCAATATCGTGCGTAACGAGAATCGCGGTTTTCTCTTCTTTTGATATTATTTCTTTGATTTCGTCAGCAATAAGAATTCTTGTTCGAAAATCGAGCGCTGAGAAAGGCTCGTCAAGCAAAAGAATTTGCGGACCTATTGCAAGGGTTCGTATAAGAGCCGCCTTTTGACGCATTCCACCGGAAATCTGACTAGGATAAAATTTTAAAAAATTACCTAAACCGTATTTGTGAAGAAGACTTAGTACATATTCTTTGTTCTCGAATGTAAGATTTTTTTTAATTTCAAGACCTAAAAAAGCATTTTTTTCAACTGATCGCCACTCAAGAAGATGATCTTTTTGCAGCATATATCCGACTGTTGGGTTATGGCCATCGATTGGTTTACCATTTATGTAAACATGACCTGAGGTTGGAGGCAAAATTCCTGAAATAACAGAAAGAAGAGTACTTTTTCCACATCCGCTGGGGCCGATAACAGTTAAAAATTCTTTTTCATAAACGTTGAAACTAACATTTTCGATAACAAGAGTATCTTCACCATCGGTGTGGTAACATAGTGATAAATTTTTGACCTCTATTTTTTTACCGCTCACTGCTTTCAATCCCCTCTGCCAAGCAAGCCCAAGCGTAAGAATTATCTATGATTTTCTCTGGGTCAACTTTTTTATCAATCTTGCCGGATTCAACTACTAATTCCTGAGTAAAATTAAATGAATCTTTGTTAATTACTGGATTTTCGCACCAAACGCCTATTTCTTTGTATTTCCTGATTGCGTTGGCAAGAATTTTTAAGTTACTTTTCGGGAAATATGGCAACATTTTTTGGGCAGATTCTTCTGGAGTATTATTTTTAAGCCAAGTTTGAGCTTTGTAAATTGCTTTTACAAAATTTTTAATTAATTTTGGGTTTGATTTTATAAATTTTTCTGTTGAAGCATAAACAGTGTAAACAATTTCCGGGTTTACGGCTCCAATGGAAGCCAAAATGTGCCCTTTTGAATTTAATTCCATTTCCGAAGCAGTCGGCTCGAAAAGGACTGCGTATTCACCTATTCCGTTAATAAAGGCGCCGCTTATCAAATCAAACTGTATATTGTTTATTACTTCAGCATTAATTTCATAGTTTTTGAGCGTATGTGAAAAAACCATTTCTGGCATTCCGCCTTGGCGGCCGGAAATTATTTTTTTACCATTAAGATTTTTCCATGAAAAATTTTGTTCTTTTCCGAATAAAAAGCTACCATCTTTTTTTGTTAGCTGGGCAAACAACACAGCTAATTCCGAACGTCCTGATTGAGCGACATACATAGCCATTTCCGAACCTAACAAAGCGACGTCAGATTGTCCTGAAAGAAGTGAGGTCATAGCTTTTTCTGAACCATTCCCTGTGGTAAGCTCAACTTCTATGCCTTCATCTTTGAAATAACCCAACTCAAGCGCCAAATATTGAGGGCAGTAAAAAACCGAACGAGCAACTTCACAAAGTCTCAAACTTCCTTTTGAATTATTTTTATTAATTCCATATAAACCAAAAATCGTTAGGCAAAAAATTATAAAAAAAACTGCTAATAAATATTTCTTCATTTCCTCACCTCACCTTTGATTTTTAATTTAGTTCAAGATATTCAAAAAGTAATTGTAAAGTGAATAAAAATCATATTTTTTCTTAAATTAAAGAAGTCCTAATTTTTGTTGTATTGCTAAAAATAGGTACTCTTTCATAAATAACAAAACCGAGTTAAAAATCATCTCCAAGATTTTCTACCAACAATATATTTTCTGGCAAAACATGCCAAAAAATAACGTAAAATATGCTTGGCTTGGTCAATCAAATTGTATGACTCCTAAGCCTAATTGCATATATTTTGGAATAGACATGAGCTATTTCTTTGTTGAAGTTTCTTAAAATATTTTGTTTCTCGAATATCAACTTTAAATCCGACAATCTTTTGTGTTTTACGCTCTACCGCAATCCAAATTCAGATTTTTTCAAAAATTAACACATAATTCATCTAGTTCCAAAACATCGAATTTTTTTATTTCGGTGAAACTTTTTGAGCTTTTCAGCTGCTTGATCAACCCCAATTAATCACTGAAAAATGACTCATCACGAACGACTCCCGATTATTCTTAAACCAATTCCTTCATTATAGTTAATATCTTAGCGCTTCATTTTTAACGGATTCTGGATAGCGTTTTTTGCTATTTACATATCTGCTGCAATTTTTGCACAAATACCTTTATTTTCTTCCTATAAACCCATATTTTATTTTTTCAATTTTCTCACATTTGGGACATTTTATTTTGTTATTCACGAAATTGTTTTATAATTGTATCTATTTTTAACAATACCGTTGAGAAACAAATTAAACGTCTTTTAATGTCATTATCTCACTCGATTTGCAAGAAGGATTGACTCTGTTTCAAAATTCTATTCAATTATAATTTAATTTTGTTTTATTTCTTATTTATATTAATTCTTTGAAATATATCTACATTTAAACACTCTTAATTCACGCTTTGAATCCAATATTTTCTGTCGAGGTTCCGATACTGCACCGCTTCACAAACATGGCATTCACAGATGTTGTCACTTTTTTCCAGATCGGCGATTGTGCGGGAAATACGAAGGATCCTTTCATAAGCTCGTGCAGTGAAACCCATCGATTCAAACGCTATTTTAAGTGTGCTGCGCGCTTCAGAAGTTAAATTATATGTTTTTTTCAACAACTGCATCGTCACTTTGGCATTGCAAAGGGCATGGTCACCACCACCGTATCTTTCAATTTGTAATTTTCGTGCAGAATCAACCCGCATTTTAATTGAAAACGAACTTTCTGAATCTTCTTCAGAAGATATACTTTCAAAATTTATAGACGGAACCTCTACATGCATATCCAACCGATCTAAAAGAGGACCTGAAACACGATTAAGATACTTATTTACTGTATTACGCGAACATACACATGGACGGGTCGGATGCCCGAAGTAGCCGCAGGGACAAGGGTTCATAGCAGCGATAAGCATTACTGAACACGGATATGTAAAACTTGAACGTACTCTTGAAATTGTAACTGTGCCATCTTCAATAGGCTGTCTTAGGGTTTCCATAGCGGTTCGCATAAATTCTGGAAGTTCATCAAGAAAAAGTATACCGTTATGTGCCAAAGAAAGCTCGCCCGGGCGAGGTACACTTCCACCTCCAGAAAGACCTGCCGGAGAAACTGTATGATGCGGAGCACGAAAGGGTCGCTTTGCAATAAAAGATTTTTTACCTGAAAGAGCGCCTGAAATAGAGTAAATTTTAGTAGTCTCGATCACTTCTTCAAAAGTCATATCGGGAATTATTGTAGAAATTCTTTTCGCGAGCATGCTTTTGCCTGAGCCGGGAGGCCCAATTAAAAGAACATTATGACCTCCTGCGGCAGCGATTTCGAGCGCTCTTTTTGCATCATATTGACCTTTTACTTGAGAGAAATCGTTAAAATTTTCTTCATTTTCAACATTAATTTCTGTAACAGGCTGTCTTGCTATTTCACATCTGCCGGCTAAATGCTTTATAAGCTCCGTGACGTTTTTGATGGGAAAAATTTCAATATCTTTGACGATAGCTGCCTCCACAGCGTTTTCAAACGGTACAAAAACGCGTTTAAAATTCATTTCGCATGCCTTTATGACCATGGGCAAAACGCCTCCGACAGCGCCTAATGAACCTCCTAGCGAAAGCTCTCCAAGAAAAACGTTCCCTGTTAGGTCAAAATCGATTTGATTGCTCGATTTTAAAATTGCAAGTAAAATCGCCAAATCATAAATAGGGCCACATTTTTTTATATCTGCAGGTGCAAGATTCACTATAATCCGTCTTGCCGGGAACTCAAACCCCGAATTCTTCAAAGCAGAGCGAACCCTATCACGAGATTCTTTTATAGAAGCGTCAGGTAGACCTACAATATCAAACATTGGCAAACCCAACGAAACATCAGCCTCAACTGTAACAACAAAAGATTCAAGCCCTAAAAGCCCCATGCTACTTATAAAGGAAACCATATCTAAGAACGAGAAGCGAATTTTGTAAGCAACTTCGCACTCCTAGGATTAGAGGTAATATAAGGAATCTTGATTTCACGCACAAAAATAATCATTCGAAACAACTCCAGTAATGATTTTGAAAAATTTCATAAAAAAACTTGGTTTATGATTGACAAATTACAGAATGGCTTTTAGTTTTGCAGCCAAAAATAATTTCCTTGTGAACACTCCGGCCTCACATACAAAAACAATTATCTAGAAACAACTACATTGATAACCTTCCATCCGCTTGACTGTAAATCATTTTTTAAAATTATACAATTTTTGCATATCCCTGAAGCCTTTAATATGATACAATAGATACAGGTTAAGAATTTTCTTTAAGAGGGGCTATATAAATTGACTGAATTTGACAGAAACAGAGCGCTCGAAACAGCGATAGTACAAATTGAAAAGCAGTTCGGGAAAGGAGCCGTAATGCGGCTTGGGAAAAATGAATGCATGCAGGTTGAATCTATTTCCACCGGGTCACTTACATTAGACGTGGCCCTTGGGATAGGCGGATTGCCTCGAGGAAGAATTGTAGAAATATACGGGCCAGAATCTTCTGGTAAAACAACACTTGCACTTCACTGTATAGCTCAGGCACAAAAAAACGGAGGTTATGCCGCGTTTATTGACGTAGAGCACGCACTTGATCCGGTTTATGCCTCGGCTCTTGGAGTTGATGTAGATTCACTTTTGGTTTCGCAGCCGGATACAGGAGAACAAGCGCTTGAAATAACCGAATCGCTGACAAGGTCAGGAGCGATCGATATAGTCGTAGTTGATTCGGTTGCGGCTTTAGTCCCTCGCGCAGAAATTGAAGGCGAAATGGGCGATGCTCACGTTGGACTTCAAGCTAGGCTAATGTCTCAAGCACTTCGTAAGCTTGCAGGCGCAATTTCAAAATCTAATTGTGTATCTGTGTTTATAAATCAGCTCAGAGAAAAGGTAGGTGTAATTTACGGTAATCCTGAGGTTACTCCAGGTGGCAGGGCATTAAAGTTTTATGCTTCAGTTAGAATTGATATACGACGGATAGAAACTCTTAAACTCAACGGCGAGATGATCGGTTCAAGAACACGCGCTAAGGTCGTAAAAAATAAAGTTGCGCCTCCGTTTAAAGAAGCTGAATTCGACGTTCTTTACGGGAAAGGTATAGCGCGCGATGGTGAACTTGTAGACATGGCTGTTAAAACAGGAGTGATTCAAAAGAATGGAGCCTGGTTTTCTTACGGTGAGACGCGACTCGGGCAAGGACGCGACAACGTTAAGGAGTTTTTTAAAAATAATTTTGAAATTGCCGCCGAAATTGAAAAGAAGACTCTTGAAAACACCGAAGGACTTATGATGAAAATCAAATCTACTCCAAAATTCGACGTTGGTGGAACCGTTGAACCAAATTGAAAAAGAAAAAGAATTTAAAAGACTTAAAAAAAAGTTTGAAAGTAATGATTGGCATAAGAAACCTGACTTAATTTTTTCGAGATTCAAACAATTGCAAGAAAAATGTTTCGCTAATTCTAGAATAAAAATTCAACTTCTAAAAGAAAATTTTTCAGAAGAATCTATCGAGAAAATTTTGGCAGAAACACCTTTGAACGAAACCCAGAGAGCCGTGGTATTTTTGAAAAAGAGATATAAGCATGGTGATGATAAAAAAGCAATAGGAAAAGCTTTTCGCGCATTATGCAGATTAGGGTTTGAATATCAAACAGTAAAAAAGGTGGTTTTGAGACATTTTGAGCATATTAAGTTCTCCTAATTCTCTAACATTTTTACGCATAATCTTGTCGCCTGTGATATGCGCTTTAATTCTATCTGAATTTTTTTTACTGGCATTGATACTATTTTCCCTTGCCGCAGCAACAGATTTATTTGATGGAATGCTCGCTCGCAAAAAGCTCAAGGTTTCTGATTTCGGAAAGTTTTTCGACCCAATGGCAGATAAAATTTTAATATTTTCCTGTTTTATTTTTATGGTTAAACTTGATTTAGTTAACTGTTGGAGTGTAGTCTTACTGTTGATAAGAGATTTTTTAATTTCAACTTTACGCCTCATTGCATCAAAAAATCATCACGTAATTGCAGCGAATTTTTGGGGTAAATTCAAGACATTTTTGCAATTTTTGTCGGTTATACTTATAATTTCCTCGCTCTTGTTTACAGGCAAGTTTGGAATGATTCTTTTACAAGTCTCACATTTATTTTTGTGGATGTCTGTTGCTCTAGCGTGGATTTCAATGGTAGTCTGTTTTCGTGACTTGGGAAAAATTTAAAAAGTTATAAAATATTTTTTGACTATAGTTTTGATATTGTAAACAAGGTGATATTTATGATGATTTATAATACTTTGACCCGAAAAAAAGAAAAGTTTGTTCCAATTGGTTCGCCTGTAACGGTTTACGCTTGCGGTCCAACTGTCTATAACTTCATACACATAGGTAATGCACGGCCACTTTGTGTGTTTGATGTTTTGAGAAGATATCTTGAGTATTCGGGTTTTAAAGTGAAATTTGCGCAAAATTTTACGGATATAGACGATAAAATAATTAAAAGAGCCGGTGAGGAAGACACTGATTTTCTTTCGGTTTCTGAAAGATTTATTCAAGAATATAAAACCGATGCAACCGGGCTTGGAATACGGGAAGCCGACATTCATCCGCGTGCTACTGAAAACATAAATGAAATGCTTGATATAATTGAAATCCTGCTTAAAAAAGGTCATGCATATCAAATTCCATGCGGCGATATTTATTTCAGCGCGAAATCGTTCCCAAATTACGGTAATCTTTCGCGTCAGAATATAACCGAACTTGTAGCCGGAGCACGTGTCGAGCTAGACGAAAATAAAAACGACCCTCTTGATTTTGCATTGTGGAAAACTTCAAAACCCGGTGAGCCCTCATGGGATAGCCCCTGGGGACCTGGGCGACCGGGTTGGCATATCGAGTGTTCCGCAATGGCGAGACGTCATCTTGGCGTTACGATTGATATTCACTGTGGAGGGCAGGATTTAATTTTCCCTCATCATGAAAATGAAATTGCGCAGAGCGAATGTTGCAACGGGGTTAAATTTGCTAATTTTTGGCTCCATAACGGTTATATTAATGTTAATAACAACAAAATGTCTAAGTCACTTAATAACTTTTTTACAGTTCGTGAAATTGCAGAAAAATATGGATATGAACCTATCCGGTACCTGATGGTGTCATCTCATTACAGGAGCCCCATAAATTTTAATGATGAAATTATACAGCAGTGTGTAAATTCAATTTCAAGGCTTAAAAATTTTAAAGAAAATTTAAATTTTATTAAAAAAAATCAAGTTTCTTTATCAGGTGTTGATATAACAGAAGATATAAACAAATATAAGGAATCTTTTATAAGCTTTATGGAAGATGATCTAAACACTGCAGGTGCGCTTTCATCAATTTTTGAAATGATAAAATGCGCCAATACTCATCTTGATGAATCTGAACTTTCGAAGAATTCATTGGACAGTCTCATTGAAACATTTGACCTGTTAACTTCAATTTTAGGGATTACTCCGAAAAATCGAAATAATTCTTTAGATCCGGAAATCGAAGATTTAATTGCGAAACGCGAATCAGCACGCAAAAATAAAGATTGGGAATTAGCCGACAAAATAAGAAAAATTCTTGAGAGTAAGAACATAATGTTAGAAGACACTCAAGCGGGAGTTAAATTCAAAAAGATTGTTCCGTGAAAACCGTTGCCCCAATTACAGCGTTTTCTCAATATACAAAGCAAATTAAAGTCTCTTATCTGCGGAACTCCAACGTATCCTGATTTCACGCTGTAAAATATTTCATAGCTTTGTTTTTCAAAATCAAAAACCATTGCTCTTCCGTTAATATCACCTGCCAGAGTCTTTTTTTCTCATTGTTCGCTTTTCCCCTCCGGTATAAGTGAGAATCGCCCATTTATCGAACTCTTTCTTGAATTTATAATCTTTTTATCCCCTATAATACTCGGTTAATTGTTGCGTTAAATTAAACCGATCACCTAGTTTAATACCATACTTAAAACAATTAGAACGATCCCGCATAAAATCTGCATAATTTGCTGTCATTAAATCTTTTGGAGATTTATTTCCACAATTTGATATAGGCTCCACTACAAAGCTGTCCAAAAGGCGATTACCATCTAATACTCGGTTTGGTTTTACTAAATCAAAAGTTATCCAGCATTTTTCTTCAATGCTATAATAGAGATTAAAGACATGAGCATTTTTAGAACCTATAAGATAGATTGCCATACTATTTGGTATTCCTAATTTATCAAGCCAATAACTTACAAGAATAGCAAAATTTCTACATACATCTTTATTAAATGCGATCATACGTTTTGCATTTACATCCTGCACTTCTTTAGCATTTCTAAATAAGATAATATCCATTATTGAGTAAAATATTGCTAGCGAGCCTGAATATGATTTCAATTTGTTAAAATTTTTGACAGCTCCCAAAATTTCCTTAATTTTTCACTTGCTGATAAATTTTTAACTTCTAATTCATCTACATCTAACTTGGCTTTATTTCTAAGATAGTTATAATTTAGAAGCGCTTCATAGGTGACAATTGGTATGCCTGCCGCACACAAGCCTAATAACGCTAAGTTTACGAAGTTTAGATTTTTTTGCTTCCCCTTTTCTTGCTTATTCTCAATATTTTTAATTGATTCATTATAAAAACTAGCTGATTCTTTAAAAGCAGTGATGTTTTGATTAATAGCAAAAATACCAAACAATAAGGCTATAAATGATCGTGAACGCTTTATTAACACCATCATTAAAACCTCCACATCTATTTTAATTTTTTCTTATTTCTATTATTAATATTAAAATAAAATTTTAATAAAAACAAGCGATAACATAAAACAAAAATGGCACTTTGTTGATACAAAAGTTTAGAGATGATTTTTAACTTGATTTTGTTATTTATACAAAATGTATCTATTTTTAGCAATGCCAATTTTGGGTAACCTTTGATTTCTTTTATCTAATTCATATAATAAATTTGTTATTCTCTGTTTTTTATACAAATTTAACATCATAATTTCGGCTAAATTACATCTTGAAGAAGTTAATTTTGAGGTGATAACGTTGGAAAGATCCTACAAATATGAAAAATTAGTATTTATAAAGTTGGGTTTTGTTGTAAGCGTTATTTTATTTGTATTTTCATGTGTTTGGGTTGTGAAAATCTGGATAATAGACCCTTATTTTCTAGATCGAAGTGTAAACAATATTTCTTCTTTATATTATTCTGGTAGTAATGAAGTTAACGAAAATTTAAATTGGGCTAAAAAATTTGACTCTCTCACTGTTGAAAATCCTGATATTAAAGGTTGGATAAAAATTGAAAATACAGTAATTGATTACCCGGTATTGCAATCTGAACCGGAAACTCCCATTTTTTACCTCGATCATGATTGCTACAAAAAGAAAAACGCAAATGGAAGCATCTTTATAAATGCTTCCGAACGCTTTAGACCCAATTTAAAAAATATAGTTCTTCATGGTCACAATTTGCGCAGCGGAAGGCTTTTTGGAGCCCTGATAAAATATGAAGATCTTGATTTTTATAAGAAATCCCCAGTAATTGAATTCAATACAGCTTACGGTATGTCTAAATGGAAAATTTTTTCTTTTTTTAAGACCAATACACGTCCCGATCAAGGTGAAATATTCGATTACTTAAGACCTAAATTCAATAATAATTTTGATTTTTTAGAATTTTTGTATAATTTAAAAATACGTTCGCTTATAGACATTCCGGTTAATCTTACATCAGAAGATCAAATTTTAACGCTTTCTACTTGTTCCTATGAGATGAAAGATTTCCGAACTGTTGTAGTCGCTCGTAAGGTTCGTGAAGGAGAAAGTTCCGAAGTAAAAGTTGAACTTGCAAAAAAAGCTAAAAATCCTCTTTGGCCTGATGGATGGTACAGAGCGAAAAATCTTAAAAAACCTGAGATAATAAGCTTTCATAGTGCATTATCCGAAGGCGCTATTAGCTGGCTGGAACTTGCTGAAGATCGTCAATTGAAACTTGAGCCAGATAAAAAAAGAATTAAATTTAACTTTAGATGATATTTTAAAAAAGTATTAATCTTTCAATTGCTCTGAACTCTTCCGATTGTATAGGTATAGTTGCATTTTTTGCACTTACATCTTGGTTTTCCGTACCTTGAAAATCCGCGTTTCCAACACAATTCACTTTCACATCTTGGGCATTTGTTCATTCTAATCACCTCGTGATTAGTTTTTCGTCTTTTTTGTATGCCTCAGTGTGCTATTCACATGCTTTTTTGCTATTGAAATAGTTTTAGACATGTGTTAGAATATGTCAGACGCGGGATATATATTTAGGGTTGATTTTTGATGTTTGGATTTTGGTTTTTCGACCAGGGAGTTAGTTTAGGCAGCATTACTGCACGTCTTGCGGCTTCTGCTATGATGGTTATTTGGTTTCTTCCTATGCATGAAATTGTGCACATTTGGGTTGCTAATTCTTTGTTGGGAAATAAATTCAGATTAAAGTCTGTTAATTTGCAAGATTTTTTCGATCCGATTGGTTCGATTTGTATGCTCTTATTTGGTTATGGATGGGCTAAGCCGTCGCATGCTTCAAGCTTAGTGGGAAGTAGGCGAGAGAAAGTTTTAGTTGCTATAGCCGGGCCTATTTTTAATTTTGTGTCAGCAATTTTATCAGGAATTGTTTATAATTCTTTCCTATCATTAAGTATGATTATTCCACCTTTTGTGAAGTGGTTATTGCAGTTTTGGATTTACTTGTTAAGGTTCAATGTCACTGTCTCTGTAATAAATTTTTTACCAGTCCCTCCTTTCGACGGGTTCCAAATTTTAGAAGCGTTCGTGCCGAAGAAATTTTTGAGCAAGTTCTATAAAAATTATAACATTATCAGCCTAGTGTTAGTGTTTTTGGTTGTGTTCGGTTTTTTTGATTTTCCTTTAAGAGTACTTGAAAACGCTTTACAAAGCTCGGTAATGTTAGTCTCAGGTTTGCCGTTTTTGTTTTTTGGGAAAATTTTATTATGATTTTTTGTTTTTATATTATAGCTATATTTTTTCTAATTTTGTTTCTTCCAATCAATTTGAGATTGTGCTACAACGAATCGGAATTTAAGATTTATTTTTATTGTTTTAAAATCAACCTTAAAGGAAAAAATAAAAGTAAACAAAGAAGACATGGCGGTTCTAAACTTGGCGCAAAACCGGGAAAAAGTTTTCCAAGTCTTTTTTCTGTTCATTTTGTAAAAAAATCATTAACGCTAATTTATGAAATTATAAAAAAAATAAGAATAAAAAAGTTTTTTTTAAACATCCAGATGGGTTACTCTGGTTCTGCAGATAGAGCTGTTTCTTTCGGCGTTTTATATCCTATTCTTTTAGGGCTTGGTTTACTTATTTCTAAATTTAATAATACACAGATCATGAGCATTAGTGTTTCTCCATATTTTTTAGACGAAAAAACTAACATTAATTTTGAATTAAGTTTAATATTAAACATCTGGCTAGTAGTTTTGATATTTTTTAAAGTGTTAAGGTTTTTGCGGAAACGTTAATTGTTTTTAGGGGATTGCTAAAAATAGGTGCATTTGTTCATAAACAGCAAAATAGGGTTAAGAATCATTTCAAGACTTTTGACCTATTTTTCTGGCAAAACGCGCTGAATAATGAAATCTAAAACTAATTACAATTTTTATAAATTTACAACACATCAAAAAATCATAATCAATTTATTTAAGACTGTTATAATTCTTTATTTAAAAATCTACGTTCGTTTTTAAAAAAAGCATCGCTATCTGAATCAATAATTGAGCTATCAATTTTTAATTTTTTCTCTAATTCTGAATTAAACCTAAAGAGTGGCCAATAACCGCATTTTACAGCATTTCTGGATTGCTCAATGGAATTTGATATACCTTTTTTTATTCCATGTTCAACACAAGGAGCATAGGCAATGATTAAAGAAGGACCACTAAAATTTTCAGCCTCTACAAAAGCACTAACACACTGCTGAGTATTAGCCTCCAAGCAAACACTTGCTATATAAACATTATCATAATTCATCATCATAGAAGCTAAGTTTTTCTTTTTCGCTTTCTTTCCACCGAGTGCAAATGCTGCACGCGCGCCTTTTGAAGTAGCTTTAGAAGCTTGCCCACCGGTATTTGAGTAAAGTTCATTATCAAAAACCAAAATATTTATATCCTCATTTAAAGACATAACGTGATCTATTCCAGAAAAACCAATATCGTAAGCCCAACCATCTCCGCCGAATGCCCAAATAGATTTTTTAGATAAATACTCTTTTTGCCCTAAAATTTCTTCATAAAATTCATTCAAATATAAAGATTCAATAATTTTATTTTTTTCTAATTCTAAAATTAATCTATTAGTAATTTTAAAATTTTCTGAACCGATATCAAAAGTTTTTATATAATCTAAACAAGCATTTCTTAAAGAAATCTGTTTGGTCTTGATCATCAAAGCCTTGACTAAACCAAGAAGTTGTTCCCTGATTGATTTTTGAGCTACCACCATTCCAAACCCAAATTCAGCATTATCTTCAAAAAGAGAATTTTGCCAAGCTGGAGAAAAACCGTTTTTGCTAGATTTATAGGGTATCGATCCAACAGCTCCACCCCAGATCGAAGAACAACCTGTAGCGTTAGCTATGTACATTCTTTCTCCAAAAAGACGCGTTGCAAGACTAGCATAAGCAGTTTGGCCGCAGCCAGCACACGCATCACTAAATTCAAGCAAAGGTTCCTTAAATTGAAGTCCTTTAACTGTTTCTGGTTTTAATTTTTTTAAAATTTCATCTTTTGTGGATAAATCTAAAACAGAATCAAACAAACTCTGTTCGTCACCCATAGGTGATTTCATAAATAAAGCTTTCTTGCCGGCGATACCAGGACAAATTTTTGTACAAAGCTCACAACCAGTACAATAATTTCCGGCAACCGATATATTAAAATTTAGATTTTCTAAACCAATAGCTTTTTTTGTCTTTATTTCAAAATTATTTTCCAATTCACAATCATTCAACAAAGAAGCACGAATAACAGAATGGGGACAAACTAATGAACAAAGACCACATTGAATACAATTTTTAGGAACCCAAAAAGGTAATTCATAAGGAGTTTTTTTACTTAAACAAGCTGTACCATTTGGAAAGCTACCATCAACAAAACTAATAAAACTTGAAACAGGTAATTTGTTTCCTTCATTTTTATTTATTGAATCCACAACGTTGTAAGATAAAGGTTTGAAAAATTTTTTTGTTTTTGAAATTAACGATAATTTTAAATCTTCTTTACTAATTTCCTGCAATTCTAAAAGCGCTCTTTCTATTGCCAAAAAATTAGCATTTATTGTTCTTTCACCTTTTCCTGCATAAAAAACTTTTATAGCACGCTTAAAAGAATCAATCATTTTTCCAAAGGGTAAAACATCACAAATCTTTAAAAACGCTGCCGCCATGGCTGTATTTATGCGTCTACCAAGACCCAAATCTGTAGCAATTTTTTCTGCATTTAATGAATAAAAAACCACATTATTTTCGATTAAACATTCTAATAGCCTATCTGGAATTTTTTCTATAGTTTCTGTTTTATTATAAGAAGAATTAACTAAAAAGAAAGAATTAAATTTAAATTTTTCTGTTAAATCATAACGCTTTAAAAAATCGAGATGCTGGCAAACCAAAAAATCATTTTTTTCTATATAATAGTGTGACTTTATTTTCTTGTGACCAAAACGTAAATGAGAAACAGTAAGACCACCTGATTTTTTTGAATCGTATTGAAAATAAACTTTAGTATTAAAACTTGTATCTTCGCCGATAATTTTGGTAATATTTTTAACGGAGCTAACAGAACCGTCTGAACCAAGGCCCCAAAATTGGCAGTTGAAGGTACCTTGAGGTTCAGTGTTAATAATTTCTGAGGAGGTTAAAGAAAGATTTGTAACATCATCGTTTATCCCGATTACAAAGCTTTTTTTAGGAACTTTCGAAAACATATTTTCAAAAACAGCTAAAATATCACTAGGAGTGGTATTTTTAGAACCAAGACCAAATCTACCACCAAAAATTTCTATTTTTTTCAAATTAAGTTCATTCATAGATGCTAGAACGTCTAAAAAAAGTGGCTCACCAACCGATCCTGGTTCTTTTGTTCGATCAAGAACAGAAGCTATTTTAACAGTTTTAGGAAAAACTTTATATAAAAATTCAGGAACAAAAGGTCTGTAAAGATTTACTTTAATATAACCAACCTTTTTTTGTTGCAAATTTAAAAAATCAACAACTTCTTCTATAACTCCACAAATCGAACCCATTGCTATAATGATGATTTCAGCAAACTCATTACCATAATAATTAAACGGTAAGTAATTCGTATCTAATTTTTTATTTATCTTTTCCATATTTGAGCATACTTTTTTCGCAATTTCATTATACTTTAAATTCCCTGCCTCACAACATTGAAAAAAGATGTCGTCGTTTTGATTAGTGCCTTTTATTATTTTTCTAGATGGATTTAAAGAATTATTTCTGAATTTCTTTAAAGAATCTTCATCTAACAAAGAGCCAAGCACTTTGTATTCCCACGTTCTTACTTTGCTTATTTCATGTGAAGTGTAAAAACCATCAAAAAAATTTATAAAAACCGCACTACAAGAGATAGAAGTCAAATGAGAAACAACCGCAAAATCTGAAGCTTCTTGTACATTTGAAGAACATATAATTGCAGCACCTGTTTGTCTGCAAGCATAAACATCGGTATGCTCACAAAAAATTGAAAGCGAATGTTTAGCAACACTTCTGGCAGCAACATGAATGACAACAGGCAAGAATTCAGCAGCCATTCGATAAATATTTGGAAGCATTAAAAGCAACCCTTGAGAACATGTAAAAGTTGTCGCCAAAGCACCGCTTGTTGATGCCCCGTGAAGCATTCCAGCGGCTCCAATTTCCGACTGCGCTTCAATTACAACAACAGGTTGATCAAAAATGTTTTTTTTACCACAAAAAGAAAACCTGTCAAAACATTCAGCCATCCCAGTTGCGGGAGTTATAGGATAAACAAATGCAACTTGAGTAAAAGCATAGGAAACCAGAGCTACCGCTGTATTACCATCTATTAATTCTTCTTTAAAATTCAAACCTAAATTTTTCATAAAAACCTAAAATTAAGCTTTAAAGTACCACCTTAAATTCACCATAATTAAACCTTGGAGCAACATTAAGGATATAATCAACATTAGCAATCATACCAAAATCACTCAAATAATCAACAGCGGTTTCATAAGCAATTTTTTCTGTATTATTCTCCTCACTAAGATGCGAAAGTACGAGCCTTGTAGTGCCGCTCCTTATGAGTTTTGGCAAAACTGCCGAACAATCTTTATTAGAAAGGTGCCCCTTTGAAGAAAGAATACGTTTTTTTAAATAGTAAGGATAAGAACCGTTTTTTAACATATCGATATCGTAATTTGATTCAATAAAAACAACATCCGAACCTTTTATAGAATTAAAAACCTCTCCCGAAAATTCACCTAGATCTGAACAAATAGAAATCTTCAAACCAGAAGATTTTAGTTTAACACAATAACCCAAACCTTCTTCGCAATCGTGCGAAGTAGGGAAACACGAAACAATAGCATGTTCAAGAACCATTTCATTAAAGATAATTTTATAATTTGATTTATCTTTATCTAAAATTCCTTTGTTTAACAAAAAATTTATAGTCCCTCTTGAGGCATAAACTTTAGTGTTATATTTTTTAACAAAAACTTTTAACCCACTAACGTGATCGTGATGCTCGTGAGTTATAAAAATCGACGATATATTGTTAGGATCAAGGTTATGCTTTAATAAAAAATTTTCAACTTTGCGGGCACTGCTGCCAATATCGATTAAAAAAGATGTTTTGCTGTCACCTATATAAATACAATTTCCATTACTTCCACTAAATAAAGGACAGATTATTGCCAAAACGCACCCCTAAACTTAAATGTTTTAATTACTAAAACATCAAAACTTAAAATTTACTCCAATTGTTTTTTTATAAGTTTATATAACATACATAAAATCCATCAATAAAATCGCTTATTAAGAGAAAATATAGACAAAACATAATTTCTAAATTACCGCAAGTTCCTTTATTTTCTCCGTTCCTACAGACTCTATAAATTTTATGTTTGCACCTAAACAAGAAAACTTATCAATGATATTTTCGTATCCTCTCTCAACATAATTAATATTTTCTATAGTTGTCTCACCTTCAGCAGAAAGAGCAGCAATAATCAAAGCCGCACCAGCACGCAAATCAAACGCTCTAACAGTGCAGCCTTTAAGTTTTTTTTCACCGTTAATAATAGCAACTCGACCGTCCACTTTGATATCTGCGCCCATACGGCAAAGTTCAGAAACATACCTAAAGCGATTCTCCCAAACAGATTCACTTATTATGCTTGTCCCTTGCGCTCCAATAAGGAGAGAAACAAATTGAGGTTGCATATCGGTTGGGAACCCTGGATAAGGCATGGTTTTAAGGTTACAAGCCCGCAAACCACCGGGGACACATAATCTTATTGAATCATCAAATATATCAACCTTAGCACCGATTTCTTCAAGTTTTGCAGTAATTGCCTCAAGATGTTTAGGAATAACATTTTCGATTGTTATATCACCTTTTGTAGCAAGACCTGCCGCCAAAAATGTTCCGGCCTCAATTTGATCTGGAATCACAGAATAAACAGTACCTCTTAATCGCTTTACGCCGTTGATCTTTATGACATCCGTACCGGCACCTCTTATATCGGCGCCCATACTGTTTAAAAAATTAGCAACATCAACCACATGCGGTTCCTTTGCCGCGTTCTCTATAACGGTTCGACCATCAGCTTTTGCCGCTGCTAAAATCACATTGATAGTTGCCCCAACTGAAACCACATCGAAATAAACATTTCCACCTACAAGCTTTTTACAGCTAAAACTTATCAACCCGCCTGATAATTCACATTTCGCTCCTAAAACACAAAAACCCTTGATGTGCTGATCGATCGGGCGAAGTCCTAACTCACATCCGCCAGGCATAGAAACCGCCACTTCAGAAAATCTACCAAGAAGTGCACCTAAGAAATAATAAGAAGCCCTTATACGCCTCATGAAATCAAAATCAGCAACATGAGTAAAAATTCTACGCGGATCAATTTCTAATGTGTTAAGTCCTAAAGTTCTCACGGACGCGCCCATCTTTTCTAAAGCTTTACAAATGACCTCTATGTCGCTTATATCAGGGATGTTTTCTATTCTGCAAACTTCATCAGAAAGAATGACAGCAGGCAAAACAGCCACCGCTGCATTCTTAGCCCCGCTTATTCCAACTTTTCCACTTAATGAACACTTACCTGAAACAAGCATTTTTTTCACAAAACAACACCTACACACCAATGAGCTATAAATACAGAGTAATTTTAACCTAACAACCAAAAATGTCAAGAAAAACAGCTTGATATTTTGTGAAAAAAACAAGTCATAATTGATAGTAAATAAAGTTACAAATTGCATGTTATGAAACACGAAATAAGATTAATGTTTACGTTTTTTTCTATTAAAATATAGCTTTCCTTTAAAATATATACTAGATTAATGAATTTTGGTTCTTCTTTACATTTTTTTACCATTTCAAAACACGCTTCGATTATAATTTTTCTTAATGTATCACGATTTTTTAGGAAAGGGGTTAAAACAGCTGTTGCATCAAACTTGTTTTTTTCTATCATTGCTAAACAAAGATTAATAGGTACCTCGGAAAGACGACTGTTTGAACAAACTTGAAGTGAAGTTTTTCCTGTTAACACTATAATTCTGGAAAGGATTGTTGGTAGTAAATTTTTTGAATTTTCACAAACAAGACAAACAATCACGTTCGATGGAGGTTCTTCTAAAAACTTTAAAAGACTGTTTTGAGCTTGCTCTGTTAATGTTGATGCTTTTTTAATTACATATATTTTCATGTTGGCTTCAATTGGCTTAAAAATTGCCTTTTTTTGTAAATCTCTGATTTCATCCACACCTATCGATTTTTTCTCAGAGATTTTTGGTAAAAAAATCAAATCTGGATGGGTACCTTTCTTTATTTTATAAAAATGTTCTTTTCCCATCGTTTCGCACGCAAATTCAATCACAGCCTTGAGAGCCGTATTTTCTTTTCCTTCAAACAAAACGGCTTGATAAAAAATTTTTAATTCCTCCTACTCGATACAAGGCGCTGTGTCAAATAATTCTTTAATGGATTTTTTTGGGTCCGTTCCTTTGGTAATTATTTCATGAATTTTATTACATATGGGCATTTTTAAATTTTTTTGATTACAAATAAGATTTATTGCCTTAGACGTTCCAACGCCTTCAGCTACAAAAGAAAATTTTTCTCCCGTAACTAAAGATTCTCCATATTTTCTGTTATTACTTTGCTTCGAAAAAAGAGTAGCTTGAAAGTCGCCCAAATGGCATAAACCGTAAGCGGTTTCTCTTTTTCCCCCCATAGCCTCAATTAAATTTGAGATTTCCTTAGCTCCCCTTGCCATAAGTGGCCCTTTTAAAGATTCCATCTCCAATGCATCTAAGATCCCGGCGGAAATACCAAGTACATTTTTTGCCGCTGCTCCAATCTCGTTACCAATTAGATCGTTACCATAATAGCATTTTATCAGATTGCTAGAAACTTTGTTTACAATTTCTTTTTTGTAAATTTCGTTTAATGAATCAACAACCATGCATGTTGGAATACCTTTTATTAAATCACCGACATGACCCGGGCCAACCCAAACAGCTACAGATTTATTTTCCGGAAAAAAATTGTGGACAATTTCGGATAATCTTTTTCCAGATGTTTCTTCTATACCTTTCATGCATAGAATTAATTTTTTTTGTTTTAAAATTTCTGAAAAGCCTTTGGCGTTAAAGGTGTTTCCAGTTAGATCTTTAAGGAAGCTGCGCAAATTTTGGGCATTAATTGAAATAACTAAATACTCAGAATTTATAGCAAGTTCTAAATCAGATGTAATTACGACTGATTTTTCAAACGAAATAACATTATTTCGACGTTCTTTTAATAATTTTTCTATTTCTTTTGTACCTTTTTTTCCCCATAGCGTGACTTGATGACCAATCTTATTAAGATACCAAGCAATTAACGAGCCCCAGCGTCCAGAACCTAAAACACTAAAATTTGCCAAAATTTGCATCCTCCCAGCCTGTTTTTTAGTTTGATCAAGTTTTTGCTTTCTTGATTGATTTTTGTTTTGCATATCAAATATATATAATATATATTTAGTAGTAGTAGTAGTCCCTGTGGAAAAGTTTAAACATGTTTTTTTGTTTCTTGTATACTTGTTTTTAAAAAATATATTAAGTTAATTATTTGTTTAAAACTTAAATTATTAAACATTCGAAAATTTTGGGTATTTAAAATGTTGAAAAGTTAATGTTTAAAACCGAAAAAATGTTGAAAAACAAGGCGTTTATTTTTTGATTAAATTAAAAGAAGATGTGAGTTTATAGTGTATAGTTTTGTTCGTTTTTTTCTTTCCGTGGTTTTGAGATTAGTTTTTCCGTTTTCTGTTGTTGGAAAAGAAAAAATAAAAAAACTCAAGGATGGTTTTATTTTGTGTTCTAATCATATTTCGAATTTAGATGCACTTTTTTTGATGGTTATAATTAAGCGTAAAATTGCGTTTATTGCTAAGCAGGAGCTTTTTCGTGGTTTTTTTGGGTTGTTTTTGAAAACATTGGGAATGATTCCTGTTCAAAGAGGAAACGCCGCGAGTTCTATTATTGGGAGATCGGAAGAAATACTTAAGAAAGGTGAAATTTTGGGTATTTTTATAGAAGGCACGCGTTCTCGCACTGGTGAATTTTTAAAACCTCGTTCTGGAGCGGCCGTTCTTGCTTTTAAGACAAAAGTTCCCGTAGTTCCTGTTTGTATAACACCCAAAAGAAAGAAATTAATAAAAATTTTTAGAAAAACACTCATTTATATTGGAGATCCCGTTTTTGCAGAAGATCTAGAATTACAAGATGGTTCAACCAAGGAACTTCGTAAAACAACAAATTTGATAATGGAAAAAATAAAAAAATTAAGAGTTTGACAGACTTTTTGTACTTTTTTAGAATGATTCAGGGTGATTTTGTGGAAGTTAGAAGCTTTTTTTGGATTGTGTTATCTTTTTTTTGTATTTTTGTACCAATGAAGATTTTCAGCGAATTAAGCGTGAATCATTTTGATAGATCTTATTGGTTTGCTTTTCTTTGTTTGATAGCGTTGATGTCCACCATTGTCTGCGGTACAAGAATAAAAACAAAAGGCGATATTGTTCCAAGTTTGAATACAGGTTTAGGTTGTTTTGGTTTTTTAATTGCTTCTTTATTTTTGTGGAATTCTTATACTTTTTCTGTCTCAATACCGGTCGAGGGTTTGAACGTCAGTTATAAGATAATGTCTGTAATTTCTATTTTTGTTGCTGTTGTTTTTGCTATTGTTTCTTATTCCCACTTTAAAAGAGAAAATTTGTTTAAGAAGTTTAGTTTTTTTAGGTTGTTTGTGTTCTTACCATCGGTGTATTTTTTGATTTCTCTTACTTTTTCTTTAGTTCTGGCTACGACTCCGGATCCTTATTCTATGGCGGCTCAAAGTGCGATATTGATTTTCCTGGTTTATTTCTCTTTGGTTTTTGTGAAAAAAGATACAAAAATTAATGTTAAAAAACGTCTTTTCACTTTTTCTTCACTTTCTTTTGTAATTTCATCTCTTGCTTACATACCATTCCTGATTAAGAATTCGTTTGTTTTTGCTAGTGCAGATACCTCTATGTCGCTTTCTTACCTGTTAATTTCTTTATACGCTCTGTTTTTTTGTTTACAAATTGCAAAGGATTCAGAATACAGTAAACAAGGTAGTCTTTCTCAGTAATTTTGTTGTTATTTGTTGCGCTCGACGGTAATTTGTCTAGGTTAGATAGTTCAATTGACTGTTTTTAAGAAATTTTCGAGGGGATGATTTTTTTGATGAGAGTGATTTTTAAAGGCATGGACTTTGAGGTCAACGAAGGAACAACGTTGGCTCAAGTTGCTGAAAAAAAAGGAATTAAAGATGTTTGTGTGGGTAAAATAAATGGTGTTTTGTCAGATTTGAGGACCCAAATAGTAAATTCTTGTGAAGTTGATTTTTTTGCGTTTGATTCTCCTGAAGGGAAGAAAGTTTATTGGCATAGCAGCGCGCACATTCTTGCTCAAGCGGTTAAACGGCTTTATCCATACGTCAAGCTTGGTGTAGGTCCGGCCGTTGATTCTGGTTTTTACTATGATTTTGATTTTAATGGCAAGGGGCTCGAAAAAGATAAGCTTGAAGAAATTCAAGCGGAAATGGAAAAAATTATAAAAGAAGATTTACCATTAAATAAGAGGGTAAAAACAAAAGAAGAAGCAATTGAATTAATGAAAAAATGCGGCGAAATTTATAAGTTGGATCTTATCAGCGAACGTTTTAAAGAAGAAAACAAACTTGATTTTTACACACAAGGGGAGTATACAGATCTTTGTGCAGGGCCTCACGTTCTGTCTACCGGGTGTATAGGTGCTGTTGCGCTTACAAAAGTTACTGGAGCTTATTGGAAAGGCGACCAGAAAAATAAAATGCTAGTCAGAATTTACGGTGTTTCGTTCCCTAAAAAATCTGATCTTGAAGCTCATTTGTTGACGGTTAAGGAAAATTACGAGCGTGACCATAACAAGATTGGTCGTAAACTTGAGTATTTTACAACCGTAGATTATATTGGTCAAGGTTTGCCTATTTTGTTGCCAAAAGGCGCAAGGGTTGTACAAATTTTGCAGAGATTTGTTGAGGACGAAGAGGAAAAACGTGGATATTTGCTCACAAAGACTCCGTTTTTAGCAAAGAATGATCTTTATAAAATTTCCGGACATTGGAGCCATTATCGTGAAAGTATGTTTATTTTAGGCAACGAAAACAAAGATGAAGAAATGTTTGCATTGCGACCTATGACTTGTCCGTTCCAATTTCAGGCATACCTTAACTCAAAGCGAAGTTATCGTGATTTACCAATGCGCTTTAATGAAACTTCAACGCTTTTTCGTAATGAACAAAGTGGGGAAATGCATGGTTTGATTCGCGTGCGTCAGTTTACTATTTCAGAAGGTCATATTGCCTGTACTTCAGAGCAGCTTCAAGATGAATTCAAAGCTTGTATAGATTTAGTTAAATTTTGTTTAAAAATTTTAGATTTTGAAAATGATATTTCTTATAGGTTCTCTAAATGGGATAAAAACAATAAAGAAAAGTATATCGGTAGCGAAGAAGAATGGGAAAAGGTTCAAGATGAAATGCGAAAAATTATTGATAGTGCAGGAATTGACTATACTCAAGCTGACGGTGAGGCAGCGTTTTACGGTCCAAAGTTAGATGTACAGTTTAAAAACGTTTATGGAAAAGAAGATACGCTTATTACCATACAGATAGATTTCCAATTAGCAAAGCGTTTTGATATGTTTTATGATGACAAGGATGGGGCCAAGAAATTTCCGTATGTTATCCATAGAACTTCGATCGGTTGTTACGAGCGTGTGCTGGCGGTGCTTCTTGAGAAATATTGTGGTGCTATGCCTTTATGGTTGGCTCCTGAGCAAGTTAGGATTTTACCTCTGGGTAAAGAGGTCATTGCTGGGGCTAGTGCTTTAGAAAAAAGTTTGAAAGATTTTGGGATTATTCGCTCTCAGGTTGATTTACGTAATGAAAAGCTTGAATATAAAATTCGTTCGGCAATAGAACAAAAGATTCCATATATGTTGATTTTAGGTAAACGTGAGTTGGAATCTGGAAAAATTTCGGTGCGTCACAGAACACAAGGAGATTTAGGTTTAATGACTGTCGAGGAGTTTGTTTCTCTTGCTTTAGATGAGATAAAATGTAAAAAATGGGTGTAAGGTCAATGATTATTTTAATCAGGTTTGTTCTTTGGTAAATTGATAGGGAATATTTGTGTTAGAGGTGTGTTGTTTTTAGAAAATTATAAAAATTGGGTGTGCTAGGGTTTGAAGCGAGATAAGATTTCGATAGCAATTGATGGGCCGGCAGGAGCTGGTAAGAGTGCGGTTTCTGCTGAGCTTGCCAAATTTTTTAGATTTATTCATTTTGATACTGGCGCACTTTATCGAGTTCTTGGATACTTTTTTTTAATAAACAAGCTTGATTTTAAAGATGAGAGTATTGTTTGCAAGAATTTAGAAAGTTCTAGAATAAGATTTAAACTTCAAGATGGTATCCAAAGAATGTTCCTTGGCAAAAATGAGGTTACAAATGAAATACGTTCAGATCAAGTTTCTTTTGCAGCGTCGATTGTTTCTTCTTTTGTTTGTTCGAGAAATTTTTTGCTAAAAACTCAACGTGATATTGCTAAAAATAACGACGTAATTATGGATGGCCGCGACATAGGAACTGTTGTTTTACCAAACGCAAACATAAAAATTTTTTTAACAGCTTCCCCGGAAGTCCGAGCTAAAAGACGTTTTGAAGATTTACGCTCCAAAGGGTTTGAAACCGATTATGAAACTGTTTTCAGCTCCATTATTAATCGCGATAAAAACGATTCAACTCGGGCAGTAGCCCCGTTGGTTCCCGCTGAAGATTCTATCATTTATGATACAACAAATGTAATATTTGAAGAAGTTTTTAAGAATTTATCAGATAAAATAGTTAGTAAACTCAAGTTAGAAAGCTAAAAAATTATACAAAATCTGCACTCTAGCGGGAGGACAATATAAAAGTATATTTTAACTAAAAATTTTTAATCAGAAGAGATTTTTGTGAATTGCATAATTATAAATCCTAAAACAATGACTAGGTAATAGTTAATTAAACGAAATAAAATCATAGCTGCGGCTATATTGCTTTTTATAAAGAAATCAGAAAGAATTTTTATAAATCCATTTTCTGTACTTCCTGCGGCACCGGGAAGTGGATTGATTGAAGAAATTAGTGTGATAAAAATTTGAGCCGAAATCATTTTTAAAAATGGAAATCCCGGGCATCCGAAAGCTTTGGCTACAAAAAATGGAATGGAATTAATACAAATATTTTGCAAAAACGAGTAGACATATACTAGAACTCCACAGTTTATCGAAAAATTATTTTCCATCAAAAAAGTTAACTGACCGACTATTTTATCTTTTAATTTTTCAGAATTCTTTATTATTTTAAGTTTTTTTAGAAGATTGCACATAAAAAAGATAACGTGTATCATCTTGTTTTTTAAAATGTATAATAAAATTATTAATAACATGCTAGAAATTTGAACTATTAGCCCCAATGTTGAAAAAAACGTGAACCCTACAATTTTTCGTTTAAAGGTATCTGAATAGAATATTATAGAGAGAGAAGAAAGAAATATTGTGCATAATTGAAATATAAAGAATTTTTGTGAAAGTTTTGAAATAGATTTTCCGGCCGAGATATTTTTTTTTGAAAGCGCTAACACTTGAGCTGGCTGCCCTCCTGAATTAAATGGTGTGATAGAGTTGTAATATTGTCCTATCATTGTTAGTTTAAAATAACCAAAAAACGATGAAAATGTTCCTTTTTCAAGGAGTTCTTTGAATACTAAACTATCGAAAACCCAATATCCAAACATTGCAACAATCGCGAGTAGCAAATAAAAAATATTGAGTTTTGGGAACACCTTTATAAGAGTTTCTAAATTATGTCCAGAAACACAAAAATAGATAAGAATTCCGACAGAAATTGATAACGGCAGTACTCTTGTCACTAAAAATTTTAAAACATTTTTTTTTGATTCCAAAACTTATCGCTTCCTTTTTTGTCTTTTCAAAATTTAGAAGTCATTTTGAGATTGTACCTATTTTACCAAAAAAAGGAAATTTTTACTTTTGGATAAAAATAACCAGTCTGCGTAGAGAAAACTTAGTTTAAAATAATTATAGTGGGTTTAGAAGAACCTTTTTGTTAAATGTATAAAATTTAAATTGTTTGTTATTTCAAAAATAACAAAACTGAGTTAGAAATCGTCTCCAAACTTTTAAACCAACAATATTTTTCTTAAAAATCTTGCGCGGTAGTATCTTAAAAGTATCTATTCGCTCAATTGTGTGAGTGTGCGCTAGTTTCGCATGATCAAATCAAGTTGTACGATTTCTAGATGTCAGTTGTGTAAATTTTTATATCAATATAGGCAATTTTTGTGATAATTTTTCAATATGTTTAACATAACCGCAAATAATTTCTATTATTTGAAGCTTATAATCCATACTAACTTGGGAACCATGCATAATTGTAAAAATCTCAGCTAATCTTTTCTTTTGATGCGTTTTGAAAAGATGGATGCTAACGGGTATATAGATCTGGTTCGCAGTTCGAAAGATAAATCTACAAAAATTTAATAGTTTTACTAACGAATAAATGAAACTCAAATAATTTCACACTCCTTTAAATGAAAAATCATCATTCGTTAAAATTTCAGATACCGCAGCTTTTGCTTCAAGCCAAATTCGGTGTGCTGCTTCGACACTCGTTCTTTTATTGCTTCTGACACTGAACTCTCCAATTGAAAAAGAATCAACGCCTTCTCTTGCTGCTAAAAAAAGTATGTATCTATAAAAGCTTAACGATGCCGCGGCAGCGCACAACCGATTTTCATTTTCTTTTTCATCTATCCCTGGTTTTAGATGTGTTTTTATCTCAGATATCGCATCTTCACAAATATCTATCCATTTGTTAACTTGCTCATCTGGTAAACCAGAAATTATAGCAAATCTAACCATAACGCTTTTAAGCTCCAAAAAATCGCCTCCGAATTCAATGATAAATTCACGACAGCATACATTTTGAGTAATAATTTGTAAAAAAACCCGGCGACGCTCCCCACAATTTTTGTTAAGGAGCGCCCAGCAAGTATTAAATATCTTTAACTCTCTGCCACCATCTTTTTGACGGAATTTACAAATATATTTGAAAATCCTGCTGTAACGCTAACAGCGGCTTTTTCGAGCTGCTGATCTATAACCTTGTCATGATCAACTTTAATGCCGCCCGATTGAATCATTTGTAAAGAAAATTCTCTATCAACTCCTAAAATGGTACCTACGTCAAGAAAATCTGATTTAACAAGACTCGCTCCGAATGGAGTTACCATCTTGCCTGTCGCTTGAAAATCCAAACCTGCAGTAGCATCTTTCATCTCAGGAAGCGAAAGAATTTGTAAAATAGTCGCGCTTGAAGCTATTATTGCACCGAGCTTAAAAGGAAACATTACATTCCAAAGTCGCAGTAGATCTGAATAATCCAACGGTGGCTCATATTGAAAAGAAAGTGTAGTTGCAGAACTAAGAATTGAAACTGCATCGTTTAATTGCTCCATCGCTATGTAGGAGCCAATTTTACGCAATATAAGTGCGAAAAGTTCTAAATTCTGAGATCTTAGCGCCTCGTATGAAGAAGAAAGTACACGCCCATGTTTCTTTAAAGCAACAAGAGTATTGTTTGTAGTTACGGAAACTGAAGGCAACGCGGAGGTCTCACTCACAGGACTGAGAGAACTTGAAATAACAGGAGAATTTAGCGCCCTGTAATCTATTCCATCTATAATTGTTTTTACAGTTAACATGGAAGAAAGAGCGTTATCATGTGCAGTGAGTCCCTGCTTTACAGCCCTGGCAATAAACTCCGGGAACAGTACCGCAGAATCTGAAGCTGTAAAAAATTTCTCAACGTTATCGCACCCATTTCCGCTGACCTTTATATCGAATCGTTTAAGCTGACGTTGATAAGCGTCAAGATTTTCAAGTTCAGTCCCTCGATAATTTTTTGAAGGGTCTAAATCTTCAAGCACTTCAGTAAAAGATTTTTTGCTAACTCCGTACATTCCCTTTTCTAATTTTATTTTATCATACGCCATTGATAATCCTCCTTAGATTTTAAATTCCGAATATTCGCCAGAATTTTTATTTTCTTCACAAAAGAGCTGAGGTCCGCTTGGAAAAAGTTTTTTCGCTTTGATCTTCAAATCTTCTTTGAAGGCTTTTAAGCCTTGAAAATCAAAATTTTCAATCACCTTTTTAACAAACACACCGTTGCTTTCAGGCTCGACCATCGCAAAAAGTTTGGATATTTCGCTCTTAATTTCATCCAAATAGACTCTTCCGATAAGCGCTTCTTCTTTGAGGACGGCAATTTTCTTGAAAATTTCAAATTCCTGCGAGTTTCCAAATGAATCTGCGCTAATTTCAAGGTGCTTGGCAATTTTTGAAGTTTTTGCGAATCCGCCACTTAAAAAACTCTTTATTGAATTTTCCAGTTCATCACCTCCTTTCGCAGCTTCGTCAAATGCCTTGATAACACCAGCCTCTCTTTGCGCCGGAATAGCGACAAAAGACCATTCGTAAGCATCGATTGGGTTTTGTAAAATTGTGTGACATAACAAATTTTTATATTTACGTCCTTTGATATGACTGCAAGAACGAATATCCGCCCCGCAAATCGAACAGGTAAATTCTGAAATTGAACATCTTATACTGACTTCTTTTTTTATCCCAGAATCAATTGCCAAAATTATTTCTTCATTAGCCTTTGAGCGCGGGATATAAGCTCTTGCAACTAGCCTGAGGTAATTTTTTCCAAGGGCATTTTTTCTTTCTTTCACATGTTCTATTGTGCAGGAAAAAATCCTTGCAGCCTGCTTTTCACTTTTAGCTTCATGATCCATAATCCCTGTTTTACCAACAAAAAGATTTGAAAGTTTTTCAAGAGATTCATCAGTAAAACATTCAAATTCTCTATCTATATCATTGTCGCAAAGGACTACCGAAAAAACATAGACTTCATTTTCCTTTATAAAACGCCTTGTGAATTTATTTATAAGTTCAAGTTCATTTTCGCTTACGGTAGGATTTTCTGAAATTACAAACCCTTCTTTCATAATTAAACATCCTCCCTAAAATTTTTATTTTTAGTTTCAATTTTTTGAACAATTTCTTCCGCTTTTGCACTAATTAACCGTGCGTTCGCTCCTCGTAATTCGTCCTTTAAGTTAATGAACTCCCATTTAACTTTGTGTTCGGTGTTGCAACCCTTAAAAAGCAGCCACGTTTTGCAAATTTTTGAAATGACCGGAGTAAGAATTCGACGGTAAGAATCGAGTTCGCTTATTAGGATATCGGCTTGCTGTGTAGACATAGTTTCTGTAGCAGACCACGAAAGGCCAAGAAGAAATGGAGGAACCGAAAGTTTAGTCAAAATTTGTTCAAGAATCTGTCTGACGGGAACTTTGCTATCTAAAATCTGGTTATCTGCACCTATAACTTTAATTTCAACATCACCTACTACAACAAAATCACTGGGGCTTTCATTTTTCATAACGCGGCTCCATTCTCGAGCAATTTGGGCTGCTCTTTCTTTAACGTTAATTTCAGTATTCGCGGGTGGCTTGTAAGTGACGATAAATCTTGCGTTACCAATTCGCTCCCAATTAATTCCTATACTGTTAAAAATTTTTAACAAAATCCCGCTGAAAAAAGGCAACCCTTTCATGATTGAATTACCGTAAACTTTCCCTGGTTCGGGGTTAAGAGCCGAAATCATGACTAATTCAGGAAACCTTACAGGAGTGAGTTCACTATTGCTCTTTTTGTAAATCGAAAGTTTTAAAACGTCGGATTCAACCTTAAGAACCAGATTTTGGAGCGGCGCGTTATAAAGCGCTTCAATACCGCTTCCATAAGAATTAAGAACTATTTCTCCTGCGGCGGTACCGTAAGTAAGCATCTGGTTCATATACGTCCTGATAAAACTTTCAGCCCCAACGCTACAAGAATTAACCTTTATTTTTTCTAAAAAACTGTTTAAATCTCTTTGAGTATTTTCATCGTCGCATTCAATTTTAAAACCACCTACAAGACGGGTAACTTTTGAAATAGCGGCATCAATTACAGGAACTGATTCTTTCATCGCAAGATAAAGTCCGAATTCCACCCCCAATCTTTCGGGAAAGTTACAAAATTCTTCAAGCGGATGAGTAATCTTCTTGGATGGCGCAGTTTGAACAAAATAATTTTCTTCTTTCTTCTTGGATTTAAAAAAATTCAAACTTTTTCCTCCTTTAACTTAAAATCTGTTGGCCGCAAACGCGAAACAATATGACTATTCGCATAAATTAACGGTAGAGATAAAATATCTGATGTCGTCCATGGCGTGGTCGTTTTCTTTAACAGGAAAAATCCCTTCGTAGTGTTCGTTCCATCTGTAAAGAGAAAATTCAATGACAGAATTTTTGCAATTTTCACAAATTTTAAATTTTCCGTTCTTTAACCCCGATACGGTAGCAGCAATACCTGAAGAAATCTTGTTTTTAGCGGGAACAACTCGAAATTTTCCTTTTTGATTTAGCAAAGCTACAAAGCTTGCCGCGGAAGGGTCGATTATGATACAGTCAACATCTCTGCCATTAACGAGATTTTCAATTGCGGAACAGTGTTCGTCGTCGGTGCGAACTGAACCTTGAGTTTTTGAATCATAATAATATTCATCAATTCTGTACCAAATATCCCTTGATTTAGCCCATAAGCCGCATGAAAATGGATTCACAATGCCATAATCACAAGAAAGCATATACTGAACAAAATTTTCTTCCGGAGGGGCCTTACAAAACGCTTTATCTCCGTTCATGAAAGGGTAAACTAACCCTTGGTTCGCAACCCACAAACCAAGAACGAATCTCTGATAAAAAACTCCACTATATAGTCGTTCATACCTACGAATGATCTCAGAATTAAGTGAAGGATTATCATTAAGCGTAAATCTTAAATAAAAAACTTTAAGAGATTCTTTTTTTAAAATCCATTCCCTGTAAAACCAATGCAAGGGACTTTCTGGATTGCAATTAAACCAGAATTTTGAGCCTGGGACCGAACATCGTGCTAGAGCTTGTTCGACAAAAGACTTAGGCATAAGAGTAGTTTCATCGAACAACACCCCTGCGAGAGTAATTCCTTGAATAAACGAAGCTGAAGATTCATCTTTTCCTCCGAATAAGTAAAAAATATTTTCACGGCTACCTGTGCTTATCTGGATAAAATTTTGATTTAATTTTTCTTTACAGAGGAACCCAAGGCTTCTAAGGACCGATAAAAGAGAAATTATTAAATTACGTCGTAGTGAGCAGATTGTTTTGCCGCAAATTCCAAATGCTTCTCCGTTGAACTTGTAAAAAGACCACAAAATGAAAGAAAGCGCCATGCAAAACGTTTTTCCACTCCTAATCGAGCCATCACAAATAATAGCATCATAATTTTTCCCCGTTTCGCGCATCCACCAGTTCAATACTTGCATTTGTTTTAAAGAAAATTTTTTAAGTTCCATAAATTTTATTTCCTGGTGGAAGCGATTCACAATTTAACTTCAAACTTTGCTCAAGGGCCTTGTAAACAGGATTAATTCCACACTCTAAATTAATATTTTCAAGTTTTTCAAGCGCCTTTATCCTGTCGAAAAATTTTATTTCCATAGCGCCGTCTTTGGATTTTTTAATTTCTGAAACACAAAACAAATCCATATTTTCAAGATTTAAAGATTCCAAATTTTCACTACAAATCAAGCGTAAACAATCTGAAATTCCTCCAAATGCGAGCCGTTCATAACCTATGCTTGCAATTTTCCGAAGGTATTTTTTCTTTTTCTCGAAAAGCCTTTCAAGCTCTGAAGAAACGGTCTCTTTACCCAAAATTTCAGCACATTTTTCAACTGTTTTTTTACCAAAACCAGACAACCGAGCGGATTCTAGCGCATTTCCGGTAGAAACATAATAGTAGCAAAAAGCTCTTTCCCTTTTTGTCAAACCCTTTCCCATAAATACTCACCTCATAATTAGGGCTGAAAGCGAACTTTTTTGCTCACTGCAGGGCAAATTACGCTTAAAAAGATAAAAAAACGCCTCTCACTAAATTGAAGCGTTTTATAAATCAAACACTACCGTAGTTCTTCTGGAAATCTTGATGCAACACGCTCTATAAGAATCGGCCAGGATTCAAGCCTTCAAAAATCTTTACGTTGGCGTTAATAGACCACATATAATAACTAAACTACAGCAGTTTTTCTGGAAATCTCGGCGCAGCGTGCTGCCATGATTGAACCTGCGTCGCTTTTTATGTAAGAATCGGCCAGAATTACTGCATTTTTAAAAACCTTTGCACCGGCATTGCCGTGCACCTTGAAAACAGGACGTAAAGAGCCTAACAGAGGCGCGGCACCACATTCGTTGTAATCAAGCTGCTTTTTCATCGATTCAAATTCACGTTTGATCATAATTGCGCCTAACTTAGTTTTGAAATTCTTCTTGAAAACTGACTTAATCTTCCCCATTAACGACGAAACGGCACCTTCAAACAATTTGAGAACAACATTACCGGTAAAGCCATCTGTAACTACTACGTCCGCTGCCCCGAATAGCAAATCTCGTGCTTCTATATTGCCAATAAAATTAATAGGAACATCACTTAACAGCTCAAAAGCCTGATGCCTTAATTCATCGCCTTTGTTCCGTTCGGAGCCTATATTCAAAAGACCTACGCGCGGCTTGTTGATCTTTAAAACGTCTTCCATGTAGATAGAACCCAGAACTCCAAATTGACAGAGCATATCTGCGCTACATTCTGCGTTTGCGCCACCGTCGATCAGCATAAATACTTTGTCTTCCGCAGGAAGTATAGGTGAAAAAGCAATTCTTTTAACACCTTTCGCACGCCTAACAGTTAGAGTAGTACCAACAAGTAGGGCGCCGCTGTTCCCCGCAGAAATGAACGCATCACCACGCCCCTGCGATAAAGACCTAAGCCCAACCGCCATTGAACTTTCTTTTTTCGAACGAGTTATCTCGATTGGAGATTCCGACATCGAAATATTGTCAGCTGCATTTATAATCTCAAATTTTTTAGCCGTTACTCCGATACGATCAGCAGATTCCAATATTTTTTCCTTATTGCCAACTAAAGCCACTTCAAAACCCAAGTCTTCCATCACCATCAGAGCGCCCTTCAAAACTTCGTCAGGAGAATTATCCCCTCCAAACGCGTCAAGTAAAAACTTCAAAAAATCACCTTCAAAAAATATAAAACCATGGATTTATAATACAAAACGTTAAATTTTTCAACTTAGGTTTTAAATAGGGCAGTGCACTGAAGTATACAAAAGAGTAAAAACTAATCACGAGGTGATTAGAATGTATTTTGGGAACGCTTTCACTGAAATAAAACTCAATGTTAAAGCTCATAAAATAATTTTAATCTCAAAAAATCATAGTTTTAATAAAACAGAGTTTTTGAATATTTAAAATTAATTACTAATTTGTTAATTAGCTATCTGATTTATTTAGTTTCTGTTAAATTTAATCAAAATCGACAAATTAACATTTTTTAAAATAAACATCAAACTAATTTTAAAATATTAAATCATTACCGATTCAATATTCGCCTTACTTTAAAATTTTATTCAGTTGTCAAGGTTCGCAAAATTTAGTAAATTTTCAGTATTTCTTAAGTGAATTTTTAACATTTGATAATTTACTAAATCTCAAAATTAGTCTATCACACTTTAAAACAAATACAAGCCATATTTCTGATAAAAAAATCAGCCAATTTTTGGCTGAAAATTTATTTTATTTATTTTATTTATTTTATTTATTTTATTTGTTTTATTTGTTTTATTTGTTTTATTTGTTTTATTTGTTTTATTTTTATTTATTTTGTTTTTTTAATCATTAAATATTGTGATTTCTCTGAAGTTTTTGAATTTAAAAATC
>JAISNY010000034.1 GCA_031275995.1 Oscillospiraceae bacterium | reverse complement strand
GGGGCGAAGCCAGGGGCGAAGCCAGGGGCGAAGCCAGGGGCGAAGCCAGGGGCGAAGCCAGGGGCGAAGCCAGGGGCGAAGCCAGGGGCGAAGCCAGGGGCGAAGCCAGGGGCGAAGCGGAAGTAGCTAGAGAGGCCGTGAAAGTGGGTGCAGATATCAATTTTGTTGCGTCGATTACGGGTCTTACGGTTGAAAAGGTTAATGCCTTGCGATAAGCAAGGAGGGATTACAAGTGGCGACGAGTGCATTAAGATACGTAAGCAAAGACGAAGCGGCGCGCAGGATAATAATTCAGTGGGACACGGCGCGCCGCGCCGCGACTTGAACGACAAAATGGCGTAGAAGAATTTGGAAAAAATAAAAAGCCCGTTGGACAATCTATAAATCAAAAAAATACAGATCGGTGCAACGCATGGGTGATGTGGTTGTGCGGCAGAGCGATGCAGCGGGAAATTGCGTTTTTATATAAAAAAGAGGCGAAATGCATTGCGCAAAAAAATATAGAAAATCCCTTTAATCCCTTGTAAACATGGCGATTGCCATTGCGCATTTTCATATAGAAAACTTGCGTCTATGTATAAGTTATGCGAAATGCCCGTTGAATTGGTTGGAAAATTATATAAAAAGTTATTGACATAAATAATACAATGGAATAATTTATAAAAAAGGGTCAAATCATGGTGGATATAAAGTATTATACAAAATTACTCATCAATGAAGAAACCGGAAAAGAACGATATAGCTTAATTTCCAAAGAAGCTGAAAAGATTTATAAAAATAATTCTCTGGAAAAATGTTGGGATATTGCAATGGTCTGTATATGCTTCGCCGCCAGTGGGTGGCTCGGCCTCCACAACGGCTAGGTCATTCCGTTGCGCTTAGTTCTTCCGCGCCAAAACTCCACCCACATGAGCAGCCTTGGAGCCCTTATTCGGGCTGCAAAAACGTCGTAGACAGCCGGGAAAACACGTTAAGAAAATCCGCGCTGACCCAACGAATCACCGAGTTATGGCCGATATGCGGCAATCTTTCAATTACTCTGAACGAGATCATTTCGTTGTGATACCTGAGCGCTTCTTTCTTTTGTGCGTCTGAATATTTCCAAATTCTTCCGATTGTATAGGTATAGTTGCATTTTTTGCACTTATATCTTTCTTTCTCGAGCCTTGAAAATCCGCGGTTCCAATACAATTCGCTTTCACATCTTTGACGTTTGTTCATTCTAATCACATCATGATTAGTTTTTCCTCTTTTTTATTCGTATACTTCAGTGCACTGACGGCAATTGTAATTTATTGATTTTTTTAAGCAGTTGTGGTAAAATCACACATGAAACTTAAGATATTTATTATGGAAACTCGCAGAGGACTTATACAGTGACAAAATATCTATAAATGAGGCGGGGGAACGTCCATAGTGTGGGCTGATAAAAATAAAAATAAATTCCGAATTATTTTATCTATTTCCGTATCGTTTCTGGTCGTTGCGGCTATTTTGATTGGTTACTATATTTACTCAAACAAAGTTAAGATTTCGAAATTTCGTGATGATACGGAAGTTTCAGCTTCAAAATCTGCAGAACTTGTTAAAGTTAGAGTCCCTGATATAGTGGGGAAAAGCCTGGATTTGGTAAAAAATGAGGCTAAAAATTACAATATCGAAGTTCTTTCATACGAATTTGATGATACAATCCCTGACGGTTGCATAATTTCTCAAACTCCGGGGGGTGGACAGGCTGTTTTGCCTGGATTTACGGTCGCTGTCAATGTAAGCAAAGGGAAAGAAACAAAAATCTTACCTGAAATTTCTGGACTTTCTCTTGCTGAAGCCTCCTCTTTGCTTTCCAACTTGAAACTATTTCCCGTTGAGAAACGTATTCTTGACAGCGAATTTCCAGAAAATACCGTAATTGGTTATAACGATTTCAGCCCCGGAGATTCTGTTAGATATGGTGCGAAGATCGTTATTCTAGTAAGCAGTTAGAGGGCTTTTGAAAATGATTATAATTATACCGGTCAAGATACATGTTACTAGCTAATGCAGATAAGCTCTTCCAAAGACAATTTTAAGAGTAGTCTCTATTGTAAAATATGACTAAATTAATCTTTTTGACGGGCAATTAAAAATAGAATTCCATAGCTGCTGCCGCCAAGATAAAATTTCTCAAACAAAGTTCCGGAGGCGAATTTTTAATGCGGACTCAAATTCTTACTCCTAATGAAACCGATATTGCCGCAAGACTTTTACGAAAAGGTAAGCTTGTTGCGATTCCCACCGAAACTGTATACGGACTCGCCGCCAGTGCGTTAGATGAAAAAGCTGTAAAAAAAATATTTCTGGCAAAAGGTAGACCTCAAGATAACCCGCTTATAATTCACATCGCAAGAAAAGAGGATCTGCAAGCATTAGTTATAAAAGTTCCCGAAAAGGCAAGAATCTTAATTGAAAATTTTTGGCCTGGTCCTCTTACTATCATTTTTGAAAAAAATAATTTAATCCCAGACATAGTAACCGCAGGTTCAAACTGCGTAGCAATTAGGATGCCATCGTTAGCAGTGGCTCGTGAAATAATTTCGAAATCTGACGTACCTTTAGCCGCACCTTCAGCTAACCTTTCAGGAAGTCCAAGCCCGACTTCCGCCGGGCATGTACTCCAAGATTTGAACGGACGCATAGAGGCTGTTCTAGATGCAGGAAGTTGCTCTGTAGGCATTGAATCGAGCATTATTGATTTGAGCGGCGAATTTCCTTTACTCTTGCGTCCAGGTTTTGTGACTCCGGAAGAAATAGAAGGTCTAATTGGTAAAATAAATATTGACAGTTCCATAAATTCTTGCATACCCTCCGGCGCTGAGGTAAAATCTCCAGGCATGAAGTATAAACACTATTCCCCCAAGACAAAAGTCGTTATTTTTAATGGATCTCAAAAGGAATACGTTTCTTTTTTAAATTCCCATGGCCCAAATTGCGCTGCACTTTGCTTTAATGAAGATTTACCTTTCTTAAAAGTTCCATCTATCGCTTTCGGAAGCCTAAACAACTCGAAGGAACAATCTGAAAAACTTTTTCATTCTTTGAGAAAATTGGATACATTAGGAGTCGAAATTGCTTATTCCCGCATGCCTGATAGATCTGGAATCGGTCTTGCAGTGCTTAACAGGTTGTTGCGCTCTTCTAATTTTGAAGTAATCGAGAATGTAAAAACTTGAAGCATTATGATTTGTTACGAAATAAGTTTTTGGTGGCGAGGATATGATTTCTTATGTTTCGAATGCAGTATTTGTTCGAGTTAAGGCGATGTATTCTAGAAGATTAAGAGAAAATCAGCTTTTTCGGCTATCGTTATCCAAAAACTTGAATGAAGTTATTGAACATCTTAATAAAACAGATTATTCTCCTGTGTTTTCTTCATTGGTGGGTAAGGAAATTCATCGTGAAACTCTGGAATTATTATTGCGAGAAAAATTATTCCAGGATCTGGATGTTTTATCTCATTACGATGCTTCGTTGGGAGAACATTTTTATAAATATGTTTTGACTAAATTTGAGATATACAATATAGGAATATTTTTAGTTTTTTTAAAGGCTAATATCGCAAAAGATTTTGTTTCAAAGGTTCCCACATTTATAGAAAAAAATACAAAAATTGATTTTAAATCCCTTAATAGCGTAATTACCCGCAGTGATTTTTTGAAATTAATCCAACGTTCCGATTATCTTAAAATTTTGGAACCTATAATTAATTCAGAAGGAGAACTGGATTTAAACAAAATCGGAGTTGCTCTTCATAGGCATTTGGAAGAAGTTTTGCTAAGAATTTCTAAAAAATATTTTGATAAAAAAGAGAAAACTATTTTTCTAAATTCTTTTAGGTCATATATAGATACATCCAACTTTGTAAAAATATTTCGGCTTCGTAAATATTTTAATTCCGATGATGAATATATTCGCTCGTTGTTGCTGCCAGATGGAAATTTGACTCTAAGAAAATTAAACGAACTTATTACGTCCAAGGATATAGATTCATTGGTTGAATGCGCTAAAAAGATTAAATGGGTTGCTAAACTAATAAAGAAAGGCGTTGAACGATTTGACGAAATCCCAAGTCTGATTAGATTGGACTGGGCCAAGTGGTGCATGAAATTTTCTAGATCTACTGAAGTTATGATCCTCGCTTATATAATTTTGAAGGAAGCTGAAATAAAAAAAATTATAAAAATTATAGAAAATGTTAGATACGGTGTTTTCTCATCTAAACCTGATGTCGAAAAAAGATAGACCTAAAGTTCACAGTTTTGAAATAATTCATAATTTGGTATGTAAGCTCAAAATATAAATCCTTGTTGCATATTTCCTTAATTAAGGGTAAGTTGAACATTCTGATCCGTTTAAATAAATAAAATTTAAATAATAAATCTTGAATTTTGTTATTTTATATCTTGCAATCCTCCAAAAAAGTTGTATCATGGTTGAGTCAAACATTAACTTATGGTGGTTCTTTTAGTGAATTTAATAAAAAGAATTAAAAGAATTAATTGGGAAGGCACTCTTAAAAGGGTGGCTGTACTTTTCCCTGTTACGGCTGCACTGCTTTTTCAGTTTCTTTCTATTAATCAGCATAATAGACTCCCTTTTGTTAATATTTTCAGAAGTGCGTATGCCCAAAACTTTTTTGAAGATGAAAGCGAATCTTCTCAAGACGATGAAGATTACATAGATCTGACAACAGAACTCCTTTCCAAAAATGCAATAGAAATGGTAAGCTTAGTCCCACGTAGCAAATTAGAAAATTTAGAAGATAACTTTTTTTTTCCAACGTATAAAATTCTTTCCGAAATGGAAATAAGCATAAGTAAGCGCACTGCTATTGCGGATTTTGTTGTACTTCAAAAATTATACGACATGGATCTTTTTGCTAATAAAAATGTAGAGACTAATTTAAAAAACATTTTTGAATCTGATTTAGAAATTTTTAAAGATGAAATTAAAGAAAAATATGATGAAGATGAATACAAAAAACTAAGAGATGGTTCCAAATTTTTTGCCTCTTCCGGTAAAAACACTGGAGATGGCTTACTTGAAAGGGTCATTTCTATTAAAGATTCTTTAATTTTGAAAAGTCCGCCGATTTTATATAACGGTGTTATTTTAATCGTGCTCGAAGACTTTTATTTATTAAGTTCAGCTGAAGCGGCTGAAATTGAGTACATGGAAAATAACGCAACGGTAGTTATTAAGTTGGATAGTTATATAATTGAAATAGAAAAAGGACAAACCAAATCTTATAGCAAAGATAAGGAATTTGATTTTTCTGTTCCGGTGTTAAGTTTTATGGGTGCAACTTACGTACCTTTAGCAGAGTTCGCAAATCTAAACGGCTTTAATTCCGTTTCTTTACCGTTAGTCGGTGCTGCAGTAATTTATTAAAGGATTGCTTAATGCTGGGTTATAAAGATTATTCTGAATATCTTGATTTTCTTTTTTTAAACATCCGAGCTCTCGCTCAAGGATACCTAATCAGCGTTTCATCGGCCAAGAATAACTTTGAAAAAGATTCATTGTTAGAAAAAAGCAAATATTTTTTAGAAATATTCAAGAAAAATCTTGACCTTGCCGAAGAAAGAGCCAAACAGACAAAAGATTTCTTGGGAATAGAATATATCAAAACGATTTTTGGTTTGAATAAACTAGAATGGATAGCTTTATTAATTTCCTTGCTGGGTAAAATCTCGCGTGAATTCAGGTCTATTTTAGAAAAAATTTCCCAAGATACAATAGGTAACATCTATATAATTTCAGCATTCCGCCTTTATTATTTTTGTTTTGATGTAAAAAAAGTTAAGCATTTTTATTCAACTTTAAATAACATTAATATGAATTTAAGATTATTTTGTTTGGATCCTGACGGAGAACTTTCCCAAAATATATTTAATTTTATATTAAGCAACGCGGAATCAAATTCTGACACTTCGGAGTATACTATTATTTTCCCCCCAAAAAAGCTTAACAAAATTGTCAGAAAAGAAATAGTAAACAAACTTGCAAAAATTATCAAAGAATCTAAATTTTTTTATTTCTTTCTTCTAGGCGAGGAGGGCTGTGGTAAAAAAACGATTGTAAGAAGCACGTCTGGAATTCTCAAATCTCCTGTTTGCATTGTTGATCTCAAAAAATGCTTAAGGCGTGAAGAAAAATTCAAGGAAATTTTGACTTGGGCATTCAGAGAGGCCACGATTGCCAGAGGCTTTATCTGTTTTGATAATTTTGAATTGATAAACAACGAAAAATATCAGTTTCTTTTAGAACTTGTTATTAATTTAGCGAATAAATTTTCGATTATATCTTTTTTTCTTTCTACAACTGCAATCTACAACTGCGAAAACATAATCAAAGAAATAGAATTAATGGAAATTTATGTTAATGAACTCTCGCAGGAAGAAACTGCGATAGTGTGGAAAGAAACTTTAGATAAAAAAAATCTTGGTGGAATCATCGACCCTTCAGAATTGTCCACGCTTTTTTCTTTTACTCCCGGACAAATCATTTCAGCAGCGAACTGCCTTAACGGTTTTAAAGCATGGAATGGAAAGCTTGACAGAAAAATTTTAATAAAATGCATACAAAATTCGATAAGCATAAACTTTAATGGTAACGCACACAGAATTCCTGTTGGGAAGTCTTGGGAAGATTTAATAATTGGCCCCGAGGAAAAGCAAACAATGCTAGATGCATGCTCACAAATAAGACACAGAAATTTGGTGTTTAATGAGTGGAAAATAAATGAAAAAGTCACTTATGGAAAAGGTCTGAGCATGCTTTTTTCAGGGCCTTCCGGTACTGGAAAGACAATGGCTGCCGGGGTAGTGGCCGGAGAACTCGGTCTTGAACTTTTTAGGGTAGACATCTCTCGTGTAATTTCTAAATACATTGGAGAAACAGAAAAAAATTTGTGCAAAATTTTTGATGAAGCTAAAAAAAGCAGTGTTATTTTGCTATTTGACGAAATGGATTCACTTTTCAGCGTACGTTCTGATGTTAAAGATTCACATGACCGTAACGCTAATATGGAAATTTCTTATCTTTTGCAAAAAATGGAAGAATATGACGGGGTTTGCATAATGACTACAAATTTTTTAGAAAATATAGATAAAGCTTTTTTCCGGAGGATAACTTACGTTATACATTTTGCCTTACCTGATGCGAATGAAAGACTTAAAATCTGGGAAAACATGTTCAAGCAAGCTCCGATTTCAAAAATAGACTTTGTTTTTCTTTCAAAATTTGAAATTTCAGGAGGAAATATAAAAAATATAGCTATCACTTCAGCTTTTTCAGCTGCGCAAGACAAACAAATAATAACTATGAAACATGTGCTAAAATCCATGGCGCAAGAATTAAAAAAACAAGGAAGAACACTGCTCGCAACAGATTTTGGTGAATATGCATTCCTTTTGGGGAAATAAAACAAAACAAAACAAAACACATACAATAGGTTTTTATATTAACTAATAACACTTATAAATTCTTCAAAAATATAAAGACTATCCCATGGACCCGGTGAATTTTCAGGGTGATATTGTACTGAAAAAACCCTATCTTTAACAATCTCTAAACCTTCCGGACTTCCATCGAGCAAATTTATGTGAGTAATCTTAATGTTTGAATCGGTTAAAGAATCTACACTATAGGAATGGTTTTGGGAAGTAATTTCAATTTTTCCGTTTTTAAGATTTTTCACCGGATGATTTCCACCGCGATGACCGAATTTCATTTTATACGTGTTTGCACCATTAGCCAAAGCAATTAACTGATGACCCAAGCAGATTCCTAAAATAGGAACCTTTCCTTGAATATTTTTTATAGTTTCTATTGTTTTCACGCAATCCTTCGGGTCTCCTGGGCCATTAGAGAAGACAACCCCAGAGGGAGAAAATGATAAAATTTCTTCAGAAGAAGTATCATAAGGAAAAATAACAACATCACAGCCAAAATTGTTTAAAGCTCTCAAAATTCCATATTTGACCCCGCAATCCACAAGCGCTACTAAAGATTTTGACTTGGCCGATTTTGATCTCCAAATTTTTTTGCACGAAACATTTGAAACATGATCATTAACAACAGGGGTATTTATAATTTTTTCAAGAGCTTTACCCACAGTAACAGGTTCGTTCGTTATAAGAGCACGCATACTTCCTTCGTTTCGAAGCATTCTTGTTACCATTCTTGTATCAAGGCCACTTATTCCTGGAACTCCATAAAATTCCATCGCAGACTGCAAAGTTTGGGTAACTCCGTAGTGAGAAGGATGTTCGCAAATTTGCCCAACCATTAACGCACCCGCAAACATCTTACAAGATTCATAATCTGAATCTGTTACTCCATAGTTCCCTATTAAGGGGTAAGTCATACATACCGCCTGCGAATAATAAGAAGGGTCTGAAAGAATTTCTTGATAACCAACTACCGAGGTATTAAAAACCACTTCCAAAACAGCTTCCTTCTCGGAACCAAATTGATGCCCTTCAAAAACTTTTCCATTTTCAAAAATAATCTTCATCTAGTTCCTTCCTTGCAAAATTTCAACAACTTCTTCCGAATGCATTGCCCGCGAACCTTTAACCAAAATCACATCTCCTTCTTTGACTCTAAAAGCTAATTCTTCAGCCGCTTCGGAAGCAGTTTCAAAATGTAAAACCTCAAGATCACTTCGAACAATTTTGGCCCCTTCACAAAACAATTTTGAAAAATTACCGAATGTAATGAGCAAATCAAGCTCTTGTGTTATTCTTTTTCCCATATCAAAATGAATTTTCTCACTTTGAGGACCCAATTCCAGCATGTCCGATATTACTGCAATTTTTCTTTCACCCTTCAGATTTTTCAACACTGAAAATGAAGCCATAATAGAATCTGGACTTGCATTGTAAGAATCATCAATTATTGTAAAACCAGACACACGTTTAATTTGTTGTCGCATAGGCAAAGTTTGAAAATTTGCAAGCCCTTTTTTAATATATTCCAAACCGATTCCAAACTCAACCGCGAAAGCAATTGCGGCTAAAGCATCGCAAACGCTATGAACACCAAAACAAGGAATTTCAATTATTTCCCTGAACTCTTTGGCGACCAACAAAAACTCAGTGCCCTGATAAGTACTAACAATCTGTTCCGCATGATAACTAAAATTAGAGCTTATTCCAAAATACGTTACGTTTTTAAAATTTTTATGTAAATCTTTTGCAAATTCAGAATCACCATTAAAAAATAATCTGCATCCTTCTCTTTCTGCAACTTTTATTTTCTCTTTAAAAATATTTTCAACGTTCCCCATGTTTTCCAGGTGAGACATCCCTATGTTTGTCACGATAGCAAAATCCGGAGCAACAACTTTTGTTAATTTTTCCATTTCTCCTGGGATGCTTACACCCATTTCTAGAACTGCGACATCGTGTCTCTGAGTGATTCGAGCAACACTTAACGGAAGGCCGATCTGCCCGTTAAAGTTACCATGAGTTTTTAACACACACGCGCCGGTAGATTCCAAAATTGAAGCGCACATTTCTTTAACCGTACTTTTCCCCACGCTTCCAGTAATGCCTACCACTGGAATTTTAAATTTTGAAAAACAATACCTCGCTAAACTCTGTAATGCAATAACTGTATCTTCCACTTCAATTAAAGCCTTTTTAGTTTCAAACATTACACTACTTAGATTTTTACCCCGATTAACAAAAGATGCCAACGAACCGGCTAATAAAGCCTGAACCACAAAATCGTGACCATCAAAACGATCACCGACAATCGGCACAAACAGAGATCCTTCAAAAATTTCTCTGCTATCTATGCAAATAGAGCTGATGTTTACTTGGGAATTACCAGACAAAAGCCTTCCGTTCACAGCTTTTATAATTTCATCAAGTTTAGTTTCTTGCATTTTAACCACCCTCAAAGAACATTCAACGCTAGTAAACTTTACAATTATTTTCATTTAAAAAATCGTTAAAGCTTCGTGACAGAACTGCAATTAATATATTTCATCACCATCTTTTAAGCCTTAACCAACGACCTTTATCCACATTAAAAATTGCTAAAGCTGCGTAACGCCTGCCATATGAATTCCTAAAGCCGATATTTCTTTGATGATTTCTCGTTCATCAAAATGGTGCTTTATTCCTGAAATCTCTTGATAATCTTCATGACCTTTACCAGCAAGAACTATCATGTCCCCTTCTTTAGCGTTTCTCATGCAATATTTTATTGCCTCATATCGATCTGGAATTACAACATAGTTTCCGCCAGTAGGGCCTATCCCTATTTCTATGTCTCTTATTATATCGTTAACATTCTCTCCGCGCGAATTATCAGCGGTAAGAACAGAAAAGTCTGAAAGTTCGCCAGCAATTTTGCCCATTTCAAATCTTCTGTCTCGTGCGCGCTCTCCACCCGCACCAAAAAGAATTATAAGCCTCTTAGGGTCGTACTTCCGTAATTCTGTTAAAATGTTCTTCATACTTAACGCATTATGAGCGTAATCAATCATGATTGTATACGTATTACACACAGGAACAATTTCGGCACGCCCTTTTATCTTAGCTTCCAGAAGTGAGTTATTGATAACCGATTCATCAACACCCTCGTTACGGCAGACACAAATCGCCGCTAGGGCGTTGTAAACATTAAATACACCCGGAATAGGCAACCTGAATTTAGTTTCCCCTACACAAAGCTCAATGCCAACGTACCCTTGACCTGAGACCAAGTTCACATTTTTGGCCCTAATCTTCGCTTTTGGGCAAAGACCAAACGTCTCATAATTTTTTCCGCAAGCTTTAGCAATCTGTTCAAATTTTTCATCATCACAATTTAAAAACGATTTCTTGCTATTACCAAATAAAAGAAGCTTGGAATTAAAATATTCTTCTATACTACTATGTTCATTTTTACCGATATGATCTTTTGAAAAATTAGTAAAAACTGCATAATCAAAAAAAATGCCGTCAAGACGATGATTTTTAATCCCTAAGGAAGAGGCTTCCATTACCACATGAGTAAAACCTTGATCTAATAACATTCGCAAAACTTTTTGTATCTCGAAAGACTCAGGTGTCGTATTTTTTGTTCTAATAATTTTATCACCCATAACAACACCGAAAGTTCCAATGGAGGCGCTCTTTCTGCCTGCGTCATTAAGGATTTTGTTTATCAGTCCAGTAACGGTAGTCTTGCCTTTAGTTCCGGTAACAGCAATCATTTTAAGCTTTTCCGAAGGATTACCAAAAAAATTAACCGAGATAATTGAAAGAGCGGAACGTGTGTCCAAAACTCTTACAAAGTTTGAAACAACCATCCGTTTGCTGCAAATAATAGCCGCTGCGCCATTTTCAAAAGCCTGAGAGGCAAACTCATGGGCGTCAAAATTGAATCCACATAAGCATACAAAAAGACATCCCTTGGTCACTTTTTTAGAATCATATACAACATCGCTTACATCAATTTCCAAGTCGCAGCAACATTCTATTATTTCAACTCCGCTTAGCAACTGCGCTAACTTCAAACAAAACACCTCAGATTTAAACTGACCAAAACTAAAATACTATTTATCGAACCAAGAATCTCACCATTTTAAGAACGCTCAATGCGGCGTACTGGCTTCAAACTCAAAAGCACCTTGACATGCTCTCGAATGAAACATCCAAAAAACACATGCCTTAAATTAAAGAAGATTTCAAAACATAGCTATGATTTAAAAAATTATTTAATGAATGCTTTCAAAGCTTTGAACATCTCATGGATATCCAATTTGGAAATAACTTCAAAAGGAGCATGCATAGAAAGTACTGGAATTCCCAAATCGATTACGTCCATATCCAAGTTTGCCAAATATTTCGCAACCGTTCCGCCGCTTCCAGCATCCACTTTACCCATGCCGCCTGTTTGCCAAATGATTTTTTCTTTTTCAAAAATTTTTCTTATCTCACCTAAAAACTCAACGGAAGCATCAGAAGCACTATACTTACCCCCTCCGCCAGTGTATTTTGTAAGAACGACGCCTTTATTAATATACGCACTGTTTAAAGGTTCATACTGACAAGAAAAAGTAGGATCAAACGCCGAATCCACATCTGCAGAAATACACTTGGATTTTTGGAACACGTGACGGCCCTTAACCCCTTCGCAAGCGGATAAGTCGGCTATAAAATGTTTTAAAAAACTGGATTTCATTCCAGTGTTGCCATCACTGCCCGTTTCTTCCTTATCAACAAACATAATAACGCATGTTTCGTCAGGCATAGGCGCAGACATAGCAGCCATAAACGCGGGATAAGCGCAGCAGCGGTCGTCATGACCATATCCACCTATCAAACTTTTATCAAAGCCAACGTCACGAGCTTTGATAGAAGGAACAATCTCAAATTCAGCAAATGATAAATCTTCTTCTACTAACCCGTATTTCTGGTTAAGAATGTTTAAAATTCCAAGCTTAACAAGATCGGAACCTTTACCTTTTTCAAGAGGAACGCTTCCTACAAGTACGTTAAGATCTTCGCCTACAATCGCTTTAAGCATAATTTTTTCCATTTGTTCGCGCGCCAAATGCGGGAGCAAATCAGTAATGCAGAAACAAAAATCATCGTCAAACTCTCCAGCGGTAATGTCTAAAACTTCACCATTTTGAAGTGCAACCGTACCATGAAGAGCAAGAGGCAAAGCTACCCATTGATACTTTTTTATACCTCCGTAGTAATTCGTCTTGAGCATGGCTAACTCGTTAGATTCATAAAGCGGATGAGGTTTTAAATCCAAACGTGGAGAATCTATGTGAGAAACAACTATCCTAGCTCCATTTTTAACTCCATTTTTCCCGATTATAGCTAAAACAATATTTTTGTTTCTGTTAACACAAAAAACTTTTTCTCCCGCTTTGTACGTCCCTGAACAGTCGAAATTTTTAAAACCCGCTTGAACGGCCCTGTCAAGTATAAACGCAACAGCCTCGCGCTCTGTTTTAGCTTTATTTAAAAAATCTTTATAACCTTCCGCAAATTCATAAGCAAGTTTGGATTCGCTTTTTCCCGCCATCAACTTAATGTGCTTTCTCTCATGACATAATTTTGTCCTTAATCCGTTTATTTCTCTTAACCCTGGCAATAATACCACTCCCCCTCGCGTTATGGTAACATATAATTTATAAAAATTCAACCTCCCATTATACGGGGCAGTGCTAAAACAGGATATATGTGCTAAAATTCAAAAAATAATAATGTAAGAATATGTAATGTAAGGAAAAAAATGTGCACGAAATGCAAAAGCGAAAACAGAGTAAAAAGCGGATTTCACAGAGGAAAACAAAGATATT
>JAISNY010000033.1 GCA_031275995.1 Oscillospiraceae bacterium | reverse complement strand
AATCGCTCAGGCGAAAGTGGATTCGAGGATTTTGAAAGATTTAATCGTAATTTTGCAACGATAGAAGATTTAAAAAATTGTAAAGCTAACGATCCGAATGACCAGATTGCAACTATAAGGTATGGTCAATTGAATAGAGATTTAAGTTTAAGTTTAAGTAATTATGGAACACTATCACGAGGAACTCCGGTTGAATGGGTTGTAGGAGGCGTAGAAGGCAATAGTGGCTTATGTTGTATTTCTAAAGACCCTGTGTGTAGTTATCAAGTATTTGATGAAGGTAAATTATTATCGTTGGAAAACAATTTAAAAAATATTCATAAGGAAGATTTAATTCCCTTTGATATTAATATTCGTTATGCTAGCGGTAGAAACGCATTCATTCACGCTCCTATTGATGCTGAATCGCTGCATAGAGTAAGTGCTGTAATTGGAATAAATGGAGGAGGGGAAAAGATATCTGTGCTAGCTGATTTCCTTTTGAGTAGGGCGAATAGGGACTTTTGGTCTTGGACTTTAAGTGAAGCCAGACCTGGTTTAAATTCCATTCTTGTCAAATATTATGATACTGGTTGGTTGGTGACGAATTATCTTCGAACTAGGGAATCTTCATCCTTCGGGGTAATTCACTTTAAAGCTAATAATTTTGCGTATGCTTCGGCAGTGCCAGGAACACCTTATGACAGACGTCCTGATACAATCCTAAAGGATGGAAGTTCTATGGAGCTTGTAAAACCGGGTGATAATCCATTTACATTTAAACATGAAGGTGATTATAGGTTTTCATACTCTACAGGAATACCACGTGCAGAAGCAGAAGCAGAAGCAGAACCTGAAGCTTCTCCGCAAAATGATGATATTTATACGCTAGAGGAAGACCCTGAACCTGTTAATGGAACTCAATCTTATTCGCTAGCAGTAATTTATAAGAAAGCAGGAGAGGAGGAAATAATACAAAGTGGAGGAGTTAGTGGAGAAGTTAATTACAGACATTTACGTTTGAATGGTAGACAAGTGGATTTAGGTTTCCTGGAAGGGGCCAGTGATTATAGAATTTGTGTTGAAAGAATAATAAATGGCCAACGTTACGGTGCGATAGTTAACGAAAATTTCCCTCAGTTGGGCAGCGGTAACGGTGACAGAATAGGGTTTGTTGCTGGCCAAGATGATTTTGGTGTTAATTATAGTAATGAACTAGAAGCTGGAGATGCATCTGTGAAATTACAAGTGGAAGATTTTGTAGAAGGTAGTATACCATCTGTTATTGAAATTGATTACAGTGTTAGTGTGGATGGACCATACGGACAGTCAAACGCTCAACGCATAGAATTGGCAAATTGTACTGTTCCTGACGGAAAAATTTTAAGATTTAATTTATCAGATCCAGATCCAGATTCCCCGAATCCTCAAAAATTCTTTATTGGTCTTGATACCCTTGATGGTGAAACTGATAGGATAGAGTACAATATCTATTATGTTACAGAGAATGGTGACACAGCCGATTGGAGTACGGAAAACCAGATAAAATATAGCAATGACGACCCAAACAACCAAGAAGGTTCTAATCCGTTAGCTTTCTATGCTGATACCGTATCTGGCAAAGTCCATTTTTATTTGTACGTACCTGTGGAAAACCTTAAAGTTAGGCATTCAGGAGCATATACAGGTACTCTTAGATTTGAATACGAACTCATTGATGATCCGAGTGGCGGAACAGCTCAGGGCGTCCAGCGGCCCGTCCAGCCCATACTCCCGGTTACTCCCCAGGAGGGCTTGCCCAATGCCGAACGTTACGCAGACCAGCCTTCCGCCGTTACTCCCCCGAAGACAAAAAAACGACGTGAAGAAGTTGACATCAATAATGAAATAGAAGATCTTAGTCGTTTGGTTGAAAAACTTATTAAAGATGTTGAAGAGCTTAGAAAAAAACTCAATGGCGGATAATAAGTTAAATCAGAATTTATGGGTTTTACAAAGCTTGCGCTCGCTGAGAATTTTCAACGGCGCAGCTTTAATTTTTACCCAGCAATTATTTTGTTCAAAAGTAAAGTTAAGGGCATCTTAATTGTTAAAATATGTAATAAATAACCATTAAATTTTAATATAATTTGTAATTTTTATTATTTTAGTTTAAAATTGAAGTAGGATTCCATAAGGGAGGTGTTTAACATGCCTGATGGTGATTATGATGTTCATGTTACTGTTAATTACTCAAGGTATCTTTTTGGTGTAGATTTGCGCAATAGATTGAGTAATTATTTGCCTGCAGGTATTCGGAGTTTTTACAGGAGGTTTACAAGATATAATGTGTCATGCCGTTTAAAAGCAAAATCTTGTCAACGTGTGCGTGAGACTTTGTTAAACAAAAAAATTCCGGTTGATCGTGATGGTTTAGCTGTGTTTTTTGAGGACGAAAGAAAAGCACTTCATGTGGTAGATGGAGATACATCATTCCAAGATGTGGTTGATAGATTCAAGGTAGGGGAGCCCACTAGGTTAAAATTTTGGATTAAGAAAAAAAATAAAGACAACTCTATGGTTGTATTTACTGGAGAAGATTTGCGCAGAAAACCAGTGAAAGTAAATTTCAGAGAGAAACTTGGAAGAGCATATAGTTTATCTTTAGGAGATACAAAGGCGGACGTAAATGAGTTGGAATTTGTTGTAAGATTAGGCGGTAAAACTGCTGTTTTGACCCCTGAGGATACTATGGGTAATGCGGCTAGATCACTGGGTCTTGGTGATAAAACCAGGCTTCCTCTTGTTATGTTTGTGGAAGTGAGGGTAGCCTCGGGTGGGTATTTAAGTGAATTGAATAAAGCTTTGAATGAAGCAAAAGCGGGTGATATTGTTGTTCTTAAACTGACGCATACAAATAGTTCGGGGTATGTATCTCTTGGGCATAATCCTCCTGATTTTCACACAATAAATATTGAAGAATACATTGAAACACCCCCTGATTTACCTGCGGGACTAGGAGGAGATTTTTTTGATCGTCTAACATTGGAATTAAAAGCTCAACCAACAGGTAAATTTTGGGTATTAGAAGTTTTAAATAAAGGCGTTGTCCGTACATCACTAACCAGCATAGAAAGTAACGACTTTGTAGGATCTGTGTATGATTTATATTCGAAGGGTCATCTTGACCCTAAAAAAAGGAGGGCGTTGGGGGTTTTTGTTGAATAAATAAAAAACTTTTACAACTAATTGATGCCTGCAATAACAACACGATTATAATCGAGTATATTAATCATGAAATTCACCTATTAATCTTAACTTTTGCATCACTACATACATAATTTAATTCTCTTGTTGATTTCTTAATAATCCAGGTACATTATGCCAAATTCGAAAAACAACGTCATCTTGACGTTTTTTCGATTTCTTCTTGACAAATTTTTTTATTAATGTCATGGTTAAGATATTGGCACTCTTGACGTTTGAGTGCCAAAATAAATCTTGTTGTTCAAGAATTCAGAAAATTGGGGGTAATTTATGTCGAAGATTATAGGAATAGACCTGGGAACTACTAACTCTTGTGTTTCGGTTATAGAAGGCGGAGAACCAGTAGTTATCGCCAATGCCGAAGGCACTCGTACGACTCCTTCCATAGTTGGTTTTGCTAAAAACGGTGAAAGACTTGTTGGGCAGGTGGCCAAGCGCCAGGCGATAACAAATCCTGACCGTACCGTTATTTCAATCAAGCGCGAGATGGGAACTAACTACAAGGTAAACATAGACGGAAAAGCTTACACTCCTCAGGAAATTTCAGCAATGATTCTTCAAAAACTCAAAGCTGATGCTGAAAGCTATATAGGTGGCAGGGTTACTGAAGCGGTTATTACAGTTCCTGCATATTTTACTGACGCTCAAAGACAAGCAACCAAAGATGCTGGTAAAATTGCCGGTCTTGAAGTTAAAAGAATTATAAACGAACCGACGGCCGCTGCGTTATGTTATGGAATCGATAAAGAAAAAGACCAAAAGATAATGGTTTATGATCTTGGTGGAGGAACATTTGACATTTCGATAATCGAAATGGGGGATGGGGTTCAGGAGGTTCTTGCGACTGCCGGAAATAATAGGCTTGGCGGAGACGATTTCGATAGGAGAGTAATAGATTGGATGGTCTCTTCATTTAAAGCTGAATACGCTATTGACCTTTCCAAAGACAAAATGGCCATGCAGCGCCTTAAAGAAGCCGCGGAAAAAGCTAAGATTGAGCTTTCCGGAGTTGCTTCCAGTAATATAAATTTACCGTTTATAACTGCGGATGCCTCAGGGCCTAAGCATTTTGATTTGAACTTAACTCGAGCGAAATTTGATGAGTTGACATCCGATTTAGTCGAAAAGACAATGGAGCCCACCCGTCAGGCCTTAAAAGATTCAGGACTTTCAGTTTCGCAGATAGATAAAGTCCTCCTCGTCGGTGGTTCAACGCGGATTCCGGCCGTTCAGGAAGCTGTTAAGAAATTTATCGGTAAAGAGCCCTTCAAAGGAATAAATCCAGATGAATGCGTAGCTATGGGTGCAGCCATCCAGGCTGGGGTTCTTGGTGGCGATGTAAAAAGCTTATTACTTCTCGATGTTACTCCGCTTTCGCTCGGCATAGAAACTATGGGCGGGATAATGACGAAAATAATAGAAAGAAATACTACTATTCCAACCAAAAAGAGTCAGGTTTTTACAACTGCCGCGGATAGCCAGACTCAGGTGGATGTTAATGTTCTTCAAGGTGAACGTGAATTTGCAAGAGATAATAAACAACTAGGGCTGTTCAAGCTTGACGGAATAGCTCCTGCGCCGCGTGGAGTCCCGCAAATTGAAGTTACTTTTGATATCGACGCAAACGGGATAGTTAACGTAACCGCTCTGGATAAAGGTACCGGAAAAGAGCAAAAGATTACTATTTCTTCCAGCGGTAATATGTCTAAGGACGACATCGAAAAAGCAGTTCGCGATGCCGAACGTTACGCAGACGAAGACAAAAAACGACGTGAAGAAGTCGACATCAAGAATGAAGCAGAAAATCTTTGTTATTCGGTTGAAAAACTTATTAAAGACAATGGTGAAAAAATTGAAAGTTCCGATAAAGAAAATTTGAATCAAAAAGTTGAAGAGCTTAGAAAAAAACTCAAGGATGGAGTGTTAGAAGAAATCAAGAGCGGTAAAGACGACTTGCAAAAATTCATGTATGAAGTTTCTTCAAAGCTTTACAAGCAAGAAGACGCTTCGAATCAATCATCTGCAGAAGGAGGTAATCCGTCGTCGCAGCAAGAGAATTCTTCCGGCGGTGAAAACGTCTACGATGCGCAGTATAAAGATGTTGAAGACGACAACAAAAATTGAAGAAAAACTCACTTGAGATTTTGGTTTTTGGCGTAGTTGATTTTCTCAGTAGAGTACGAATGAACCGAGGCGGACTTAACAGTTATTCCATTTGACAAACTTAGGGACGCTTCGGTATGATGATAAAAAAGATTTGAAATGTTTTTGATTTAAATTTGGCCTGTTAACGTTGGAGGAATGGTTTCTTTGAAAGATCTTGTAGAGGAAATTCTTGAGGCCGACAGGTGTATAAACGAATCTTTCGGAAGTTCTGAACGCTTAAAAATTGAATCTGCTAAAAAAATTAAAGAATTTTATGAAAAACGTCGTGAGGAATATCTTAGTAAAGCTCGTGAAAATATTAGAATTATAGAAAAAATTGAAAGTATTAAGCTTCAAAATCAAATTCGTGAATTAGAAAAAAAAGTTAAGAATTCTGTTAGTAAAATGGATTTAAAGTTTGAAAAAAATAAGCGTGAATGGACGGCTTGCGTCATTGGCTGTATAGTTGGTTAGTGGTTGTTTCGATTTAACTTCAGTATTTATTTTATTAAAGTTGATTTATGATGAAAGTTAGTTAGGTGGGGTTACATGTTTTGACTCGTAAAACACAGGTTGTTAAAGATTTAAAATTTTCATTTTTTCTTCTTTGTATTATGTTGGTTTTTTGTCTGCTAATGATGGCAATAGTTCGGCGGTGTTATCTCAGGAATGTTGTGAAACGTGAACAAATAGAAGTTACGGTTCGTGCTGGAAGTACTCTATTAGAAGTTGCAAAAAATTTAGAGGATTTGGGCATAGTTTCTAAAACAGATTTTATTTCGGCCTGCGGTTCAGAAAGATTTAAAAAGTATGAGTTTATAAATAATATCCCAAAAGTTAGAGAAAAATATTTCAAGTTAGAAGGTTACCTGTTCCCGGATACTTATATGTTTTTTAAAGATGAAAGCGTGTTTTCTGTTATCGATAAATTTTTGGGTAACTTTTCTAAAAAACTTGAGATTATTGAAGAATTCTTGGTGAATTCTCAGTTCGATCTTGATGAAATTCTTACAATTGCTTCAATTTTGCAGCGCGAATGCGATGTAGAGTCTGCTACAGGGGTGGCTTCGGTAATGTACAACCGTCTTTCGACTTTGCCAGAAGGTAAAAGTGAGTTCGGAGAATTTGGTATGAACAGACTCCAATCTGACCCTACTGTATATTATCCTTACAAAAACCAAAATTCAGCTCCAGATGGTTTTATCAGTAAATATGATACGTATTCAATTTCGGGTCTGCCGCCTGGAGCGATTTGTTCACCTGAGTTGGATTTTATTATTGCAGCTCTCAAGCCTGAAAAAACGAACTTCTATTATTTTGTCACTTCCCCTGAAGGGAAAGCGTTTTTTGCTCGAACTTATCAGGAGCATAAAGAAAATTTTAAAAAATTAAGATAAAAACAACAACGGTATTGCTAAAATTTAGATACTTATATGCATAAATAAGGCAGTGCTAAAATAGGATATATGTGCTAAAATTCAAAAAAATAATAGTGTAAGGATATGGATGAGTAAAAACATGTACAATTTAAATATCATCAGCAACAAAAAACTACCGTTTTTGCAATTCATAAAAGACGGTAAAAAGAAAGCTGAAGGCAGAATCGCTACTGACTTTATAAAGAGTTTTAAAATTGGAGATTTACTAAAACTAATTGATGTCGCTTCGAATGAATGTGTCGTTTGCGAAATAATTTACCTGAATTTTTATAAAAGTTTTAAACACATGTTAGATTTTGAAGGGTTTCAAAGTATGGTACCTTTTTCGAATACTTTTGATGAAGCTTTAAAAATTTATCAAGGATTTCCCGGAGCAGATAAAGTTAAAATTCATGGATGTTGTGCAATCGGGATTACACAATGGCAAAGAAGGCAGTGCTAAAATTCAAAAAATAATAATGTAAGAATATGTAATGTAAGGAAAAAAATGTGCACGAAATGCAAAAGCGAAAACAGAGTAAAAAGCGGATTTCACAGAGGAAAACAAAGATATT
>JAISNY010000015.1 GCA_031275995.1 Oscillospiraceae bacterium | reverse complement strand
TCGCTGTCGAAAAACATGATCGGGATCCCTTTGGCGATGGTTAAATTGTACAAATTTGTACTGAATTTATCTGCGATTTTAATTTGAAAATCCCAAGCGCAGGCGTTGTCAATCGAGATAGTAATTTGCATGTTGTTCAGAAGATTAATCCATCTAAAATTAAGCACTTTCAGAGCTCTTTCGTTCCTGTATTGCAAAGTTTGAAGCGAATTTTTGCCGTTAACGCTTGAAATCGAAGTATTTGCCTTAATGTAAAGTTAATTAAAGGAAAATTCCTAATATAATCCAAGAATTCAATTAATAACAACACCAATCAAATTTTCAGCTTTATCAAAATCCGATCTTCTTACAAAAATATCTGCTGGAGATGCAATTTTTCCAAATTCTATTCTCATATACGCAGCGCAACTGCCTCGGTATTTTACCGTATACGGAATTTTATTTTCGCCAAGTATGCCTTTAACCATAATGAACTTAATTTCATCATATACCGTTGTTAAAAAAACAATTTCATCTTCATTATTTAATTCGTTATTGTTTTTTGGTTTTTTGTCAAAAAAAATATAAATCACCTCATTTAAATTAATTTATAAAAAACACAATGTAAAACTTATGGAATTTCACTCGGTTTTGGTGTCAATTGAGTTGCATAAAGAGATTTTGTTATTTTATCTGTAACTATATTTAAACTTCTCATATCTTTCCGCTTTATATCTTCAATTAATAATTTTACTATTTCATCTAAATCTGAAGAATCTGAATTTTCTGTATCTGTATTTTCATAATCTTCTTGTTTTACATCTGAATTTAAACTATCGGTTAATGGAACTTTCTTTTCATGTTCTTTCCACTCAAAAATTTTGCTTAAAAAACTTTTCAATTTTTCAGAATTTGTTTTATCATCAAAATCTAAATTTTCAACAGTTTTGATAATAGTATATTTAAATAATTTATCTCGATTAAAGGATACAAATTCATAATTAATAACGGTAATTTCATAAAATAATCTTTGGTATTCTTCATCATTTTCCAATTCAGTATAAGCATCAGGACCGTTTCCGCGTTCAGCTAGAAATTCTTTGCCATACATTTCAACGTGCATTAGTAAAGCACTATGTTTTTTAATCAATTCTTCAACATATTCATCATTTTTGGCATTAAAAAAACTTCGCGCTCTCTCAAAAATTTCAAATAATAAATCCGAAAGGTTTTTATCCGATCGATAATGTTCACATACATTTGATTTTTCTATAAATTTTTGCAATTTTTCGGCAGCATTAAACTGATATTCTCCTGTTTGAACTGCAGTTTTTAAAAATTCTGCAAATACAAAAGACGGTGAACAGCTCGCGGCAATTAATAACATAGTCAATAAACGAATTCTTTTCATTAAATCACACCCGCAATTCAATTTTAAAAAAATAATTATTCGACCAAACTAAAAATTTGTAATTAAAAAACTACCTATTTTGAATAATTACGTATATTTATAACATAGTACTTTACATTATAATACAACTCCCTAGATTAATTATAGCAAACTTTTATAAAAACGACAATTTTCGATAAGTTCTTTATGAGTTCCAGTTCCAATGATTTCTCCTTCGTCCATTACTATTATGTTGTTTGAATCAATGATAGAAGAAATTCGATGAGTGACAATAATTCTTGTACAACCAAGATTTGCCAAAAGCGACGATATTTTTCTTTCATTAATATTGTCAAGCGAACTTGTGGATTCATCGAAAATCAAAATCTTGGGATTATGCAAGAGAGCACGCGCTAAAATGATCCTTTGGCGCTGACCTCCAGAAATATTTTGGCCGTATTCGGAAACAATAGTATTATACCCCATCGGCATACTTTCTATTTCTTCTTTAATTTGTGTCAGCGAACAAATTTCTTTAACTTTTTTCAACGGAATATCTTCGTCATTCATTACAATGTTTTCAAGAATAGATTTATTAAATAAAAAAACATCTTGAGGAATAACTCCGATTTTCCCGTGCATATATTTTTTATCGAATTCATTTAAGCTGATATCTTCTAAAAAAACATTTCCTTCCGTAGGCAAATAAAGACCAGCCAGAATTTTTACCAAAGTTGTTTTTCCGGAACCTGATTTTCCCACAATTGCAACTTTAGTGTTTTCTTTTATATTAAGATTTATATTTTTTAACACTTTTTTCGAACTTTTTGTATAAGAAAAAGATACATTTTTAAGCCTTATATTTCCTTTTATTTCTTTTTTTGATAAACCTGTTTCAGGTTCCACTTCCTCTGTTAAAATGTCATCCAATCTTTCGAGAATTAATTTGCATTGCACATAACTCATTGCGGCATTAGACAAAGAATGTGTAAGGGCGAATAAAGTATTGGCAAGCGAATAAAAAGCAATGACTTGACCTATGGTAAATATTTGCTCAATCATAAAAACAATACTTATGTATAAAATTATAATTGGGGATATAAAATTCAGAAAAATAAACCAAGCATTGATTTTGTTATTATATTTTTCTCTTACATTATATTTTTTAAGAAAATTTTCAAGTTTAAGTTCAAAATTTTTCAAAAAAATTGATTCCAACGAAGACATTTTAAGACTTAAAATGGTGTTAATATTTTCAGCTTTAAATGCCTCTAGCTTATTTTGTTCTATTAAAGCTTCTTTATTGGTATCAGTTAGATTTCTTTTTGTCCAAAGTATTGAAAATATATTTATAATCAGTAAAATTCCTGCCGTTAAAGATAAAACTTTTGAACTTACACCTATAAAAATTAATATAAAAATAACCGAACCTAAATCTATTATCCCTTTAGTAACGCTCCCTGCCAGTGTTTCTCTTATTATATAGCTGTTATTTAAAGTAAAAAGTATGTCTTGTTTGTTTCTCACATCAAAAAATTTATATGGCAATTTCATTAAATGAGAAACAGCTTCGGAATTTAAAGAACGATCTATTAAAATTTTTAATCTTGCCGAATATTTATTCTTTATATAATCAGTAAACGATAAAAATATAAGTATTATGCTTAAAATCAAAAACAAAATTGTTGTATAAGACCTGTTATTTTTTGATGAAACAGAATCAATTGTATACTGTATAAGTATAGGAATACCCAGAGTAAAAATATATGTTATCAAAGCAAAAAATAAAATTTTAAAATAAAGATGTTTCTCTTTGAAAATAATGGGGTAAAAGTTTTTTAAAATATTGTTTTTTCTTTTCACGATAATAAATTTTTCATTCGGAAACGGATATAAAGCCAACCCAGAATAATTTTTTGAAAATTCATTAAAATCGATTTTATGCCTTCCGTATGCGGGATCAACCAAGTAAAAAGTATATTTCTTTATTTTTTCCAAGACCGCAAAATGTTTTTTATTTAAAAAAATTATTGCCGGTAAGTTTATTGAATGTATTTTATCTGCGGGAATCCTATATATTTTGGTTTCGAAATTCAATAATTTTAATAGGCGATTAACTTCTAATAACGTCGTTCCATCCCGTCCGACTTCAAGAATTTTTTTAAAATCGCTCATTGATTTGTTGCTTCCGTAAAATTTAAGAATCATTGCCACACAAGCTATTCCACAATCTGTTAACTGTCTTCCCGCTATAAAAGGAACTTTTTTTCTATGTAACATTATATAATGCTTTATTCTCCTTTTATTTTAAATTCCATAAATTTTTATTTGTTTTTTTGGAAATTAACTGTTCATAAGTTTTAAAATCAAGCATATTATTATTTTTCCAATATTTGTACTCATTTTTATTTAATTCTTTTGAATTTTCTATATAATTTTTAAGATTTTTATAAATTATTTCTAATGTTTCGTTGCTTCGTGATGAACTTTTTTTTAAACACTCAATTATTTTTGTGGCAGATTCACTTATTTTGTCTTTCATATAATCCGGATTCTTATCCAATTGCTCTTCGGTATAATGAGACACATTATACTTATCAATTACATAAAGACCTAAAAAACTCATTACGGTATTCATATAATCAAGTGTATGATGAACGCCGTTTCCACATGAAGAAAGAATGCATATTCCCGCTTTTCCTCTCAAGGGCAGCAAATGCGCCAAATTCGATATTCTATCAAGAAAAATTTTCATGTCACCAGAAACATTTACAAAATATATCGGCGAAGCAAATATGATAATATCAGAACTCAACATTTCTTTTTTTATAACTCCCATATCGTCTTTTTTATCTTGAAAACACCTGCCTTCAAAAAAGCAACGTTCACATCCCAAACATTTATTTATAAAACTGTTCTGTGGATGAAAAATATTAATTTTTAAGTTTTCATCTCCCATGCAAATTTTGATTTCAGAAAGAAGATTTGAAATATATCTAAGAGTGTTGGAATTTTTTGCCCGAGGGGTTCCGACGTACACAAAAAATTTTTTTATGTTTTTCATCAGTTTAAAATCCTTTAATAATTTGTTAATTATTTAATATTTTTATATGAATTTACTTCTCGCAAAAATTATAAATTATTAAACGATTTTAGAAAAGTTAAACCAACCCCGGAAATTCCGTTCATCAGGCCTAATGGTATAAATTTTAATTTAAAATTAATTTTTTTATCAAAATATGCAACAACATTATTTAAAATATGTAAATAATTAATTTTGAAATCATAGTTTTCAAGAAAATTAGAGCAATCCGATATCAAAATCAGTTCTTTAACAGAAATTTTTAATTTCTTATCTGAAAACATCTTTCTGAATTTTTCCAAAAGCAAATTTAAATCACTGTAATTGCACGAATCTTTAAATTCCGAATTTAATAAGTAAATTTTATTTGCCAATAATATAAGAATTTCTTCTAAAGTCTTTATATGTGATAATTTAGCGCTTTCCCAATTTAAATGATTGTTTATTATTTCAGAAATTTTACTCTTGTTATCGCCGCATAATTTCAAAAGCGCTTTAGAAAAAATAAAATCTTTAATTTTGCCTTGTTTTACTAGACTTAAATGTTTTTCTAATATTAACAAAAGCTTATTGTTTATATTTTGGGCCTTTTTATGAAAATCAGCATTGTTACCAAATACAGCATAAAACAAATATATCAAAGGAATTATATCGTTTTCTATTTGTTTATTTTCATTTTCAGTAATAAAATTCTCGATTAAATTAATTTTTTTAAAAACAAATTCTTTAAAGTTAAAGTTATCTGAAATTTGATCTATTTTAAAAATAACATATAAAATTTCAAAAACTGAAGTAAATTTTTGTTTACAAGGAATAAAATTTTTGTTATCATTATTATTAAAATACTCCAAAATTGAATTTATGACTTCAAATGACGCTTTTTTAAAATTTTCAATATTAAGTATTCGTCCTAAATAAAAAAGAAAGAACGCGATTCCCGCGTTTCCTTCATGAAGATAATTATCGGTTACCGTAAAACCAAATATACCATCTTCATCTTTCCGGATAAAAGTTCTATTTGGTTTTTTATCGGTTTGGCCTACAAAGCTTTGGTCTAAAATATAATTTCCTATTTTTTCGCTTAACTGAAAACATTTGAATTTAAGATTTTTTTCATCAAAATTTTGAAATTTAAAACCGGTTAACTCTATGTTGTTTTCTTTAAATCGAGATTCTATAAATTCCTTTTGCCAAATCAAATCTTCTTTTGTCATGCCGTAAATCTTGTTTTTTATTTCTTCAAGAATACTGTTTTTATAAAATCCGTCTATTTTTTCTTTTTTACTGTTAAAAATAATATCAGATCTTACAGGCTCATAAAAATACGGAACATTCCCGTTTTGCATTTCTCTTATTTCGGATGCAAAAATTTTACGTCTGGCGTCAAACCTGCCGTGAGGCAATTTAAAAAGCAGTCCTATCCTATGCAAATATACAAAACGGTCTATTTTGTTTTGAAGTAAATCGGGGTGAAAACCAGTTGTAAGAATTTGAGTATAAATTCTTGTCGGTTTTAATATTATTCTCGCACAGTATTTTGAAAAAATATCACTTAATTTTTCGATGTACAATTCTTTATTTTTACATATCCATTTATATAGATTTGAAAAACCAAACTTTATATCTTTTGCATAATTATCAATTCTGACATTGTTTACATTCAAATCCGGCCTGTGCGAGTCCAAATGCATTTTTACGAACTCACGTGTCATATACACTTCGTCGGACTCAATATTTTTTAACAATAAAGACCTAAAAGGAGATACAACTTCTCCTTTTTCTCGAAGGCCGCCAATATCAATGGAGCTGTTATTTTTTGAATTTTTTATTTTAACAGAAAGTAAAATGCTCTTTCTAACTGATTCATTAATAAAAAACAATGCCTTTTCATTTGCCGAAAGATTTTGTTTATTTAAAATCGGTGTATCCTGACCTAAAAGCGTTTCCAAATCCAGAAGAATTGGTTGCCCGTTTTGTGTTATTAAATTTTCATAATGTAAATCATTCGATTTTAAAGTATAAGCAATACAAAGCAACTCGCCCATTCTTCTGTAAAACTTAACTATTTCTTCTTGAGAATCGCATTTTGAGTTTTCTATGTATTCCATAAAACAGCAATTACTCCCGTTATAAGCTTTTGCTGCTTTAAGCGGTATAAAATTTTTGATTTTATTTTTATTCAAAAAATCAATTAACTTTTCATAACCCGACTCTAATCCCAATGTATTGGGTTTATAAATAATAATTTTTTCATTTCCAAAAATAAGCTTGGAGACAGACTTTCCATTATGCATATCCCCTAAATTAAATTCGATTTTCTCAAGTTTCTTAAATTGTTTTTTTGTATTAAAAACTTCATTTAATTTTTTGAGATTAAAAGTTATTTCAGTTATTATTTCTTCGATATAATTTATAAAATTCGCACTTGTTAAATCAAGCAGCCTTATAAGTTCCGGGTAAGCAAAATAGATATTTTTTAGAAAATTTTCATCTTTTAATAATACTTTGTCAAAATAATCTGCCCTTTCTTTCGAAGTTTTACCGGCAAGAAGTTTTTCATTTTTGGCAAGATTAATTTCAAAAACTAGAACTTGATAACTGACTGTAAGTAAATCTTTCAAAAGACTTAAAACTAAATTTGGAAGAAATTCTTTTTTATTTTTTATAATTTCAGAGTTTTTAATCAAAATAAATAATTTTGGCAAATAAAACTTGAGTACAGGCAAAAAGAAATGTCCCCATTTTACATCGGAAATTATCTCTTTTATGTTATTGTATGATAAACCATCTTTTTCTTTGCTTTCTTCAAAATCAAAAAATTTCTCTGCATAATCACTTTTTGCTTCATTTTTGTATTCAATAAAGAGTTCGTCCAAAGTAACATCTGAAATTTTTTTCAAAATTTCGTCAATTTCATCTATTGTGCTGAATTCAGGAAAAAAACTCTTCCAAAACTCAAATATTTCATTTTTTGACGCACTATCACTTACAACGTTCAAAGTTTTGCAACCTCAAATAAATTCAACTCAACACAATAACACATTTTCATTATGTTTCTTTTATTTTTCACTCTAGACGACTCAAAAAAATTTTAAGCAATTTGTGATTACGAATAGAACAACATTGTTCTAGTCATTCGGACCTTTGCAATTTGGACTTGAAATCGTCTTTGTGACCATTGAAATTATGGTTATCACAGCTGTAACACACGTAATCGTACTTACCTCCGCTCCTGTTTCGGTACCAAGTTCTTGTTCACTTATTTCATAACTGAGATCCGGAATGGCAGACATCTTAGGCTGCTCATTCAGCCTTTTGCGAGTAACAGGATTTCTTCTTAAATTTCTCAACACAACAGTTACCTCCATTATTCTAAAAAAACTTTCCTGAAATCCAAGTGCATACTATTATAAAATCTGCATTATTCCAGAAATTTCAAGACAATCTTTAGTGCCATTCTACATTTTGTATATTAGAATTTCAACATCTTTTTCAAAACTTTATATAGTGTATAGTGAATTTTAGCCTTTGCCTAACATCTTGTAAAGAGATAATCTATGAAAGTGAGGAAATATAAACGTTTAAGCACGCAAAAAAGTAACAAAATTTTTTATGTTTTTCGGAAGATCTAACAGCAGTGCAAACTGCAAAAATTGTTGATGTAAACATGAATACCATTAACAGTTATTTTTAAAAAAACAGGATTATTCTTATCTGGAACTAAAGATCCAGCTTTAAATCTTAGTTTTTCGTAAAACTCCTTAGAAATTTTTACATCGGTTACAACTAGATTTGGACTTAACTTTTTCATTACTAATTCCTCCTAACAAAAAATATGTAATCAATTGTAAATTTGCTATAAATCTTGATTCTCCAAATGCGTATAAAAATCAACTAAATTCCCATCACAGTCCTTAAAATAAAATGATCTAACTCCCCAGACTTGATCTCCTGGTTTTCTAACGATTGTTACATTTTCTTTGCAAAGTCTTTCATACTCTTTATCCACATCATCAACAGCGATTTCAATTATTACACTTTTATTGCTTTCCGGTATTAATGAATTTGAAGCTACCGTGCCATGCATTTCTGAATCAAATATTGCTAATTTTGCACCACCTAATTCAAACTCAGCATATTCATCCATATCTATGGACGGAGAAATTTGCAAGATTTTTTTGTAGAAGTCTGTTAACTTTCTAACGCTTTTGGTAATTATGCATATATGAGTTAATTTCATATGATTTTCACCTCCTAGAGCTATTTATAGTACAGCGTTGTATGCTAATTATTTTAAAAGTCAAGTCACAGCCACCTCGATTTCGGTTCAACCACGATTCTTTCGAGGTTTCCGGCCCACGAAATTGTGTTTTCGCCCGGGTTTAAACTCGGGAATTCGCCCGTCATGCTTGGTGTTTTTGAGGTTTTTTACCGTGTCTTTGTAGCATTCCTGAAGCTCGCTGTCTA